>CAYWZC010000058.1:0-17722 GCA_964462745.1 uncultured Rhodanobacteraceae bacterium
CGCGATGGCGGAGAATTCCTGCAGCAGGTAACCGGCTCGCACCCCCAGCTTTTGACACCAGCGCCGGGCTGTGCCAGTTTCCCGGCGTCGCGGTCACAGGGAGCCGGGGTCCGCGGGCACCATGCCGATGATCGCGGAGGTTGCCATGGCCCTACGATGCTTCGCTGTTTCGCGGGCCGAGCGATCCGCCGATCCCCTCGCCCCTGCACGTACCGCGCTGCACCGCGCATTGCATGCGGCGCTGTTGAAGCGCGCGGGCGGCGCGCTGTTCGCGACCGCCGCGGGTCTGGGCCTGGGCGCCGCGCCCGGGTTGGCGCGGGCGGACACCTTCACCGTCACCAAGCTGGCGGACACCAACGATGGCCTGTGCGACGCAGATTGCTCGTTGCGCGAGGCGATTGCCGAGGCCAATGCGACCGGGTTTCCCGATATCGTGGATGCCGGCAACATCTCCGGCACGATTTACCTCGACATTGCGGGGCTCGGCAATCTCCAGGTCAGCGGCTACGGCGACCTCACCATCAACGGTCCGGTTGCGCAGCGGCTCACCATTTCCGGTAGCGACACCGCTCCGGGAGCCGCGAGCGGCGGGATCATCAACGTGAGCACCGCTGGCACGTTGACCCTGAACAACCTTGCGCTGGTCGACGGCAGAACCAGTGAATCCGGCGGCGCGCTGTTCGCCAATCCTACCGACCTGGTGCTGGATCGGGTCACCATCGAAAGCAGTTCCGCCGGCAACGATGGCGGCGGATTCGTGGTGATCGGCAACGTGACGCTTGCCAACAGCACCGTCAGCGGCAACACGACCGGGGACCAGGGTGGCGGGTTCTTTGCATTCCTCGGCAACACCACCGTCATCAACAGCACGCTGAGCGGCAATACGGCAAACCAGATTGGCGGCGCCTTCTACGCGAACCGGGACGTCCACATCCGTTCCAGCACCATCAGCGGCAATGTTGCGAGCGACAGCGGCGGCGGGTTTTACATGAAGTACGACAGTGCCAATGGCGGCAACAGCCTCAGCGTCGACAACAGCATCGTCGCGAACAACTCGGCACCCACGAGCCCGGAGTTCCATGTCGAAGGAGCAGTGACGACTTCCTTCGGCTTCAGCCTGGTGGAAGGCTCCAGCACGCCGACGCTGGTCGATGGCGTGGACGGCAATGTCACCGGCCTGGATCCCCTACTCGGCCCCTTGCAGGACAACGGCGGGCCGACCTTCACCCACTACCTGCCATTGGAGTCGCCGGCGATCGACGCCGGCGATCCGTCCTTCGTGCCGCCACCGGATTACGACCAGCGCGGCGCGCCGTTCGTACGCGTGTCCGGTGGCCGACTGGACATGGGGTCGGTGGAGCGGGAGCAGATCGACGTGATCTTCGCCGACGGCTTCGACTCGCCCGGCCCTGACCGGCGCGGTCGGCCGGGCGTGACAACCGGGACATCCACAATCTCGTCGCATGGCTCGGGCGCTTCGTTCCCTGTCGTACAGGGTCACCGGAGGCTGCATGACATCTGAATTTCCGGGCGCCGACGAATACGCTTCCGAACGGGCGAGGTACGCCGGCTTGGAGATCGTGGACATCCAGGCCTTGCAGGGTGCTGTCGCCGAGCCCTACAAGAACCAAGTGCTGCTCGACGTCAACGCGGACTGCCTTCGCATGGCCGTGTTCGAGGGCGAGTATCGCTGGCACCGTCACCCGGATACGGACGAGCTGTTCCTGGTCGTGGCCGGAGAGCTGCACATCGAGCTCGAGGATGCCGAAGAAGCGGTCCTGCGCCCCTGGCAGTGCCTCGTGATCCCCAAGGGCGTGGTCCATCGCACCCGGGCGGTTGGCCGAACCGTCAACGTCACGGTGGAAAGGCAAGGCGCACGGACCGTCTTCGTGGAGCCGCCGCCCGACAATCCGTCCAGGCCGATGTCGCTTCGCGACTTGGATTGATGCTAGCGTAAGGCGACACGAACCCGTAGCGCCCTCATGAACCACGAACCACCGACACCATCGCTGCAAGGGTCCTGCCACTGCGGCGCGGTGCGTCTCACGCTACCGACTGCGCCCGTCGAGGCCACGAGTTGCAACTGCTCGATGTGCCGGCGCACGGGAGGCATATGGGCCTACTATCCATTCGGGACGGTGTCTGTCCAGGGACATCCCGAGAACACGGAATGCTACATCTGGGGCGATCGAACCCTGAGGAACGTGCGCTGCAAGATCTGCGGCATCGTCACCCATTGGGAGCCGCTCGATTCCGCGCCCGGCGCTCGCCATGGCGTCAACCTGCGCAATTTCGAACCAGCGCTCCTGGAATCGGTGGTCGTCCGGCGCTTCGATGGAGCGGATACCTGGCAATTCCTCGACTGAGCACCTGCCGCGAGATGTCGCCGCAGCGCCGGTTGAGGGTTCGGTCCAACCGATGACCGCGACTCGCTGCATGATCCGCCGTCCGGCAACGGCAACAACCGCGACAACGCTGTCGATCGCTGCCCTCCGCTGACGCCGTGCGCCCTGGGTCGGCGCACGGCGTCCTGCCTCGACCCGATCAGGGAATCGTGATCGGATCGCCGGCGTTGTTGTAGGCGACCCTGACGATCGTCAGCGGGCGGCCGGACGCGCCGGTGGTGATCCGGGCGTAGCCGTAATTCACCGTGCCGCCGTTGTCGAACCGGAAGCCGAGGTAGCCATCGACGTTGCCCGGCGTCGTCCACGGCGCCGTCGCAGCTTGCGCGGTGGACACCAGGTACTGCGAGGCCGGGCCGATCGTGTCACCGGAGCCCAGCATCGCATACGTGCTGCCATCGACCGAGACGCCGCCCTCGTTCGGGTTGGTGTTCAACGGCCAGAAGAACTGCAGCGTCGTCGTCGATCCGAACACGTTGAAGTTGAACGGCGCGGTGTCGCAGTCGCAGGTCGTGCCGTCGAGCCACCGGATGGCGCCTCCGGTGAAGTCCGCATTCGGCACGAAGTCGATGTCGTCGAGGATCACGACATCCTCGTCGTTGCCGCCGTCGCATCCGGGCAGTCCGGGCTCGCACTCGAAGCCATGGGCGAAGATCATGCCCGGGTCGCCTTCCACCGTGAACTCGATCGGGGTCACGACCGTCGGCGTCACCGGGTCGTTGCTGTCGACGCAGAGCAGCGCATCGTGGATGCCTGGCGCAAGGCCGGTCGCGTCGGCGGTGATCGTCGACACATCGGTTTCGCCCGCCGCGGTGCTGCCGGCGGCCGTGCCGATGGTAAGCCACGGAATCGACGACGGGTTGTCGCATGCGAGTGGGTCGGTTCCTCCGCCATCGGTATTCACCACCATGACGATGAAGGTGTCGGCGAAATCCGGACCGACTGCCTGGATCGGAGTCGGCGACGTGACGCCACACTCGGGCGCGACGATGAAGCCGGGGTGCGTCTGCGACGTATCGGTGGCGCCGATGTACCAGACTCCGCCCACGACCTCGACGACGAGGTCCGACGCCAGCGTGTTGCCCACGGTCGCCTCGACCGGGACGTTGACGATGCTACCGTCGTCCGCCGTCGAGACGGGAACCGTGCCGCTGCCGATGAGGGCCAGCGCCTCGACCGGGATCGTGTCCACCGGCGTGCCCGCAGGCAGCGTGTACAGGTTCACCGTCAGGCTGCTGGTGTCGCCCGACTCCTGCACGGCCACGTCGACGCTCTCGATGTGGGCCGGCATGGACACGCCGGGATGCTCGTCGAAATAGAAGCGACGCAGCAGGCGGTTCTCGCCGCCATCGCAGGCCACGGAGTTGGCGGCCGCGATGTCGGTATCCGGCGTCTGCGACATCGACATGCCGCCGTGCGGAACCAACGGGCCGGCCGCATCCCGCGGGCTGCCTCCACCGTCGACACGCATCGTCGCGGACGGCAAGGCCATCGACTTGGACGTGCCGATCGCGAGCAGTTCGTGCGCCGGTTCGGCGGTATCGATTGACCACTCGAGGATGCCGCCGCCGACGTTGCCGATCAGAAGCTCGTCGGCATCCGCGCCGCCTGCGGGGGCGGAGAAGACCAGTGCGCCCGGCGCCACCGCGACCACCGGTACATCGCCGTCGTCGTCGACGACGCTCAGGCGGACCGGCACCTCGACCCGCGAGCGGACCGGGTCGTTGCTGCTGATGCACAGCAGTGCGTCATAGTCGCCCTTCGTGAGTCCGCTGGCGTCGAAGTTCACCGCCACGTCGCTGCTGCTTCCGGCCGCCGTGGTGCCTGCGGCCTGGTCGACGCTCAGCCACGGCACGTCCTCCGGCGGAGCGCAGCCACCGCCCGATTCGGCGTTGACCATGAGGACGACGTGGGTGTTCTCGAAGCCTTCCACCTGATCGAGCCGGGTCGGCTCGGTCATGCCGCAGGAAGGCGCCATGACGAAGCCGGGGTGCGTTTCGCCCGCGTCGTTGGCGCCGATGTAGAACAGGCCGGAGCTGACTACCTCGACCACGAGATCGGAGGCTTCGATGTCGCCGACCGTGGCGTCGATCGGCACGTTCACGATCGTCCCGTTGTCCGCCGCGGAGATCGGCGCCGCGACCGCTCCGATTCGTTGCAGCGACTCCAGCGGAATGGTATCGACCGGCGTGCCGCTCGGCAGCGTGTACAGATTGACGCTCACGACCGCGCTCGCGGCGGCATCCAGGATCGCGACATCGACGCTGTTGATCCGGTTGCCGACTCCGGGATACTCGTCGAAGTAGAAGCGGCGCAGCACATGGTTCGCGCCGATCGGACAGCCGGCCGAGAATTCGGGCAGGATCGCGGTGCTGCTCGTCTGCGACATGCGGATGTCCTCGCCACGTGGCAGGATGCCCGACGCATCACGACCGGCCATCGCGAACGCCCAGTCGAGATCCGCGTGGCCGTCCACGTTGCCAATCGTCAGCACCCGGCTGGTCGTGCCACCCGGAGCCGCTTCGGCGTCGATGCTGCCCGGCTCCACGCTGATGCACGGCGTCTGCGACGCCAGCTCGACGTCTTCGATGTGGGTCACGCCCGCTTCGATCACCACGCCCGAAACCGTGGTCGGCAGATGACCGGAGGCACTGACCGTGATGTCCACAGGACTCTCGCCGTCGTTGATCGGAACGCGGTAGAAGCCGTCGGAATCGGTGCGGACCTCGAACGTGGTGCCCGCACCCGTGATGCTCACCACGGCGCCATCCAGCGGTTGCGGGTCCTGGCCGCAATGGCCGGTGCCTGTCACGGTGCCTTCGAGGAAGCCTGCATCGGCATCCGTTACGTCGATCGAGACCGGAACGCGGATCAGTCCGCTGGCCGGATCATTGGACGCTACGCACAGGAACGCTTCGTGGTGCCCGTGCGCGAGCCCCGCGGTGCTGACCGAAACCGTGACATCGCTGCTGCCGTGCGGCGCGGTCGTGCCGTCCGTGTCGGAGACCGACAACCACGGGATTTCTTCCGGAGTCGAGCATCCGCCGCCCGGCCGGGCGATCGAGAACGACATCAGTTCGGTCCTGCCCTGGATGTCGCCGATCGGCGTGCCCGCGCCGGTGTCCGTGTCGAGCTTGAACATGCGGCTGGTGCCGCTGTTGTAGGCGGCCCAGTAGAGGATGCCGGTGGTCTGGTCGAAATCCATGTCCTGCGCGAAGTTCGCGTCCATGCCGACGGACCCGATCACGGCGGCCTCGGCATTGGTCTTGTCCACCGCAAGCAACACGTCGTCGACGAGGTCGAGTGCATACATCAGGCCGTCCGGGGCGATCGCGATGGCCACGACGACTGCGCCGTCCGGGTTCACTCCGGGTCCGGTGATCCGGCCGAGGAAAGTCGCCTCGAGGCTGGCCGGATCGATGACGAACAGTTCATCGAGATTGGCCACCGCATACAGCATCCCGGTCGTGTGATCCCATTTGAGCGTGTTCCAGCCGGTCGCTGCAGGCGCGCCGGTCACGGTGCCCAAGGGCGTGAATTCGCCGGTCGCGGTACTCGTGCGGCCGAAGGTGTTGAGCGGCCACGCGCCACCCGCACCGGCGAGCATGTAGTGATTGTCGAAATCGTTGCGGATGAACGTGCCGGCGAAGAACGTGGTGGGCTGCTCGGCGTTGATCACCGTGAACGCCTCGGGCACGAGCGCGTCCAGGGCGATGTAGCCCGGCGGCGTGCCCGAGCTGGTGGTGCTGTAGGCGGGCACCTGGAACGCGGACGGACCGCCAAACACGGCCGACGACCCGATGTTCCCGGCCTGCCGCGGATCGGCACCGGCGCTCACATCCGCATCCTGCTTGTGCTCGACGATTCGGCGCTGGCTCGGGAAATGCGCGCGCGGATCGGGATTCGCGGCCAGGCCCGGGCCTTCGCCGATGCTCCACTCGAGGCTCCCGGCGCCATCGGCATTGCCGATCGTCAGCGAATCGCTGGCACCGTCGCCGAGCAGCACGTCGAAGTGGTAGCTCGCGTCCGCGACCGTGATGCACGGCGCATCCAGCTCGAGTTCGAAGTCCCGGATCACGGTTTGACCGACACCCACCGCTACGTCGTCCGCCGAACCACCGAGGTGGCCTGGCGCACTGACCGCGATGTCCACCGGACTCGCGCTCGACGGCAGGAAGATCTCGTAGAACCCGGCATCGTCGGTGATTGCGCTGCCCGACGCACCGCCGACGCCGGACACCTCTACCGTGGCGCCGCCCAGCGGCGCGGTTTCGGCGCCGCAGTGGCCGGCGCTCGTGACCGTTCCTTCGATGCTGGCAAAGTCGCCCGGCTGTTCGACCGTCAGGCTGACCGGCACCTGGAGCCGGGGCCGTGCGGGGTCGTTGCTGTCGACGCAAACGACCGTCTCATGGACGCCCGGGGTGAGCCCGCTGGCGTCGAACGTCAGCAAGACTTCATCGGCCGCACCGCCCACGGCGATGGAACCGGAGGTCGGCGAAATCGTGAGCCAGTCCGGCACCGTGCAGTCCAGCGCCTTGACCAGGCTGAACATCGATGAGCCGCCGGTGATGACGTCGCGCACGATGTTGCCTTGCATGTCGATCTCGTGCACGCCGGTGTTCGCGGAAACCAGCAGGTTGCCGTTCGGCAGGGGATAGACGCCGGCGACCGAACCGAACTGCGCGTGATTGCCGATATGCGTGCCGTCGGCATCGAACTCCCAGACGCCACCCTGCGAATTGGCCGCCAGCACATGGCCATTGTCGAGTTCGACGATCTGCTGCAGGAAGTTCATCGGGGTATCGTTGAAGATGCCGATGTAGCTTCCATCCAGATGGAATGCATGGATGTTGTTCCCGGCCGACACCAGCATGTCCGTGTCGCGGAACACGATGGACCAGTAGCCGGTGACGCCCGACACGTCGGCGTCGATGAAGCGCCCGAGGTAGTTGCCTTCCGGATCGAATTCGACCACGCCGTGCGGCGTGCCGTTGAACGGCGCCGATGCGACCAGGATGTTGCCCGTCAGCGGATGGATCGCCATGCCGCGGATGTTCTGCATGATGCCGGTATCGGCGCCGCCGGCCGGGGCGAAGATGCCGACGTAGTTGCCCTCGGCATCGAACGAATGGACGACGCTGTCGGTCTGGTGGCTCAGCAGCAGGTGTTCACCGTCCGGATGCATCAGTGCCTGCGGCTTGGAGCCGAAGCCGAGGCTCCCCGTCTCCAAGAAATCGGGATCGACCACATCGCCGGTCGCGGGATCCAGCGCGACGAGGCTTTCCCTGCCGGCATTGGGCACGAGCAACAAACCCTGACGCAGCAGGTCGCCGGTCGAACCCCGCGTAGCGTCCCCTGCAAGATCACCGTGGACCAGCGGAATTTCCCAGTCCAAGGCCTCGGTTCCCAGGTTGGTGATGCTGATCGCCTGGCTCGTGGAGGCGCCGATTTCCAGCATTGCAGACAGGCTGGGCGGATCGACCGAGATGCGGCTGGTTGGAATACCGGTGCCGGCCAGCGGAACGGTCAGGCTCTGGCTGTCGTCTGCACCGATCACCAATTGGCCGGAGAACGTACCCACCGCGGACGGACGGAACCGGACCCGCTGGATGCAACTCTCGCCCGGACCGAGCACCGTGACGCCAGCCTCGCAGTCGCCGCCGGCCAGTTCGAATTCCGGGTCCCCACTGGAATCGATCGCGACCAGCGCAAGATCGGCGTCGCCCGGATTTGCCGTGTTGGCAACCGTGACCTCGAGGGTCGTGCGGATGCCGGTATGGACATCGCCGAAATCCAGTGCGGCGGGATTCACCGCGAGCGCGCCGGGACCGGCCGGTCCGAGGATCACGTTGTCGACGAACACCCACCAGCCGTGGCCCGAGGTGTAGCGCCAGCGCAGGGTCACGCTGGGCTCGCCGTCATACGCCGAAAAATCGATGACCACCTGCTCGGGGGTGAACTCCGAGATCGGTGGGCTGGAGTTGTACGTGGCCAGCGTCGTCCAGCTTGCGCCGCCGTCGGTGCTGACATCGAACGTGGCGGCGCTGGACGGGAAGAAATGGCGGTACGCGATATCGTAGGAAAGCACCGTCCCGACCGAGCCGGTCAGGTCCAGTTGCGGGGAAACCAACGAGGTGTCCACGTCACCGTCGGGAGTTTCCACCGGGGTGCACTGGTTGCTGTCCACTGCCGCGCCGAGGCTGCTCGCGAGCAGCCCCGTCAGGGTGTAGTCGTCGCTCCGCTTCCAGGCGCAGTTCAGCGAAGCCTCGCTGTCGTCGATCGCGCTCCAGCCAGCCGGCGGAAACGCGCCCTCGAAATCCTCTTCCAGTATCCCGCTACCGGCCGACGCCGATCCGGCGCAGAAAAAAGCCAGCAGCAGCGCGGGCAGCCCGACCTTGAAGGGTACGAATCGCATGGACCTCTCCTGAGACGTGGAATAGCGGTTGCAGACGGAAGGCTTCTGCCACCCCGCTTCCACTGCAACGCGTGACCGTAGAAACAACGCGGCGGGAAGTCGTTACAAAGCGCTATCGGAGTGCTATTGATCTCGTTATCACGCTGATTTTGTTGACTGGCTGCAATGCCCAATCGCAGTTTGCGGGCGTCGACGCCGAAATCACCGCTGCGTCGCGGCTCGTGGAGCGCAGCTTGCTGCGCCTGGATGCGGCACGGCGTATGGCAAGCGCCGCAAGCTGCACTCTGCGCGCCCGTCGTTCCCCGACGGGGTTGCCCGGGCATCACGGCCACAGGCGGATCTGGCCGGAAATCCCCTGTGGGGCACGGGAATCCGCTTCGCGCGATCCTATCCGGGCCGGCCGAGGAGGACGGCCGGGATTTCGCGCTCGCCGGCCAGCCGCCGGGCCCGGTCCAGTGCCGCCGCCCACGCTTCCGTCCGGCCGCTGGCATGCAGGACGACGACTTGCAGCAATGCACTGTCGTAGTCCTCCTCGGCCCAGCCGGCGACGCGACCGGCGACGGCGAGGGCCTCGGAAACGCGCCCTCGCGTGAGCAACCAGCGAGCGTAGGTGCCGGCCACGGCAACGAACATGGCCGGCACGGCGCGGCTCTCCGCCTGCCGGGCAGCCTCGCGGTAGAACCGTTCGGCGGCCTCGTGGTTTCCCTGGGTTGCCGCCCATTCCGCCTTCGCGAGCCAGGCCGACGGATCGTCGATTTCCGATACCGCAGGCAGGATGTCCGTGGCCGCGACCGGGGTGCCGGCCGCAATCGAGGCGCGTTGGTGCAGGAGCACGAGTCCGGCCGGCAACTGCTCCAGCCGTGTATCCAGCCGCCACAAATCCAGAGCCTGCCGGCTCGCATCGCGCGCGCGCTCCCAGTCGCCTTGCTGCCAGGCCAGGCGGGCGCGCAGCTCCATTTCATAGCGGAGCCCGTACTCGGGAACGTCGGACTCGAAGGCCGCGACCCCGGACAGGACCGCATCGGCGTCCCGGTGGCGCCCCAGGGCGATGAGCACCTCCGCGCGATGCATGTACAGCGAGTGCCGGCGATGCGGATCGACGGGGTCCCGGAACTGGTCATGCAGCTCCCACAGCCGGTCGCTGGTTTCCAATGCGTCGGACCAGCGCAGCAGTTCCATCTGGGCGCGCTGCATGGCGCTCAGGTTCGCGCGTAGCCCGTCCACGTTGCTGAAACCGGTATCGATTTCGATCGCGTCGCGGAAATGGGACAGCGCGTCATTCGGCCGTCCACGCGCGAGCTCCAGGTTGCCGGAGTAGTTCTCGATCTGCGCCATGCCCGCGCGATCGGCGCCCGCCTCGAACACGGCGCGTGCCCGTCCGAGATCGCGGGCCGCGTCGTCGAATTGCTGGAGCGCGGTCCGCGCGGCGCTGCGCATGGCCAGCGCCTTGGCGAGTTCCGGCGCCCAGGGGTGATCCTCCAGCACCGCCACCACCGCATCGAAATACGGCTCGCCGGCCTGCCAGTTGCCGAACTTGCGGACGTGGGCAATGCCATGGGTGTTCAACACTCGCGCGTGCAGGCGCGGCTCGGCCTTGACCGCCGGATCGTCGAGCAAGTCGGTGGTGATCTCCATGACCGCGTCCGGGCGCCCGGCACGCATCTCGATCCAGGCCAGTTGATGGCGCAACTCGGGTTCGTCGCGCATCGCCGCGGGCGCCTCGTCGAGGATCTTGCGCGCCGTATCGAGTTCCAGGGCCAGGCTCGCGGCCCGTGCGCGTTGCAGACGTTCGCTCAGCACCTCATCGTCGTTCTCCACCGCCAGCACCTGGTGGCCCATCGCGGCGAGCAGCAGGTCGGCGGCATGCCGGGCCGCGGGAATGATCTCGGCCGGCGCGGATTCGATCCGTCGCGCCTGCCCTTCCGGTGCCATGGCGGTCAGTTCGACGATCCATCCATCATCGGCCCGGAGCACCGCTCCGTGGACGAAGATTTCGGCGCCGAGCGCGTGGCGGAGCGCGGCGCGGCTATCGGATTCGGGGCGCTCGGCCACCGCCTGGAGTGCCGAGATCACGTTCTCGCTCGGCGCGACAGGCAGGCCCGCGTCGCGCATCCGCCCGGCAATCAGGTCCATCGCGCCGAACCGCGCCCAGCCGACATCCGCTTTGCCGCGATCGGATACATCCAGCGGCAGGACCACGACGGCGTCACCCGGTTCGCGAACCGGCACGGTGGTCCGTGCGTGTCGGGTGTAGGCGAACCAGAACGCGACCGCGATGACCAGTGCAACGCCGATGACCTGCGCCAGCGATCGGTGGCGACGATGCCACGGAATGGCGTCTTCGGAAGCGGGTGCGGCCGGCGTGGCACCGCCGATGGTTGGCGCACCGCCGGCCCGCCCGGCTGCACGATCTGGAGCCGACGCGGCTTGTTCGTCCAGTTCGGCAATCCAGCGATAGCCGAAACCGGGCACCGCACGGATGAAGCGCGGCTCGCTGCTGTCGTCGCCCAGCAGGCGCCGCAGGCGCATGATGAGCTGGGTAACCTGGATGTCCTCGACCGGCTTGCCCCACAACGCATCGATCAGTTCATCGCGGCTGACCGCGCGATCCCGGTGTTCGATCAGGAAAACCAGCCCGTCGAACGTGCGTCGCGCCAACTCCGCCAACACATTCCCCTGCCACAGTTCGCGAGCCGCCGGATCGAGGCGGAAGTCTGCAAAACGATAGATGACGGGCATCGACAGCGGGGAATCGTCGGTTCCTGGGAGCATTCATCATTCTAGCGCGCCCAGTCGCGGCGGCCCGACGATCCCGGATTCGCCGCGCCGGACGAGCATGGACGCTGTCACGGATATGCCGAGCCCCCGGCAACTCCCGTCGGCGGCGGAACATCGAAAGGACCAACCCGGGCTCCTCGAAATTCCCGGGATCGAGGAATCCGATGAACAAACGTATCGCGTGTTCCTGATGGCGGACCCCGTGACGGTGCGCATCCTCCTGCCGCACTTGTCCCTTCCGGTTCGTCACAGGCACGTGAAAGGCATCTCAGCTGAAGCTGGCTACACCGGTGATTCGCGTGCTTTCCCAGGAACCGGCTTCAGCCCTCGCTGCATTCGTAGTGGATGAGGTCATCGACCTTGCCCGCATGCGCCTGGCCGAGACTGATCGTGCCGCTCTTGCGCAGGTGCATCTCGTCGCGGTGCACGAACTGCTCCTCCTCGCCCACCCTCACCCAGGTTCCGTTGGTCGATCGATCCGCGAGCATGAAGCGCCCGCGCTTCCACTCGATCAGCGCGTGGTTGCGCGAGACCCATTCCGCGTCGATGACGAGATCGCTCGCGACATCGCGCCCCATGCCGAACGGCGCGGACAATTCGTCGAGACGGAACGACTGCTCGCGGTAACGCAGCGCGAGCGACATGCGTTGCATCTGCTCGGGCGGAATCCGCAGCACGCGCTGCACGGTCGTGACGTTGGACAGATCCTCCTGCCATTGCACGTCGACGATGTCGATCGGCATGAGCTTGCCGAGCACGCGCGCACTGCCGAGCGAGCGCACGTGCACGCCGGTCACGTCGGAAACGTCGGCCGCGGTACTCGCCGTGGTCACGATCTGGTCGCGGCGCGCGAGGGTCTTGTCGGCCATGCGCGCGGCGGTATTGACGGCGTCGCCGTACACATCGCCATCCGCCTCGACCAGCGCGTCGCCATGGTGCAGGCCGATGCGGATGCCGATGTTGTCCGCGACGAAAGCCGGGTCGTTCTTCATGCGCCGCTGCATGTCGGTCGCGGCGAGCATGCCGTTCAAGGCCGCGGGGAACGTGCACATGATCTCGTCGCCGATCGTCTTGACCACGCGGCCGCCGTGCGCGGCCGTGATCTCGCCGAGTGCGACCAGCACGTTGCCGATCACGCGGCGCGCTTCCTCGTCGCCGCGCATCTCGAACAGCTTGGTGCTGCCCGATACATCGGCGAACAGGATCGTGAGGTTCATGCGCTCGGTCATTGCATCGGATGATAGGTCATTCGTCGGCAACGCTCTACAGGCGCGGCGGATTCGGCGGGCCCCGGGCGCGTCAAGCGGCCATTTCCGCCGCGGCGCGCACGATATCCGCTTCACCCGGCAGGACCAGCAGCGCAGCGCCGGCGAGCGGCGTGTAGGTGTCGGCCCCGACCACGCGGCGCAACGGAGTCGCGCCGAAGCCAGCCTCGACGATCGCCGTGATCACGCCCTCGCCGACGCCCGCGCTGCGGCGCCCCTCGTCGAGTACGAGGATGCGTTTTGCAGTCGCGGCTTCGGCGGCGATGAACGCGTCGTTGAGCGGCACCAGCCAGCGCAGGTCCACGATGCGCACCTTCCAGCCGTGCGCGCGTTCGATCTCGCGCGCGGCGCGCAGCGCCATCGGCACGCCGTTGCCGTAGGTGAAGACCACGAGATCGTCGGCGCCTTCGTTATAGACGCGTCCTTCGCCGAGCGCCATCGCCTCGCCGGGTGCCGGATACGGGAACAACCAGCCGCCATCGCCGGCCTCGTACAGGTCCTTGGTCATGTACAGCGCGATCGGTTCGAGAAACACGGCGACCCGGCCGTCGACCTTCGCCAGCGCGGCAAGCGTGCGCAGCATCGCCGCGGCATCGTCGCCGCGGCTCGGGCAACCGAGTACGAGGCCGGGGATGTCGCGCAACGCCGCGATCGAGTTGTCGTTGTGGAAATGCCCGCCGAAACCGCGCTGGTAGCCGAGTCCGGCGATGCGCACGACCATCGGATTGCGGTACTGGTCGTTGGAAAAGAATTGCAACGACGCGGCCTCGCCACGCAACTGGTCGCACGCGTTGTGGAAGTACGCGAGATACTGGATCTCCGGAACCGGCAGCAGGCCGAGGTTCGCATAGCCCTGGGCGAGGCCGAGGATCGTGGTCTCGTCGAGCAGGGTATTGAACACGCGCCGGTTGCCGAACGCCTTGTGCAACCCCTTGGTTACGGTGTAGACGCCCCCCTTCTGCGCGATGTCCTCGCCGAACATCAACGATTCGGGGTACTTCGCCATGAGATCGTGCAGGGCATGGTTGATCTGGATCGCGAGATGGCGCGGCGCGAGGTTCTCCGGCAGCTTGTCCTCGCCGCCGAACACGACCGGACGCCGGTCCGCGAAATCCGCACGCCGCGCTTCCGCCGCGACCGCGTCCGGCGTGTACGGTGCAAGCGGTGCGACGACATCGGCGAGCCGGTCGAGCTTCGGACGTCGATCGGCCTCCTCCGCCGCGGCGAAACATTTCCGGCGGATATCCTCGTAGGCGGCGAGCAGTGATTCCCGCGTGAACAGGCCCGACTCCAGCGCGATCGCCGCCGAGCGCAGCAGCGGATCGGTGGCTTCCAGCGCGACCAGTTCCTCGATGCTGCGCCATTCGATCTCGAAATCCGTGCCCGCGTGGCCCATGAGCCGCGCGGTGCGCAGGTGCAGGAAGGTCGGTCGGCGCGTCGCGCGACAATGCTCGACCGCGCGTGCGACCTGCGCAAAGCCATCGGCGAGGTCGAGGCCGTCGGCGCGGAAATAATCGAGGTCGCGCCGATCGCGAAAGCTCGCCGTGATCCAGTCGGCCGGCGTCTTGACCGAGATGCCGATGCCGTTGTCCTCGCATACGAACAAAACCGGCGCGGGCAGCTTCTGGTACGCCGTCCAGGCGGCGGCGTTGAATGCGGTCTGCGCGGTCGCGTGGTTCGCCGATGCATCACCGAACGAACAGATCGTGATCGAATCGTCCGGGATCGGCAACGCATGGCCCATGCGCCGTGCCTGCTCGATCGCGACCGCGGTGCCGAACGCCTTCGGCAGGTGCGAGGCGATCGTCGAGGTCTGCGGCAACACCCACAACGGCTTCGAGCCCCACACCTTGTGGCGGCCGCCCGAAGCGGGGTCGTCGCGGCTCGCGGCGAAACTCAGGGCCGAATCCATGATCGGGTCCATCCCGGGCAGCTTGCGGAAGCGTTCGGCCATGAATGCGCCGCTGCGGTAATGCAGGAACGCCGGATCGGTGTGGCGGGTCAGGCGCGCGACCATCGCGTTGCCTTCGTGGCCGGACGAGCCGATCGTGTAGAACACCTTGTTCTGCACGCGCAGCACGCGCGCCATGAGGTCGAGGTGGCGCGAAATCAGTTGCGACTCGAACAACTCGCGGAAATCGCGCACGCTGCATGTGCTGCCCGGCAGGATCGGCGCATCGTCGCGCGGCGCGCTTCTCGCTTCGCCATTCCAGTTCTCGACGAATTCGCTGAAATTGCGGTCGCAGACCTCGGCGCGGTTGAGGCTGCGGTGACGCGCGGGAATCGGGTTCGGAATGGCGTTCATGGACGGCGGATGTCGGTTGATGGAAACGGTACGCGCGATCAGCGCGGCGTTGGCGGCGGCTCTGGCGCAGGGTGCGATGCAAACCATTCCGCGCGGGTCTGGCCCCAGATTTCGATCGGATGATCCTCGAACGGAGCGGGCAGCTTGCCTGCTCCCCGGTTCACCGATCCCAGGCGCCGCGCCAGGGCCTGCGACGCGAGGTTGTCCGGGGCGATGCAATGGATCACTTCGTCCCAGCCGAGGTTGGCGAACGCCCAGTCGATCGCGGCGACTGCGCCTTCGCTCGCATAACCGCGGCCCCAGAACGCGCGCCGCAGCATCCAGCCAATCTCGTGTCCGGGCCAACCGTCCGGCTGCCACGGTCCGAGTTGTCCGAGCCATTGCCCGCTCGACTTCTCGATCAGCGAGAACATGCCGAAACCCTGCACGCTCCATGCGCCGGGCTGCTGCAGGAACTTGCGCCATGCGGCCGCACGCGGCATGTGGCCACCGATGTGTCGCGCGGCCTGCTCGTCCGCGAACAGCTCGGCGAAACCGTCAAAGTCCTCGCGCCGCGGCGGGCGCAGGACGAGGCGCCGGGTTTCGATGTGCGGATCGGACCGATTCATGTCCTGCCTGTTACCTTGCGGTGCTGCGCGCGAACCGTGCGGAATCTCGCCGAAACCGGAAACCGATACATGAAACCGTTGTTGTTCATCGTGCTTGGCCTTGCCGTTTCATCCGCCGCGCAAGCCGCGTTCCGCGACTGTCTGTTCTTCGACGGCATGGATGGCGAATCCGCGTCCGCGCCGGCCGCGTGGCGCGGCAACCTGCATGTCCACAACTGCGCCCGCAACACCGTCACTCCGGCCGCGCATCCGCCGCTGCCGATGTTGCGCTGGAGCGCGGCGCTGTCCAGCATCGCCCAGACGTATGCCAGCCAGTGCGTATGGGGCCACAGCGGCCGACCCGGCGAGAACCTGTACGCCTCGGCGCCGTGGGGCGCCGCACAAACCGCCGCGGCGGATCTGTGGGCGGACGAACAATCCAACTACGATTATCCTTCCAACTCCTGCGCCGCGGGCGAAGTCTGCGCCCACTACACCCAGATGGTCTGGCGCTCGACCCGCGAAATCGGCTGCGGCATCGCGGACTGCAGTACCGGCTCGCCGTTCGGCTCGACGTTTCCGCGCTGGACCTATGTCGTGTGCAACTACAACCCGCCCGGAAACTACAGCGGCCAGCGGCCGTATTGAATCAATTACCTGCACGCTTACGTCGTTTTTCCCAATACTCATTGAGAAGGCACACCTCTGTATCTCCGCGTAGCCATGCATTCACATTTGGAATAATATTTCTTTGGAGTTCTACATCCAAATCGTAATAGACAATCACCTTAGTGCCATCAAATTGACTACTTATATCGATCTGCGCCATTGGGACATAAGTTAGGCCTTTTACAAAAATTTTGATGAGTCCAACCTTCGCAACATCATCAAAATTCGTATAGACCGACCTGCCGGGCCCTCGAAAAGGAACCGGGATTGACCCAGCAAAAGCCATTCCGAACTCACCGCGAGTTGCATAGCAGTGATTTGCCGAAGCCGAGAGCCGTTCGTAAACCAATTTCGCCGGATCGTTACTGCTGAATTCGGACGAACCCGCATGATTGACGCGGAGATACTGAGGGTTCTCTTTTCGTGCTTTGCCAGTTGAGCAGGAACTTAACAGGGGAAGTACGAGGACCAGTTGTGTAACAAGAATCATAATCTTCACAAGCCCCTCCTTCAGAATGCATTGATCCCCGTCACCTCGCGACCGACCACGAGCTGGTGCACGGTCTCGGTGCCCTCGTAGGTGATCACCGATTCGAGGTTGAGTGCGTGGCGGATCGGGCAATGCTCGGTCGTGATGCCGGCGCCGCCGAGGATGTCGCGCGCCTCGCGCGCGATGTCGAGCGCCATGCGCACGTTGTTCCACTTCGCGAGCGATACCTGGGTCGGACGCATCGTGCCCGCATCCTTGAGCCGGCCGAGCTGCAGCGACAGCAATTGCGCGGTCGTGATGCGGCGCGCCATGTCGGCAAGCTTGAGCTGCACGGCCTGGGTCGCGGCGATCGGCCGGTCGAACAGGACGCGCTCCTTCGCGTACGCGGTCGCCTCGGTGAAACACGCGATCGCGGCACCGATCGGCCCCCAGGTGATGCCGTAGCGCGCCTGGGTCAGGCAGCCGAGCGGACCCTTGAGGCCTTTCACGTTCGGCAGGCGGTTCGCTTCCGGCACACGCACGTTGTCGAAGAACAGCGCCGAGGTCACCGATGCGCGCAGGCTCATCTTCTTGTGGACTTCCTGGGCGCTGAAACCCGCGAAACCCTTCTCGACGAGGAATCCCTGGATGCCGTCGTCGGTTTGCGCCCAGACGATCGCGATGTCGGCGAGGTTGCCGTTCGTGATCCACATCTTGGCGCCGTTCAACAGCCAGTCACCGCCGTCACGCTTGGCGTTCGTCTTCATGTTGGCCGGATCGGAGCCGCCGTGCGGCTCGGTCAGGCCGAAGCAGCCGATCACCTTGCCCGCGG
>CAYWZC010000059.1:0-17259 GCA_964462745.1 uncultured Rhodanobacteraceae bacterium
CTGTCCGACTCGAGCGACGGCAACCTCGACTTCGGCACCAGTGGCGGCACCAACTGCACGACGCCGGGTTTCGGTGGTTCCGGCAACACGCATGCGTCGCGTACGGGCTTCTACCACCTGACGAAGATCAACGAAAAGGCACGCGCGATCCTGACCTCGAATTCGTGGCTGCAATCGAAGGTCACCGCGAACATGAACATCAACAACGTGTGCAATGCATACTGGAACGGCAGTTCGCTGAACTTCTACAAGGCCGGTTCCGGCTGTTCCAATACCGGCGAGATCGCCGCCGTGTTCCTGCACGAATGGGGCCACGGGCTCGACACGAACACCGGCGGCAGCGCCAACGAATACGGCAGCGGCGAGGCCGTCGGTGACACGTTCGCGTTCCTCGAAACGCGCGATGCATGCATCGGCCCGAACTTCCGGCCGGGCCAGGTCTGCCACAACTGCACGACCTGCACCGGTGTACGCGATGTCGGGGATTTCGGCCTGAACGGAACACAGACGATCGCGAGCCCGGCCAACGTGGAAAGCAACAGCGGCATCGATTGCGATGCCTATATCGGCCTCGGCGGCGTGTCGTGTCCGTACATCAACCCGAACAACTTCTCCGCCTACCAGGGACCGATGGGCTACGAAGGCCACTGCGAAAGCCTGATCGCGAGTTCCGCGAACTGGGACCTGACCCAGTCGCTCATCGACGAGTATGGCGAGGATGCCGGCTACGAGGCGATGGACCGCATCTGGTATGGCAGCCTGACTCCATCCAAGAGCGCCTATCGCATCGCATCCGGTGGCCAGTGCAATCCGGGTGCGAGCATCGACGGCTGCGGCTCCAGCAACTGGTACACGGTGTTCCTCGCCGCGGACGACGACGACGGCAATCTCGCCAACGGCACGCCGAACGCATGTCGCATCTGGGACGCGTTCGACGCACACGGCATCGCGTGCGGCGCACGACCGACCTGCAGCGTGGACACGGCGGATTTCTCGCTGGCCCTCGTCGAAGATTCGCAAACCGTGTGCACGGGCGATCCCGCGGCATACGTCGTCGAAGTCGGATCGAGCGGTGGCTTCACGAATCCCGTCACGCTCGCGACCAGCGGCCTGCCCGGCGGCGCGGGTTCGACGTTCTCGCCGAATCCGGTGACGCCCGGATCCTCGTCGTCGCTCAGCGTGACGACCGGCGGTCTCGCAGCCGGCACGTATGCGTTCGATGTCGACGGCAGCGCCGCCGGCAGCGCCGGCCACGATGTCGGCGCGCAACTCGTCGTCGTGAGCGGTGCCGCCGCGCCGACCCTCATTGAGCCCGCGAACGGCACGACCGGTGTCGGCCTCGCACCGACCCTGACCTGGAACGCGGTCACGGGCGCGGATTCCTACCGCGTCGAGATCGCGACCGATGCCGCGTTCGCGAACATCGTCGCAAGCCAGGACGGGCTCGCGACCACGAGCTGGACGGCGCCGGCGCTGGCCTCGGATACCGTGTACTTCTGGCGGGTCCGGGCGACCAACGCGTGCGGCAACGGTACGTTCTCCCCGCCGTTCACGTTCACCACCGGCAGCCTGATCTGCCGTGCGCCGGGAATCGCGATCCCGGACGGCTCGCCGAGCGGCGTGGACGACACCCTGAGCTTCAGCGATGCGCGCATCCTCGAAGGCATGCGCCTGCACGTCGTCGCGGACCATACCTGGGTCGGCGACCTCAAGGTCACGCTGTCCCGCGACGGGCAGGACGTGGTCGCGATCGACCGGCCCGGCGTACCCGGATCGACCTTCGGTTGCGGCAGCGACGATATCGACGTGGTCCTGGACGATGCGGCGACCGCGCCGGTCGAGGACCGGTGCAACGCCGCGCCACCTGCGATCGATGGCGTGGCATCGCCGAACCACGCGCTCGATGTCGCGTTCGCGGGCATGACGTTCGGTGGCGCATGGAACCTCAACGTGAGCGACGCCGTGAGCCAGGATTCCGGTTCACTCGTCCGGTGGTGCCTCGAACCGAAGTTCGCACCGGCACCCACGACCTTCACCGTCGGCGGCGACGTCGACGCACTGGTCGGCAGCGGGCTCGTGTTGAGCCTCAACGGAACGGAGGACCTGCCCATCGCGGCGGACGGACCGTTCACGTTCATGACCGAACTCGCCGACGGTGCAAGCTACGCGGTAACGGTCGCCACGCAGCCGCACGACCCCTCGCAATCCTGCGGCCTAGCGAACGAAACCGGCACCATCGACGGCGCCGACGTCACCAATGTGATCGTGGTCTGCGCGATCGACAGTTTCCACGTGGGCGGCAGCATCAACGGCCTCGCGGGAAGCGGGCTCGTCCTGCGTCTCAACGGCGCAAACGATCTGCCGATTGGCGCCAACGGCACGTTCGAGTTCCTGGCCGGGGTGCCGAGCGGCAACGCCTATTCGGTCAGCATCGCGATGCAACCGACCGACCCATCGCAATCGTGCACCGTAGTGAATGGCAAGGGGACGATCGGCGATTCCGATGTCACCGATGTCGAAGTGCATTGCACGACGAATGCGTACGCGGTCGGCGGAACCGTCGGCGGCCTGCTCGGTGACGGCCTCGTGCTGAGCTTGAACGGTGGCGCGCAGACGTTGCCGATCGACGCAAACGGCAGCTTCGCGTTCCCGGATGCGTTGCCGAGCGGAACGAACTACGTGGTCACGGTCGCCAGCCAGCCGACCGATCCGAGCCAGAGCTGCGCGGTCGCCAACGGCAACGGCACGGTCGACGACGGCAACGTCACCAACATCACCGTCACCTGCTCCACCAATGCGTACAGCATCGGCGGAACCGTCGACGGCCTGCTCGGCGACGGCCTCGTATTGAGCTTGAACGGTGGCGCGCAAGCGCTACCGATCGACGCAAACGGCAGCTTCACGTTCCCGGATGCGTTGCCGAGCGGAACGAACTACGTGGTCACGGTTGCGACGCCGCCATCCGACCCGATCCAGGCCTGCACCGTCGCGAACGGCAGCGGCACGGTCGACGATGCCGATGTATCCGACATCGTGGTCAGCTGCACGGATCGCATCTTCGCGGACGGCTTCGAGAACTGACCCGCAACCCGGCGCGACCGCACGCTGCGGCCGCGCTGGGGCGACGCTCCGTGTCCGCCTGCGGCCGCTTGCGGGTACACTTGGCGGATATGCTCAAGATCGACACGCACGCCCACATCCTGCCGGAAACCTGGCCGGACCTCGCGACCAAGTACGCCGACAACCGCTTTCCGGTCATGGTCCGGGCCGAGGGCCGGCACCGCATCTACAAGGACGGCAAGTTCTTCCGCGAGGTCTGGGACACCGCGTTCGACGCGGCCGCGCGCATGGCCGATTACGAGAAGCACGGCGTCGACGCGCAGGTCATCTCGACCGTGCCGGTGCTGTTCTCGTACTGGGCCAAGCCGAGCCAGGCACTCGAACTGCACCGTTTCCTCAACGATCATAGCGCGACGGTTTGCCGCGAGTTCCCGCGGCACTACGCGGCGGTCGGCACCGTCCCGTTGCAGTCGCCCACGCTCGCGATCCGCGAGATGGAACGCTGCGTCGACGAACTCGGCCTGCAAGGCGTGCAGATCGGTTCGCACTGCAACGACTGGAACCTCGACGCGCCGGAACTGTTCCCGTTCTTCGAGGCGGCGGCCGATCTCGGCGCCGCGATCCTGGTCCATCCGTGGGACATGATGGGCCGCGAGACGATGCCGAAATACTGGCTGCCCTGGCTGGTCGGCATGCCCGCCGAGCAGTCGCGCGCCGCGTGCAGCCTGATCTTCGGCGGCGTGCTCGAGCGGCTGCCGGCCTTGCGCGTGTGCTTCGCGCACGGCGGCGGTTCGTTCCCGTACACGATCGGACGCATCGAGCACGGCTTCCGCATGCGCCCCGACCTGGTCGCGACCGACAACTCGCGCAATCCGCGCGAATATTTCGGCCGGCTGTGGTTCGATTCCTGCGTGCATGACGACGCCGCGTTGCGCTACCTGCTCGAGGTAGCCGGCGTCGACAAGGTCATGCTCGGCACCGACTACCCGTTTCCGCTCGGCGAGCAGGAACCGGGCAGCGGCATCGCCGCACTCGGCCTGCCGCCGGAACAGCAGGCGCGCCTGTACCATGGTGCCGCGCTGGACTGGCTCGGCCTCAACGCGGCGCGTTTCCTTCCCGATTCGACACGACCGGCGACGCCGCCGGCGGAGCAAACCCCATGAAACTGCTGCCCTGGCTATTCCTGTGCGTTTCGTGCGCCATCGCGGCACCTGCCGCCGCGGCCGATTACAGCCTCAACGACGGTCGCGTACGATTCACGGTGCCTTCGACCTGGACCGCGGTCATGGAGAAGCGCGGCGAGGATCCGCAGGCGATCGCATTCGACGTGCCGGATGCCGCACCACGCGACGGCGGCGCGATCGCGAGCGTCACGGTCAAGACGCGTTCACTGGCCGCGCCGACCGACTTCGCCGCGTCGGTCCAGGACGAGATGCAACGCGCGCAGGCGCAACCCGGTTACGCAGCCGACACCCCGACGACGGATCCGGCCCGGTTCCGCTACACGATCCTGCGCGGCACGTTGCGCCATGCGGTCGAGGATCGCTTCATCCTGCTCGGCGACATCGCGGTGCAGGTGCGCTGCCAGCGTCCGCTGTCCGACGCGGGCACGCCGGCCGGTGCGGCGCGTTTCGATGGCGAGTGCGCGGACGTGTTCGCGTCGCTGCGTGGCGCGAGTGGCGCGCCGTGAGCCGGACGAACGCCCTCTCCGCGCATCTCGATGCGGCGCGCACCGCCGATGCGGCCGACGCGCTGGCCGGATTCCGCGACGAGTTCCTGATCCCGCGCGACGACGGGCGCGAGCAGGCCTACTTCTGCGGCAACTCGCTCGGCCTGCAACCGCGCGCGACGCGCGCCGCGCTGGTCGAGGAACTCGAGGACTGGCAGGACCTCGCGGTCGAGGCGCACTTCCGCGGCCGTCATCCGTGGCTCACCTACCACGAACTCGTGCGCGAGGATCTCGCGACCCTGGTCGGCGCCGAGCCGATCGAAGTCGTCGCGATGAACTCGCTGAGCGTCAACCTGCACCTCATGATGGCGAGCTTCTACCGACCGACGGCGGAGCGCCATGCGATCCTCATCGAGCGCGATGCGTTCCCGTCCGATCACTACGCGGCCGAGGCCCAGTTGCGGCTGCACGGATTCGACCCGGGCGAGGGACTCATCGAACTCGCTGCCGACGAGCCGCAAGGTACGCTGTCGCCGGATGCGATCCTGCGCGCAATCGACGAGCACGGCGAACGCATCGCCCTGGTTCTGTTGCCCGGCGTGCAATACCTGACCGGCCAGGCCTTCGATCTCGCGGCGATCACGAAGGCGGCGCATGCCAAAGGCTGCATGGTCGGCTTCGACCTCGCCCACGCGGCCGGCAACCTCGATCTCGCGCTGCACGACAGCGGCTGCGATTTCGCGGTGTGGTGCAGCTACAAGTACCTCAATTCCGGACCCGGCGCGGTCGCCGGCTGCTTCGTGCACGCGCGTCACGCGCACAGCGGCGTACAGCGTCTCGCGGGATGGTGGGGCCACGACCAGTCCTCGCGCTTCCGCATGCAGCCGGGCTTCGTCGCGATGCCGGGCGCGGACGGTTGGCAGTTGTCGAATCCGCCGATTCTCGCACTCGCGCCGCTGCGCGTATCGCTGGAGATCTTCCGCCGCGCGGGCATGCAGCGCCTGCGCGCGAGATCCCGCGAATTGACCGGTTTCCTCGAGCGCCTGATCCGCAGCGAGGTCGACGACGTGCTCGACATCCTGACACCGGCGGATGCCGCGCGGCGCGGCGCGCAATTGTCGTTGCGCGTCAAGGGACCGCGGGATACCGGGCGTTCGCTGTTCGACCACCTGCATGCCGAAGGAGTGGTCGTCGATTGGCGCGAACCGGACGTGATCCGCGCCGCGCCGACGCCGCTGTACAACCGGCGCGAGGATTGCGTGCGCCTCGTCGCCGCCGTGGCAGCGTGGCGCGACGGTCGGTGAACCGGGACATCCGGTAACGAGGATGGCGCAGCGCATGCACAAGCCCGCAGTCACGATCGTCGGCGCCGGCCTGGTCGGATCGCTGCTCGCGACCTTGCTCGCCCAGCGCGGTTTCGCGGTGACCGTGTTCGAGCGGCTCGCCGACCCGCGCATCGCGGGCTACGCGGGCGGACGTTCGATCAACCTCGCGCTCGCCGAGCGCGGCCTGCATGGCCTGCGCCTCGCGGGGCAGACCGAGCCGGTGATGCGCCTCGCGGTCATGATGCGCGGCCGCATGGTCCATCATCGAGACGGCCATACCGAATTGCTGCGCTACGGGCGCGACGACTCCGAAGTCATCTGGTCGATCGATCGCGGCCAGCTCAACATCTGCCTCATCGATGCGGCCGAGACGGCCGGCGCGCGCATCCATTTCGACCGACGCCTCGAACGGGCCGGGTTCGGACCCGGTGCGCGCCTCGGGTTTCGCGACGGCGCGGGCCGCGAGTACATCCACGAAGCCGCGTTCGCGATCGGCGCGGATGGCGCGGGTTCCGCATTGCGCGCCGCCATGAACGCGGAACAACCGCTCGGCGAACGCGCGGAGTTCCTCGGCCACGGCTACAAGGAGCTGGAAATCCCGTCGCTGTCGGCACTTCCCGAAGCGCAGCGTGCCCAGTTGCTCGACGAGGGCGTGAACGCACCGTTCGCGATCGAGGCCAACGCATTGCACATCTGGCCGCGTGGCAACTACATGTGCATCGCACTGCCGAATGCGGAAGGCAACTTCACCGTCACCCTGTTCCTCGCCAACGACGGTGAGCCGGGCTTCGCGACGATTCCGACGCCACGCGAGGCGCGCGAATTCTTCACCCGTGAATTTCCCGATGCGCTCGCGTTGATGCCGGATTTCGATGCGGACTTCGCGCGCAATCCGGTCGGCGTGCTCGCGACCCTGTACCTCGATCGTTGGCACCTCGACGGCCGCGCGTTGCTGATCGGCGACGCCGCGCACGCGATGGTGCCGTTCCACGGCCAGGGCATGAACTGCGCGTTCGAGGATGCGGTGGAGCTCGCCGGCCTGCTGGAAGAAAACGGCACCGACATGGCCGCGACGTTCGCCGAGTTCGAACGGCGTCGCCGCCCGAATGCCGAGGCGATCATGGCGATGGCGCTGGAGAACTACGTCGAGATGCGCGATTCGGTCGCCGATCCGGAATTCCTGCTGCGCCGCGAACTCGGTCGCTTGCTGGCCGAACGTCACCCCGAGCGGTTCATGCCGCGCTACGCGATGGTCACCTTCACGCGCATGCCGTACGCGCGTGCATTCGCGCGCGGCGCCGCACAGGATGCGATCCTGCGCGAGCTGACCACCGGCCGGCACCACGTGGACGAAGTGGATCTCGCCGAAGCGGATCGGCTGGTCGGCGAACGCCTCGCGCCGCTGTCGGCGTGACGACGACGTGCCGGCACCCCGGGTGGAGGCGGTCGAAGCGGCGAACCTCGTCGCGCTGTATCGCGCCACGCGTTACCACGTGCGTCTACCCGGTGGACCCCGCTGCACCCTGCACATCGGCCGAAGCTGCCCGCAACGCCTCGCGCCCTTGCTGCGTCGAGGCGAGACGTTCGCCGTGATCAGTGCGTGCAATCCGCATTCGCGCGAACTGCCTGTCGCGCAGAACCGATGCCGTACGCGCGCCCTGGTCGAACGGGTTGCCGCGCAGCACTACCGCTGGCGGCCGGCGGTCGGCGTACTCGGCGGGTGGCGCGAACCCGGCCTCTGCGTGTTCGACGTGCCGATGCAGCGGCTCGATGCGTTGGCACGCGCGTTCGACCAGAATGCGATCGTGGTCGGTGGGCGCGAGCGCAGGGTACGCCTGCGTCTGTATCGGCCCGACTGGCACTTGCCCGACTTTTCGGGAACGGACGACCTGGAGTGGGCGTGAGCCATCGGCATCTGTCGCGCAACCACGGGCGCATCATGGTCTGGCACCGCGCATCGCGCTGGTCTAGCATGCCGCGATGATCGATGACGGTACCGAACCCGCGCCGCTGCTCGAAGCGCGTGCGCTCGTATTTGCGCGCAACGACGAGCCGGTATTCGGCCCGCTCGACTTTCGACTGCACGCGGGCGACGTGGTCATGGTCGAAGGCGCCAACGGCTCCGGAAAGACGACCCTGCTCAAGGTGATTTCCGGCCTGCTCGAAGCGACCTCCGGCGAATTGCGCCTGCACGGCGAGCGCCTGACCCGCGATCGCCTCGCCCAGGTCGTGATGCTGCTCGGCCACCGCAGTGGCCTCAAGGGGGATCTGTCGGTACGCGAGAACCTTCGCTTTGCCTGCGGACTGGCGGGCCTGCGGTCGGGAATGAGCCCCGCACGCGCGCTGATCGGCGTGGGTCTCGAAGCCTACGAGGACGTTCCGGTACGCCAGTTGTCGGCCGGCCAGACCAAGCGCGTTGCGCTCGCGCGCGCGCTGCTGAGTCCGGCAGCGCTGTGGCTGCTCGATGAACCGTTTGCGAATCTCGATCTCGAGGGCATCGATCTCGTCAACCGCCTGCTCGAACGCCACGCGCGGCTCGGCGGCGCGGCGCTCGTGACGTCCCACGGTGCCTATGCGTACACCGGGGGAACCGCGCGGCGCATCGCGTTGCAGGCGGCCGCGGACTGACACCGACCTTCGGCGTTCCGTTCCGCGCGCTTTCAGGTCGCGCGGACTAGCGTGGACGATGGCCACGGATTGCCGTGGCGCCATCCGCGGAGAACCCCATGAACCGACATGCTCTCGCACCGGCGCTGGCCGCGCTGTTCGCAACGGCAGGCGCCCACGCGCAGGACACGCATACCACGACGTACCAGACCGCGCAGGGTCCGCTGATCGTCAATTGGGGCCAGCCCGCCCCGCGCGATGCGGGTCCGCCGCCCGCATGGGCGCAACTCGACGCGAACGGCGACGGCTCGGTCGATACGCAGGAAGCGGCGTCGGGCTACATCCTGCTCGCGAACGACTTCAAGTACGCCGATTCCAATCGCGATGGTCGGATCTCGAAATCCGAATACTCGCGCTGGACGGCGTCTGGCTGATCGATTCCCCCTGTCCATCGACGCCGGTCCCGTGTCGCTGGCGCCGCGCTCGCCCTCAGTGCAACGTGCCGTGCCCGGAGTGAGCGCCCGGCGCGGAAGGCAACGAGCCGTGCAGCCACGGCAACGAGTGGATCGGAAGCCACGGCCCGGCGATGGTCAGCAACGCGCAGGCCACGAGGACGATCCCGGCCAGACGCCGTGCGGGGATCCGCCCCGAGAAGCGCAGCAGGCGCTGCGCGCCGAACGCCACCGCAAACATCGCCGGCGCGGTACCGAGACCGAACGCGAACATCATCAGGGCCGCATCGCGGGCGCTCGCGGTCAACGCCGCGAGCAGCAGGACGGTGTAGACGAAACCGCACGGCATCCAGCCCCAGAGCATGCCGAACGCGAACGCGTGGTGCAGCCGCCTGACCGGCAGCAGGCGACGTCCGAGCGGCGCAAGATGCGGCCAGATGCGCCGGCCCACAGCGAAACCGAAATCCCGCACGCCACCGAACGCGACCGCAGCGGCAACCAGCAATGCGAAGCCGCTCAGCAGACGCAGCATGCGGCGCACGGCTTCGACATCGAGCAACGCGACGAAACCGCCGAGCATGCCACCGACCAGCAAGCCCGCCAGCGCATAGGAAGTGATGCGACCGAGCTGGTAGCCCGCGAGCAGATGCAGGTACGGACGACCGTTCGCGTTCTTCGCCGTCGCGAGGCCGACGGCGCTGGATATGCCCCCGCACATGACCAGGCAATGGCCGCTCGCCGCGACACCGAGCGACAAGGCCGCCGTGGGGGTCAACAGGCCGGTCAACGGTCCGGCTCCGATTCGCACCGAACCGGCTCCGGCGCCCCAACCGGATCGTCCATCAGCGGCAACAGCGCCGGCGTCTCCATGTCGTCGAACTGATCGTGGTCGACCGCCCAGAAGAACGCGATGCCGGCGCCGGCAAGGAGCAGGATCGACAGCGGGATCATCACGACCAGGATGTTCATGCGCCTGCCTCGGCGATCGTCGCGCCGGCGAAGTCCGCGGAGTTGTCGCGCCTGCGCCCGATGCGCAGCGCGTTCAGCACGACCATCAACGAACTCGCCGACATGCCGATCGCCGCAAGCCATGGCGGCACGAAGCCGAGCGCGGCCAACGGGATCGCAGCGAGGTTGTAGCCGAGCGTCCAGCGCTGGTTGCGAGTCAGTACGACGAGTGCCTCCTGCGCAACGCTACGCGCCCACGCAAGCGCGCCGAGTCGCTCGCCGGCCAACACGATGCCACTCGATACCCGGGCAAGTTCGCTGCCGCTCGCCAGGGCGACCGCGACGTCGGCTGCGGCGAGCACCGGCGCATCGTTGATGCCGTCGCCGACGACCAACAACCTCGCACCGCGCGCACGCAGTTCCCGCAGGCGGGCCAGCTTGTCGTCCGGGCGCTGGTCGGCATGCCAGTCGCGCACGCCGAGTCGCGCGGCGATTCCGGCAACCTTGTGCGGCGCATCACCACTGAGGATCGCTACGCGCATGCCGCTCGCGCGCAGCGCGTCGATCGTCTCGAACGCGTCGCCACGCAACGGCTCGGAGAGGTGGAAGCGCGCGATCACGCCGCGCTCGTCGGCAAGCACCGTCGCGCCGTCGCCGACGGCTTCGCCGGCCGTGGCGAAATCCTCGCGTCCGAGCCGCATGCGGCGACCCGCGACGCGCCCTTCGATGCCCTGCCCTGCGATCGACCGCACGGAATCGGCACGCAACATGCCGTCGTCCCCGCAGCGGGCCACGATCGCGCGCGCGACCGGGTGGCGGCTGCCTCGCGCGAGCGCCACCGCCGAGGCGGTCGCCTGGCACGCCTCTTCCGTTCGCACGATTTCGATACGCTCGACCGCGAGGTCGTCCGCGGTCAGGGTTCCGGTCTTGTCGAAAATCGCGTGACTCGCGTGCGCAAGCTGCTCGATCGCGTCCGGATGCACGACCAGCACGCCCCTGCGCGCGAGTACCGCGAGCGCCCGGGTCAGCGCGGCGGGTACCGCAAGCGCGAATGCGCACGGGCACGACACCACGAGTACCGCGAGGGTCGCGCCGAATGCGCGTTGCGGATCGACGAGGCTCCAGCCGATCGCGGTGATCGCGGCGAGGGCCAGCACACGCGCGACGAAGCCGGCCGCCGCATGCTCGCCGGCCGCGGCGAGCCGCGGACGCTCGGTTGCAGCACGAGTCACCAGCGCGATGATGCCGGCGAGCACGGTGTCGTTGCCGGTGCGACCGACTTCCAGTCGTGCCGGTCCCTCGACGACGATGCTGCCCGCCACCAGCGGGTCGCCTCGGCGCTTGATCACGGGCGAGGACTCCCCGGACAGCATCGACTCATCGACCCGGCAACACGATCCGGCCAGGACGCCGTCTGCAGGCACACCGGTCCCTTCGGCAACGTGCACCAGATCGCCCGCACGCAATTCGATTGCACCGACGCGTTCGAGCGTACCGTCGTCGCGCCAGCGATCGGCGACCGCCGGCGTGAGCCGCGCGAGCGCATCGGTCAGGTCCCCGGCGCGATGGCGAGCGCGCATTTCGAGGTAGCGGCCGACCAGCAGGAAGAACACGAACATGCTCACCGAATCGAAGTACACCTCGGCACCGCCGACGATCGCCTCGATCACGCTGGCCGCGTAGATCAGGCCGATTGCCAGCGCAACCGGCACGTCCATGCCGAGTCGGCGAGCGGCGAGCGAACGCGCGGCACCGGCGAAGAACGGGCGCGCCGAGTAGAACACCACCGGCGTCGCGACGAGCAGGCCGAACCAGCGGAACCAGTCGCGCGTCGCCGCGTCCATGTCGGCGATCGCACCGAGATAGATCGCGCTCGCATACATCATCGCCTGCATCATGCCGAAGCCCGCCACCAGCAGGCGTTTCAGTGCCTCGCGCGATTCGCGCTTGCGCGCATCATCGAGTGCGCCGGCATCGAGCGGCAACGCGCCGTAACCGGCGCGCGCGAGCGCCCCGATGATGTCGGAAAGGCTGCATTGCGCGTCATTCCAGACCACCCGCGCGCGGCGTGCGCCCGCGTTCACATGCACGGCCGAGACGCCGGTCAGCGCGCCCAATGCCCGTTCGATCAGCCATACGCAGGCCGCGCAGCGCACGCCTTCGACGAGAAGCAGCGCTTCGCGCTGGCCGCCGCCGATGTCGCGAACGACATGGCGCACGAGTTCCGCGCGCTGCCACGCGGCGCGGTTGCGGTCGGCTTCATCACGGGTCGGGGCACGCGGTGCCGGCGAACTTCGCAGGCGGTAGTAGTCACCGAGGCCGAGCTGCGCGATCCATTCCGCCGCGGCAACGCAACCGGCACAGCACATGGGTTGCAGCCGGCCGTCCAGCTTCGCGTGCAACTCGACGCCTGCGGGGATCGCCTCGCCACAATGATGGCATGCGGCGCGCAAGGCGTTCACAGTGAGCGCGCATCCGGCGGCGACCCGGGCACGGCAGCGGATGCCGGGATGCGAAATACACGCTCGCCATGCGGAATCTCGGGATCCACGTGGCGGCTGCTCAGAACGACCAGGTGGATGCACGCGCCGAGGATCGCCACGAGCAGCAACAACGCGAACCAGACCAGCGGCACGCGGTACCACGCCGTGGTACCCGGTTCAGTCGCTGGCGCCTGCTTGCGATGTTTGTGCGGTTTGCGCATTGCTGAACACCCAGGCTGCAATCAGGCGTGCCTCGTCTTCGCTCAGGCGTCCGCGCCACGCGGGCATGTGGCCGTGCCGCCCGTACTTCAATGTGGTGCGGATGCTGTCGAGGTCCCCGCCGTAGAGCCAGATCGCATCGGCAAGGTTCGGCGCGCCGACCAGCTGGTTGCCGCGTCCGTCGACGCCATGGCAGGTAGCACAGAGACTCGCGAACTGCGCGGCACCGGCTTTCGCGGCGCGACCGTCGTGCGCGGCTCCGGAAAGGCTCAGAACGTAGTGGGCCACCTGTTCGCTGCCCTCGCTGCCCAGCGCCGATCCGAGCGCGGGCATGACGCCCTGGCGTCCGTCGAGGATCGAGGTGAGCAACGTTTCGCCGTCACCGCCATACAACCAGTCGCCATCGGAAAGATCCGGGAATCCGCGATTGCCTTCGCCGTTGCGGCGATGGCAAGCCGCGCAGTTGTCGATGAACAGGCGATGGCCGATGCGGGTCGCGTCGGCATCGTCGGCGAGGAGTTCCACCGCAGTACCGCGGAACCGCTGCATGACCGGCGCAAGCCGCACGTCGTTGCGCTCGACATCGCGGGAGAGTTCGCCGTGCGCCGTCCAGCCGAGCAGCCCGCCAAAGCGCCCGAAGCCGGGATACAGGACGAGGTACGCGAACGCGCACACGAACATGAGGCCCGACAGCACGACCCACCAGACCGGCAGCCGCCGCACGCCTTCGCGCAACACGCCATGCGCCCAGATATGCCCGGTGGTGCCATCGGACTGGGTCGGGATTTCGATGCGCTGCGCCCAGACGAACAGGAACAGCGTGATGCCGAGGTTGAGCACCACGAGGAACATGATCCATGCCGACCAGAACGCGCTCATGACTTTTGGTCCCCCGCGCCCGTATCCGCGTCGCGCTCGCCGATGTGGCTGTCGTCCTCGAGCGGCAGGCGCGCCATGCGATCGAACAGCCGCTTGTGGCGTGCACGCCAGGCCCAGATCCAGATGCCGATGAAGGTGGCCATCAGGATCACGGTGACGATCCCGGTGACGTGTCCCCAGATCGAATCGCTCATGGCGCCACCGCTGCGGGCGTGGCGGCGGCTGACGCACCGCCAGTCGATGGAACCGCCGTGCGCGAGCTATCCGGCGGGTTCGTGACGCCGAGGCCCTGCAGGTACGCGATCAGCGCCTCCATCTCCGTGTGGGTGCGCACCGCCTCGCCTGCGGCGGCGATGTCGGCATCGGTGTACGGATCGCCGAGCAAGCGCAGGACGTGCATCCTCTGTGTGATTGCATCCGGATCGACCAGCTGCTGCGACAACCACGGATACGCCGGCATGTTCGAATCCGGCACCACCGATCGCGGATCACGCAAGTGCACGCGATGCCATTCGTCGGTGTACTTGCCGCCGACGCGCGCGATATCCGGGCCGGTCCGCTTCGATCCCCATTGGTGGGGGCGGTCGTAGATCGACTCGTCGGCGGTCGAATAGTGGCCGTAGCGTTGGGTCTCCGCGCGCAGCGAACGGATCATCTGCGTGTGACACAGGTAGCAGCCTTCGCGGACGTAGATGTCCTTGCCCGCAAGCCGCAGCGCGTCGTACGGCTCGACGCCCGGCGCAGGACCGACCGCATGCGCACGCATGAACAACGGGGTGATCTCCGCGAGACCGCCCAGCGAAACCATGATCGCGATCAGGATGCCGAGCAGGCCCGCGTTCTTTTCGACCGCCTCCAGGTGGCGATAGCGAAATGCCATGGACGCCTCCTCAAGCCGGTGCCGGCAAGGGTGCCGGGACCTGGTGCGGCGCCGGTTCCGGGATCGGCACCGGGATCGGCTGGATCAGGCGCGCGCGCGCGGCGGCCGCCGTGTGCCACAGGTTCCACGCCATCACGGCCATGCCCGACACGACCAGGAGCCCGCCGATGAAGCGCACCGCGTACAACGGCTTGATCGCAATCAGGCTGTCGATGAACGCGTACACGAGCGAGCCATCCGGGTGGGTCGCGCGCCACATCAGGCCTTCGGTGACGCCGGCCGCCCACATCGCGACGACGTACAGGAGAAGGCCACCGGTATGCATCCGGAAATGGAGTTCCATCGCGCGGTGCGAGTGCATCGGCCGGCCGAGCGCACGTGGCGCCATCGCGTACAACGAACCGATCGTGATCATCGCGACCCAGCCGATCGAACCGGAATGGACGTGTGCGACCGTCCAGTCCGTGTAATGCGACAGGGAATTGACCGTCTTGATCGCCATCATCGACCCTTCGAACGTCGATGCGGCGTAGAACACCAGGGCCACGACCATGAACTTCGCGGCCGGGTCGGTCCGCAACAGGTGCCAGGAACCATTGAACGTCAGCAATCCGTTGGCGGCCGAACCCCAGCTCGGCATGAGCAGCACCAGCGAGAAAGCCATGCCGACCGACTGCACCCAGTCCGGCAGCGCGGTGTACATGAGATGGTGCGAGCCGGCCCACATGTAGACCGAGATCAACGCCCAGAAGTTGACGATCGAGAAGCGATAACTCCACAACGGCTGCTTCGCCTGGCGCGGCACGAAGTAGTACATCATGCCGAGGAAGCCCGCGGTCAGGAAGAAGGCCACCGCATTGTGGCCGTACCACCACTGCACCATCGCATCGACCACGCCGGAGTAGATCGGATACGACTTGGTGAGGCTGACGGGCACCACGAGGTTGTTGATGATGTGCAGCAGGCCGACCGCGATGATGAACGCGCCGTAGTACCAGTTCGCCACGTAGATGTGCCGGATGCGACGCCGCGCCAGGGTCGCGAAGAACACGATCCCGAAGGAAACCCAGACCGCCGCGATCAGGATGTCGATCGGCCACTCGGGCTCGGCGTACTCCTTGCCCTGGGTAATGCCCAGCGGCATCGTGATCATCGCCAGCACGATCGCGAGTTGCCAGCCCCAGAACGTGAAGTTCGCAAGGCGCCCGAATGCGAGGCGCGTATGCCCGGTACGCTGCGCCACGTAGTAGCAGGTACCCATCAGCGCGGAGCCGCCGAACGCGAAGATCACGCCGAACGTGTGGTCGGGACGCAAACGACTGAAGGTCAGCCACGGCACGCCGAAGTTCAGCGCGGGCCAAGTCAGTTCGGCCGCGGCATACACGCCGATCGCCATGCCGACCACGCCCCACACGGCCGCAGCGAGCAGGAACAGGCGCACGACGTGATCGTTGTAGGTCTCGACGAATTGCATGGATCGCCCACGATGAATACCTGTCCGCCCGACATTCGGACCGGGCAGCAGTTTCGGTTCACGGGAAACTGTAGCGGCGCGCCGCCCGGACGCCAATGCGGCGAATTGCCGCAGGTCCGGCAACGCATGCCGGTTCGGCGCCGCGCGTTGCGCGCAGTGCCTGGTGCGGAGGGATTACCTGATCGCCGGGCGTCAGCGGCGACCGCGCCCGCGACGCTCGGTCTTCAGTTCCACGCGCAACATGGAACCGTCCTGCGAGGAACCGTTGAGCGCGGCGATCGCGCTGCGTGCCTCGTGGCCTTCCATTTCGAGTTCGGCGAAACCCTTGCACTCGCCGCTGAACAGGTCCTTGGCCATTTTCAGGCTGCGCACACGGCCGTGCGCCTCGAACAACCCGGTCAGTTTCTCCTCGGTCATCTGGCGCGGCAGTCCGCGCACGGTGAGACTCAGCATTCTGGTCCTCCTTGAAACGAAAACGCCGGGCGGACATGGTCCGCCCGGCGCCTCTGATCTGATGGTCAGCGGTCAGGCGAAACCCGACCGGACAATCCCCACTGGACGATACGGGATGGAATGGTGGCGACCGCTCAGAGCGGCTGCACCTGATCCGCCTGCATGCCCTTCTGGCCCTGCACCGCAATGAAGCTCACGCGCTGCCCCTCCTGCAGGGTCTTGAAGCCGTTACCCTGGATCGCGCGGAAGTGCACGAACAGGTCCGGGCCGCTTTCCGGCGTGATGAAGCCGAAACCCTTGGCTTCGTTGAACCACTTGACGGTACCAGTCTGACGATCCGACATCTCTTGACTCCTTGAAACAGATATTGTTTTCACCCGCGTTGTACGACACGGATTTTTTCAACAACCACGGACTATTCCGGGCTGTACTGGGATTGCAGGGGAGTTGGCGAGGCGGACGGATGGAGCGGACCGGTAGATCGACCGCATCAGACCGTGATTCACGATGGCCCAAGCAAACGCGGCGACCCAAGCAAACACAGTGCGACAAACTCTACACGGGTTTTGGTGGAAAAGTAAACAGCGCGTGATCCCCCATTAAAATCTTTCTCGTTCAAATACTTGCATCGCACTTACGCGATCTTGCATAACCCGGATTCGGACCATGGGGTATCCATGCAACCGTTGCGAATCGATCCATCCGAATGCCTCCGGTGCGATTTCGCGAACCAAACAGGATGCTGAAAAAGTCCGTCATGGACTTTTTCATCTCGTCGAGTCCGGTACACGCCCGGACTCGACTCCGACG
>CAYWZC010000060.1:0-17010 GCA_964462745.1 uncultured Rhodanobacteraceae bacterium
AGACCGAGGGCATCATCATGGTCGGCGAGATCGGCGGCAGCGCCGAGGAAGAGGCGGCCGAGTTCATCGAGGAACACGTGACCAAGCCGGTCGTCGCGTTCATCGCGGGCGCTTCGGCCCCGGCCGGCAAGCGCATGGGCCACGCGGGCGCGATCATCGCCGGCGGCAAGGGCACCGCGGCGGCCAAGTTCGAGGCGCTCGAGAAGGCCGGCGTGACCACGGTGCGCTCCCCCGCCGATCTCGGAACCACGCTCGCGGGCAGGATGCAGTAGCCGGACCGGGAAGCGCCCGCTTCCCGGAAAACCTCATGTCCACGCTCCGCATCGCGCTCGCCCAGTTCGACTTCCCGGTCGGCGCCGTCGCACGCAACGCGGAGCGCATCGCGGCGTTGATCACCGAGGCGCGCGACGTGCACCGCGCCGACGTGGTGCTGTTCCCGGAACTCGCGATCAGCGGCTATCCGCCCGAGGACCTGCTGCACCGGCCGGCATTCCTTGCCGCATGCGATGCGGCCGTTCGCGAACTCGCCGCCGGCGTGCACGGCATCGTCGCGATCGTGGGCTGGCCCGAGGCGGCCGGCAGCGTGGTCTACAACGCGGCCAGCGTGTTGCGCGACGGCCGCATCGATGCGACGTATCGCAAGCGCGAACTGCCGAACTACGCGGTATTCGACGAGCGTCGCTATTTCGATGTCGATCCGGACGGCGAGCCGTGCGTGTTCGACGTCAACGGCGTCGCGCTCGGCATCGTGATCTGCGAGGACCTGTGGTTCGCCGAGCCGCTCGCGGCGTGTGTCACGGCCGGCGCCGAACTCGTGCTGGTGCCGAATGCCTCGCCGTTCGAGCGCGACAAGCATGCGCAACGTGATTCCCTGCTCGCGACGCGCGTCGCGGAAACCGGCGTGGCGCTCGCCTACGTCAACGTGGTCGGCGGCCAGGACGCACTCGTGTTCGATGGCGCGTCGGTGCTGGTCGATGCCGATGGCCACGTGCACCCGGCCGCGCGGGCATTCGAGGATCACTGGCTGGTTGCCGATTACGACCCCACCACGCGCGCATTCGAACGGATGGCGTGGCCGGTCGAGGTCGATGAAGGCGAGGCCGGCCGCGCCGCACTGGCATGGCGCGCGATCGTGCGCGGGACCCGCGATTACTGCGAAAAGAACGGCTTCCGGCGCGCCTGGGTCGGCCTGTCCGGCGGCATCGACTCGGCCGTCGTGCTCGCGATCGCGGTCGATGCGCTCGGTGCCGGCAACGTCACCGCGGTGCGCCTGCCGTCCCGCTACACGTCCGGCCTCAGCAACGACCTCGCCGACGAGCAGGCGCGCGCGCTCGGCGTGACCCTCGTCAGCGTGCCGATCGAGGCACCCTTCAACGGCTTCCTCGACGCGCTCGAACCGGTATCCGCCGCCCTCGCTTCGCGGCTTCCGGTTTCCGATCCCGACGTGACCGCCGAAAACCTGCAATCGCGCTGCCGCGGCGCGATCCTCATGGCGCTCGCGAACCGGTTCGGCGGGCTGCTCCTGACCACCGGCAACAAGAGCGAATACGCGGTCGGTTACGCGACGATCTACGGCGACATGTGCGGCGGCTATGCGCCGATCAAGGACGTCTACAAGACCGAAGTCTACGAGCTGGCGCACTGGCGCAACAAACAGGGAATCAGGACGAGGCCGCTCGACACCGGTGCTCTCGGTGAGCGTGCCGAGCGGCCTCCCCTCATCCGGCCCTACGGGCCACCTTCTCCCGTCAACGGGAGAAGGGAACACGGAGCGGCCTTCCGCCGCAACTTCCTCTCTGGGGAATCGGGAATCGGAGAAGCGACAAGCTCGGTCATTCCGCCGGCGGTCATGGAGCGGGCGCCTTCGGCGGAACTGCGGGACAACCAGACCGACCAGGATTCGCTGCCGCCGTACGAGATGCTCGATGCGATCCTCCTGCGCGCGATCGAACAGCGCGAGTCGCCCGCGGAGATCGTCGCCGCGGGCTTCGACGCGGCGACCGTGGACCGGATTCTCCATCTCGTGCGCATCAGCGAATGGAAGCGCCGCCAGGCGGCGCCGGGCCCGAAGGTCTCGCGGCGTGCGTTCGGCCTGGAGCGGCGTTACCCGATCACGTCGGGCTGGCGCTGATCCGGCACGCGAACCACGCCGCGGGCGACAGGCGCCGATCCCGAGTTCCGATCCATGACCTGCATCACATTGCGGCGCTTGCGGGCGCGCGGCGATTGCGCCTAAGGTTCCGGCGTGGACAGGAGGGATATCACCGGCCTGCTGCACGCATGGCGCAGCGGCGACCGCGCCGCGCTCGGCGCCGTCATGCCGGATCTGTACGATACGCTGCGGCACATGGCGGCCGCGCGCCTGCGTGGCGAGACCGACGTGACGTTGAGCCCTACCGGCCTCGTCCACGAGGCGGTCCTGCGCTTGCTCGGCGGCGACGTGGATTTCGCGAACCGCGCGCACTTCCTCGGCGTCGCCGCGTTGCACATGCGCGCCGTGCTGGTCGACCAGGCCCGCGCGCGGCTCGCGGCGAAGCGTGGTGGCGGCGCGACGAGGATCACCCTGGATGCACAATGCGAACCCTGCGGCGACGCGGACGCGGTCGACCTGCTCGCGCTCGACCAGGCCCTGACCCGTTTGCATGCCGAGGACGAGCGCGCGGCGCGTGCGATGGAGATGAGCTGCTTCGCGGGCATGCAACGCGAGGAGATCGCGGCCGCAATCGATGTTTCGGTGCCGACCGTCGACCGCGACCTGCGCTTCGCGCGTGCCTGGCTCAACCGCGCGCTCGCCTGAGATGGTCCGCTCCGCGTCCACCGGCGAATTGCGACGACTGTTCGATCTCGTTTGCGACTTGCCGCGCGCCGCGCGCCGCGAACGTCTCGTCGAGGCGGGCGCGGATACCGACACGATCGCCGAGATCGAGGCGCTGCTCGACGCCGAAGGCGCGACCACCGCCCGCGTCCGCACGCCGGTTGCGCGCTTGCTCGGCGAACTTTCCGAAACCGAGCTCGGCGAAGGCGACTCGCTGGGCGCGTGGCGGCTGGTGCGGCGCCTCGCGAGCGGCGGCATGGGCGCCGTGTACCTCGCCGAGCGCATTGAGGGCGGTTTCGAGCAGCGCGCGGCCGTCAAGCTGATCCGTGGCCTCGCGCGGGACGAGACCCTGGCCCATTTCGCGCGTGAACGGCAGATCCTCGCGACCCTCGAACATCCATGCATCGCACGCCTGTTCGACGGCGGCACGACACCGAGTGGCCAGCCGTACCTCGTCATGGAATACATCGAGGGCGTGCCGATCGATGCGTATTGCCGCGATCAGGCGCTCGACCTCAACGCGCGCCTCGACCTGTTTCGCGCGGTCTGCGGCGCGGTGCGATTCGCCCACCAGCGGCTCATCGTGCATTGCGACCTCAAGCCGTCGAACGTGCTGGTGCGCGCCGACGGAACGCCGGTGCTGCTCGACTTCGGCATTGCGCGCGCGATCGACCGGCCTGTTGCCGAAAGGCCGATGCACGATTCGCGCTACTTCACGCCTCGCTATGCGAGCCCCGAGCAGGCCCGCGGCGAGGCCGTCACGACGGCCAGCGACATTTATGCGCTCGGCCTGATCCTGTTCGAGCTGGTCAGCAGCCGCAAGGCGCGCGTGGACAGCGCCGATCGAACCGTGGAACTGCTCGGCCAGGCCGCGGCGCGGCCGAGCCAGCTCGCGGCGGACGTCGCCTGGCGCAAGCGCCTGGCTGGCGACCTCGATGCGATCGTGTTGCGCGCGACGGCGGACGAGCCCGCCGACCGCTATGCCTCGGTCGAGGCGCTGGCCGATGACGTGCGCCGCTTCCTCGAACATCGCCCGGTGCTGGCCCGCGAGCAGACTCCCGGCTACCGGGCCGGCCGCTGGCTGCGCCGCCACTGGCCGGCGGCACTGGCCGCGGGACTGGCGCTCGTGGTGCTGGCGGGATTCACCTGGCGCCTCGTCGAACAACGCGACCGCGCGCGCGTAGCCGAACACAATGCCGAGCAGGTCAGCGATTTCCTCGTGTCCGTGTTCAACGTGTCCAACCCGAGCGTCAACCCCGATCGCAGCGTGACCGCGCGCGACATCCTCGACCAGGGCGCCGCGCGCATCGACGAGGAACTGGCCGGATCGCCGGCCGTGCGTGCGCGCCTGCTCGACGTGCTCGCGACCGCCTATCGTTATCTCGGCGAGCCGCAACGCAGTGCGGAACTGTTTCGCGAAGCGATCGACGGCTATCTCGACGCGCGCGTCGACCAGCCACTCGACGCAGCAGCGGCACTGGCCCAGCTCGCAGTGGTGTACGCGAACAATTCGTTTCCCGAAGCAGACGCCGAACGCGCTGCGCGGCAATCACTCGCCCTGCGCCGCGAGTACGCACCGGACGACGTGCTCGCCGCCGCCAATTCCTGGAACAACCTCGGCGTGGTGCTGGACAAGCAGGGCAAGTACGAGGACGCCGAGGCGGTGTTGAACCGGAGCCTCGATCTGCGCCTGTCGCGCGCGGACGTGGATCCCGACGAGCTCGCCTCCACCTACCACAACCTCGGCATGGTCGCGCGTCACCGGGGCAACTACGACAAGGCGCTCGAGCTCTATGCAAAGGCGCTGGAGATCAAGCGCGAGCACGACGGCGAACACAGCGAGGAGTTCCAGAGCAGCCTGCTCGGCTATGCGCAGTCGCTGGCCTCGAGCGGCGCGCGCGAGCAGGCGATCCCGCTGATGCAACAGAACCTGCGTCTGTGCCGGGAACTGTACGGCGAGAAGAGCGTGACCTACGGGCTCGGCCACAACGAGCTCGGTTCGATCCTGCACGACCTCGGCCGGTTTCGCGAGGCGGCCGCCCATTACAAGGAAGCGATGCGCGTGTACGCCGAGGTCTCCGGCGAGGACAACGTGCAGTATGCGGTGCCGCTCAACAATCTCGCTTCGGCCTACGAGGACATGGGCGATTATGCGGCCGCGATTCCGCTGTTCGAGCGTTCGCTTGCGTTGCGTCGGAAGGCCCTCGCGGACAACGAGCCGGCGGTGCTGCGCGCACAGGGAAATCTCGGTCGCGCCTTGATGCACGCGGATCGGCTCGATGCGGCTCGCCCGCATCTCGATGCGGCGGTCGCGGGATGGCGCGCGCGGGTCGGCGAGGGCGACGCAAGGCTCGCGAACGTACGCCTGGTGTACGCGGATTGGCTGCTGCGTTCGCATCGGGGGCGCGAGGCAGCGGACGAGCTCGCGGATGTGGACCGCGCGGGAGCACGGCTCGATCCGCGCCACGCTGCCTACCGCGATGCGCTGGACGCGCGCGTCGACCTCGCACGCGATGACCTCGCGGATGCGCTGGAAAAGCGCCGCAGCGCGTGGCAGGCACTCAGTGGCGCGTTCGGTGCGCGCCACCCGTTGGTCGCGAAATACGCGCTCGACTATGCGGAGTCGTTGTCGGCCGCGGGCCGCGACGCCGAAGCCCGCGCCATCGTCGAGCCGTTGCGGGAAGTCATCGGCGCCACGTTTGTCGCCGACGCGCCGGTGCGCCGCGAACTCGAACGCTGGGAGTAATGCCCCGAGCGCGCAAGCGCCAAGAGGGTTGCGCGGATTCCATTCGACAGGCGTCGTGCATCGCGCGTCGCCTCGTCCTTCTGAGCGTTCACCGTTCGCGCCGCTTCGCGGTTCGCGCCCGCTGCGGTGGGTGCAGTCCGCGACTCCCAGGGAAGAGGGACCGCCTCGCGAAACGCGTCAGTGACCCTGCCCGCGATTCGTGAGCGGCAGCAGCTTCCACAGGTTCGAGCGCCAATCCGGCCAGTCGCCGGCGAAATACGGGTGTTCGGGATAGTTGAGCTTGAGCACGCTTTCGGCATCCTCAGCGAGCTGGTCCTGGCCGAGTGCGCGATAGCTCGACGCCATGATCGCGAGTGCATCGCGCGACTGGAAGCTGCGCGGATAGTTCTCGATCACGCCCTTGGCGCGGTTCGCGGCGCCGACGTAGACGCCGCGGCGCAGGTAGTAGTAAGCGACGTTGAGTTCCGACTGGGCCATCATGTTGCGCAGGTAGACCATGCGCTGGCGCGAGTCGGCCGCGTAGCGGCTTTGCGGATAGCGCTCGATCAGCGCGCCGAAATCGTCGAACGACTGGCGCAGGTTGGCCTGGTCGCGCTTGCTCATGTCCTGGCCGACCCAGTTCTCGAGGAACCCGCCGGAACGATTGAAATTGATCAGGCCACGCAGGTAATAGGCGTAATCGATGTGCTTGTGGGTCGGGTAGGTCTTGATGAAGCGGTTGATCGTCGAGTACGCGTCCTCGGGCTTGTCTTCCTTGTACTGCGAATAGGCGAGGTTGATCTGCGATTGTTCGGTGTACGGCCCGAACGGAAACCGCGAAATCAGGCGCTCGAACGTGCGCGAGGCGAGATCCTCGTTGCCCCGATCGAGCGCGACGACGCCGTATTGGTACAGTTCCGCGACCGACAGGGTTTCCAGCGGATCACCCTTCTTGCCGCGGAACAGCGAGCAACCGGCCAGCGCGAGGACGAGCGCGAGCGCGACAACGCGTAGGATAATGCGGAAGGTCGGGGAAACTCGCATGCGACGGCACTGCCTGGCGAAGACAAGACGATGATGATAACCCGAACCTCGCCGGACCCGGCAAATCCGTCGTACGGGCGGGGCGAACCGGAACCCGTGCTGAATGCGGAGGTCCCGGCCGCGGCCGCCGGCCGCCGGCTGGACCAGGTCATGGCCGAACTGTTCCCGGACTTTTCGCGCTCGCGGCTCAGCGCCTGGATCAAGTCGGGGGATGCGTTGCTGGATGGAGCGCGCGTCCTGCCGCGGCACGCGGTGGTCGGCGGGGAACGCATCGAACTCACGCCGGTCACGGAACCGGTCGTGCGCGCCGCGCCGCAAGACATCGGACTCGATATCCGGCATGCGGACGCCGAGGTGCTGGTCGTGTGCAAGCCGGCCGGTCTCATCGTGCATCCGGGTGCGGGAAATCCGGCCGGAACCTTGCAGAATGCGCTGCTGCACCACGATCCGAAGCTGGCCGACATCCCGCGCGCGGGCATCGTGCACCGGCTCGACAAGGACACCTCCGGGCTCATGGTCGTCGCCCGCACCCTGCGTGCGCATCGGTCCCTGGTCGAACAGCTCGCCGAACGCAGCGTGCATCGCCAGTACGAGGCGATCGTGTACGGGCGCATGGTCGCCGGAGGCCGGATCGACGCGGCGATCGGCCGGCACGCCCGCGACCGCTTGCGCCAGAGCGTGCGCGAGGATGGCCGCAATGCCGTTACCCATTACCGGGTGCGGGAGCGGTTTCGCGCGATGACCCTGATCGAGTGCCGCCTGGAAACCGGGCGTACCCATCAGATTCGCGTGCACCTGGCCCATATCCGCCACGGCCTGGTCGGCGACCCGACCTATGGCACGGGCCTCAAGCAGCCGCGCGGCGCGACCCCGGAGCTGGTCGAGGCCCTGCACGCGTTCCGGCGCCAGGCGCTGCATGCGGAGCGGCTCGAATTCCTGCATCCGGCCAGCGGCGAGCCGGTCGTCGTGGAGGCGGCGCGGCCCGCCGACATGCAACGGCTGGTCGAGGCGCTGCGCGCGGATGCGGGCAGCGAGCGCTGAATCGTGTCGTCGCCCGCGCCATCCGATGCGCAGATCGTGCCCGACTGGCCGGCGCCGCCCGGCGTGCGCGCGCTGGTCACCACGCGGCGCATGCCGGGCAACTCGCGGCCGCCGTTCGATGCGTTCAACCTCGGCCTGCGTTCGGGCGAGGACGAGGGTGTCGTCAGCGCGAATCGGGAATTGCTCGAACGTGCCTGCGGCCTTCCGTCCGCGCCGCACTGGCTGCGCCAGGTGCATGGTGGCGAGATCGTCGAATTCGCGTCCGCCGCGACGCGGTCGGCCGACGCGCAGAGTGGCCCCGAGCCGGTCGCGGATGCCGCGATCACCCGCGCGCGCGGCGTGGTCCTCGCGGTGCTGACAGCGGATTGCCTGCCGGTACTGTTCTGCGCGGACGACGGTTCCTCGATCGGTATCGCCCACGCAGGCTGGCGCGGCCTCGCGGCGGGCGTGCTGGAGGCAACGCTGGCCCACCTCGACGTGCCACCGGGACGCGTCCTGGCCTGGCTTGGCCCGTGCATTGGCGCGGCGTCGTACGAGATCGACGACACCGTGCGTGACGTGTTCGTCGACGCCGACCCGCGCACCATGCATGCGTTCACGCCGGGGCGCGCCGGACACTGGCAATGCGGTCTCGAGGAACTTGCACGGCGGCGCCTCGCGCGCGCGGGCGTGCGGCAAGTATCCGGGGGTGGCTTCGATACGTTCACCGATGCGCGGTTCTACTCGTATCGTCGCGATGGCGAACGCAGCGGCCGGTTCGCGAGCCTGATCTGGAAGGATCGCTAGCCCGGTCAGCTGTGGAAGAGGCTGCGCCGCGATACCGGCGTGTTCGAAAGATGCCGGACCGGAACGACGGCGGGACCGAAGCCCCTGCCGCGATCACGCCGCCGACAATGCGTCGAGGAAGGTCCGGCGCCAATGGTTGATGTCGTGTTCGACGAGATGCTCGTACATCGCCGACCAGCGCTCGCGTCGTTCGGCGAGCGGCATCGACAACGCACGCTCGATGGCGTCGGCGATTTCGTCGATGTCGAACGGGTTGACCTGGATCGCCTGTGGCAATTCGGCCGCCGCACCCGCGAAGCGGGACAGGACCAGTGCGCCTGGGTCAGCCTCGTCCTGCGCGGCGACGTATTCCTTGGCCACGAGATTCATGCCGTCGCGCAGCGGCGTGACGAGGCCGAGGCGCGCGATGCGGTAGAAGCCGGTCAGGGTCGAACGCTGGAAACCGCGGTTGATGTAGCGGATCGGCACCCACTCCGGGTCGGCGAAGCGCCCGTTGGTCGAGCCGGCCATCGCTTCGAGTTCGTTGCGCAGCTCACGGTAGGCCTTGACCTCCTCGCGCGAGGACGGCGCGATCTGCAGGAACGATACCCGCGAGCGACGGGCCGGGTGCTGGGCGAGGAAGCGGCCGAATGCCGCGAAACGCTCCGGCAGGCCCTTCGAGTAATCGAGCCGATCCACGCCGATCGCGAGCGCTCGGCCTTCGAGGCTCGCACGCAAGCGCTTGGTGGGTGCGAGTCGCACGGCGGATTTCGCCTGGCGTGCGACGACTTCGGTATCGATGCTGATCGGGAACGCCGCGGCGCGGAACGTGCGCCCGCCGTGGGTGACGAAACGGTCGCCGCTGACGCTCGCGCCCTGCTGGTGGCGCGCGTAATCGCGGAATGCACGCAGGTCGTTGCGGGTCTGGAATCCAATCAGGTCGCAGGCGGGGAAGGATTCCATGAGGGCGCTGTGGCCCGGCAAGGTGAGGAGCAACAATTCGGGCGGCAGCGGCACGTGCAGGAAGAAGCCGATGCGTGCGCCGACGCCGAGCTTGCGCAGTTCCGCGGCGAGCGGGATCAGGTGGTAGTCGTGGATCCAGATACGATCGTCTTCGCGCAGCAGGCGCACGAGGCGTTCCGCGAACAGCCGGTTCACGCGCAGGTAGCCGTCCAGGTTGCGGCGGCTGTAATCGACCAGGTCGGTACGGAAATGCAGCAACGGCCACAGCGTGCGGTTCGCGAACCCGAGGTAATACTGCTCGTAGTCGTTGCGCGCGAGATCGAACAACGCATAGGTGATCGCGCCCTCGCGCCGCACTTCGGGTTGGTCGGAAGGCCTGGCGACGACGCGCCCGCTCCAGCCGAACCACAATCCTCCGCTTTCCTCGAGCGCCGAATGCAGGGCCGAAGCAAGACCGCCCGCGCGCGCGTCGCCGGGTGTGGCGACGCGGTTCGAAACGACCACGAGGCGGGATTTTCCCGGCTGCCGGACGCGGCCACTCCGATTTTGCTCCGCTCGGACGGGGGCGCGCGTGGAGGCCGTCACAACACGTCCTCCCACGGCCGCGAAAGTCGCATCGCGGAGTTGATCAGGCCGACCAGCGAATAGGTCTGCGGGAAGTTGCCCCACAGTTCGCCGTTGGCGGTGTCGATGTCCTCGGACAGCAGGCCGAGCGGATTGCGTCGCGCGAGCAAGCGTTCGAACTGTTCGCGTGCCAGATCGCGCCGGCCGGTCACGTCGAGCGCATCGACGTACCAGAAACTGCAGATCGTGAAACTCGTTTCGGGCAGGCCGAAATCATCCGCCGCCGCGTAGCGGAACAGGTGGTCGTTGTGCAAGAGCACGCGACCGACTGCCTCGACCGTCGCGCGATAGCGCGCGTCGTGTGCATCGATGAAACCGAGTTCGGGCAGCAGCAGGAGGCTCGCATCGAGCCGGTCGCCGTCGAACACGTCGCTGAAATAGCCGTCCGCGTGCACGGCTCGTTCGAGGATCGTCTCGCGCACCCGATGCGCGCGGTCGGCCCAGTGCGCGGCGCGCCGGTCGAGGCCGAGGTGTTCGGCAATGCGCGCGAGGCGGTTGCATGCGGCCCAGCACATGACTGCGGAATAGGTGTGCACGGAGGTGCGGTTGCGATATTCCCAGAGGCCCGCGTCGGGTTGGTCGTGCAGCCGCCATGCCGCCTCGCCGGCCGGTTCGAGGCGCGCGAACGCGGCCTCGCCGCCGCGCGACTCCAGGCGATGGTCGAAGAACAACTGGGTCGCGGCGAGCACCACGCTGCCGTACACGTCGTGCTGGCGCTGGCGCCAGGCGTCGTTGCCGATGCGCACCGGGCCCATGCCGCGGTAGCCGCGCAGGTGCTTCGCCTCGCCTTCGACCAGCTCGCGCTCGAAATGGATGCCGTAGACCGGCGCGAGTTCGTCGTCGGACGAGACCGCGAGATTGAACAGGAAGCGCAGGTATTCCTCCATCGAGCGGGTCGCGCCGAGCCGGTTCAGTGCGCGGACGACGAAGGTCGCATCGCGCAGCCAGCAATACCGGTAGTCCCAGTTGCGCACCGTGCCGGCGGCTTCCGGGATCGAGGTCGTCATGGCGGCGACGATCGCGCCGGTGCCTTCGTGCTGGCACATCTTCAGCGTGATCGCGGCACGGATCACCGCGTCCTGCCATTCGACCGGCAGGGACAGATAGCGCACCCAGTCGCGCCAGTAGGCACGCGTCGCTTCCAGCGCCTCGTGCACGTAGCGCGCGGGCGCGTCCTGCAAGGTCTCGTCGGGGCCGAGCACGACGCAGATCTCGCGGTCGAGCAGGAACGAAAGACCCTGTTCGAGCATCGGCAGTGGCGCATCGGTGGTCGCGCGCAGGACCAGGCCGTCGAGCAGGAAACGCAGGTGGTTCGAACCCGAAGTATGGTCTGGTGCCCGCGCGCCGTAGCCGGCGAGCGGTCGCAGGCACAGGCGGATACGCGGGGTGCCGGCCAGGGGCCGGATCCGGCGCACCACGCTCATCGGGTGGAACACGCGGCCGAACTGCTTGTAGCGTGGCGCGAAATCGGTGATCTCGAGCATGCCGCCGTCGTTTGCCTCGAGGCGCGTCACGAGGATCGCGGTGTTGTCGAGGTAGCGCTGGCTGCGGCTCTTCTCCTCGTGCAGCTCGACATCGAAATAGCCGCCGTCGAGTTCCGGCGAGAGCAGGTCGCAGAACACCGGGTCCGCATCGAAGGTCGGCAGGCAGCACCACACGATGCGCCCGCCGCCGTCGATCAGCGCGCTGACACTGCCGTTGCCGATGATGCCGAGATCGAGGGTGGCACGGCTCATGGCCGGACCAGCGCCGCGAGCCACGCGTGTACCGCCGCGGGGTCGGTGAGCGCGTGGCGCGCGAGCGTCGGACGGCGCGCGCCGACGATGATGCTGGTGCCGCCGCGCGCATCGACTTCGGCGAATGCATGCTCGTCGGTGAGGTCGTCGCCGAGCATCCATGGTTCGCGCCCGGCGAATGGCGCCGCGTCCATGAGTGCCGCGAGCGCGCTGCCCTTGTCGCTCGCCGCGGGCTTGATCTCGATCACGTGGTTGCCGTGCTGCAGCGTGTAGTTTTCGCCGGCCATGTCCGACAGTTGAACCGCCGCCCGCTGAACCGCGGCTTGCGCGGTGGGCGTGGCGCGATAGTGCAGGGCGAGCGCGGCGCCCTTGTCCTCGATCAGCACGCCCGGAAGGTCGGCGACCAGCGCGCGCGCGCGCGCGGCGAAGTCGCGCGGCAGCGTCGCACCGTCGTCTGTCGCACGATGCACGTGTCCGTCGGGGAAGCGCAGTTCCGCGCCGTGCAATCCGGCCGCGGCCAGGCGCGGCAAGCCGAACAACGCATCGATCTGCGCGAGCGGGCGGCCGCTCAGCAGCGCGAATGCGCCTTCGAGCCGGTCACGAACGCGCGTCAGCAACTCCGGCAGCGCGGGTGCAATCTCGACTTCCTGCGGTCGCCCCGCGAAGTCGAGCAGGGTACCGTCGATGTCGAGGAACAGCGCGATCGTCGCGGGGTTCGCGGGCGGTGGAACGGGCAGGTCGTGTGCGGCGATGTTCGATTTCCGGCCTCGCGTGCCTCGATGCGCCTCCCGGCGCGGCACGGGCGATCATTGTCGGCGAGAGCGGTAGCGGCCGGCAATGCGGCGTACCGGAGTCGGTTCAGATATGCACACAACGGGGTAGTGCGCACCGTCGGTCATACTCGTTACCACAATCCTTGTGGCTCACCGGTTGCGCGGCTTCGCTCGCGAGTTTGTGCGCTTCTCCGGGTCATCGGTTCTGGCCCGGCGAACTCAGTTTGTTGCGCAGCACCCTGGTCGACATCGACAAGCTCCGCGCATCCCCCAGGTCACCGACACCTGGCTGCTCGCGCTCGCCGTCCAGCACGGTGGCCAACTCGCAAGCTTCGACCGCCGCCTCGTCACCAGCGCGGTGCGCGGCGGGCGGCGGCGTTGCATCTGATTTGATCGGAAGCACGCGGGGTGGCCCGCTTCATCTCCGCGGTTCATCTCCCGGGTGATCCCGCTGCATGTATCGCGACGGCGGTCGCAAGGATCGAACGTCCATGGGTGCGGCCCTACGGAAATGCGTCGCTGTCGATGCAGATTGCGACGGCGGTGACGTCATGGACTGGGCAGTCAGAATCCGGATCCATCTGGCCCAAAACAAACCAGCTTGATTGGGAATTTGGATAGCTTTGGCTGAGCCAGATGCCATAGCAACTCACAGTCCCGCCTCCCGAAATCACGCGTTTGCCATCGGGACACTGTGCGGCAACGTAGCAATACTCCGATACAGTATTTTCCGAAAAGGTGCAGGTGTTCGAAACGATCTCGTAACCTTGCATGGGCTTCTTGCATGTCCAGCCGGAGGCAGTTCGGGTCAGTGTGCTGCCGGTGGCGCAATCGGATGGCGTGCCGAGCTGGCCGTTTGCCAGCACCACCACGGGTTCGGACTGTGCAACCGGAATATCCGCCGAGCTGACTCCAGCGACGAACGCACGGGTACTGCCCTGACCAACCCGTATCGTGTTGCTTTCGGTCGCGGCGCCGGCGTTGTTGCCGAGGTAGATGTTGTTGTCGCCGTCTTGCAGGTGCTCGCCGGAAAAATTGCCGACGGCAATATTGTTGGCGCCGTCGACAACATTGGTCAGGGTGTTGCGACCGAGGGCGGTGTTGTTGATCGCGGTCGTCGCGTTGTACAGGGACTGGAAGCCCAGCGACGTGTTGCCGTCGCCGGTAGTCAGGTTTATCAGTGAGCGGATGCCGATTCCGATGTTTGCCTGCGCTTCATTGTCTGGGTCGCCCGTTTGCGGGCCGACCATGATATTGCCGTCACCACTGCCGACATAGGTGATCGCGCGCTGGCCGTTCACGTACAACGCAGCGTCCGGTTCGGTCATGTCGATGCCGCCTTCGACCTTGAGCTTCCGACTCTGCGCCGCGCCGCCGACGGTGACCGTGCTGCCGTTGTCACGGATGATCGAATTGCCGCCGCTGTTGGCGCCGGTGAAACGCACCAAATTCCCGGAACTGCCGGCGATGTTCGCGGAGCCGGCAGGGCCTTGCGGGCCTTGGGGTCCGGTATCGCCTTGCACGCCCTGTGGACCTTGCGGGCCCTCGGGACCCGCCGGACCCTCGTCGCCCTGCGGTCCTTGCGGACCGATCGGACCTTCTGGACCTTCCGGACCCTCGGGTCCAGGCGTGCCGTTCAGCGCGAATAGCGCAACCGGCGCGGCAGTCAGCGGCTGGCGTGGTTCGAGCGTGCTGCCATCGACCTCGATCTCCAGCCAGCGCGCATCGCCGAGGAACGCGGCCGACCCGAAATCGAGCGGCACCGAGAACACGCCGTCCTCGATGTCGACGCCGGTCAGGATGACCGCGGGCGCGACCTCGAACCCGGCCTGCTCCGAATCGAACAGTCGGAACGTCATCGCATGGATGCCGGAAAGCGGCTGGCCGTCGTGCCCGATGCGGCCCTGGTAGGTGATCGCGCTGCCCTGCGGCGCGGTCAGGGTCGGGTCGTTGGCGCTCGCCGCCGCTGGCAAGAAGCACAACGCAGCGCACGCGAGCGCGCCGCCGATCAGGTGACGGATCATGGCAGTTCTCCCTTCGAATGAGTGGCCGAAGGCGCTTCGAAGCCATCGGCGAAGATGATGTCGCTGGGTGCATGCGAGGCGCCGGGCCAGAAGCCGCCGCGCAGCAGATAGCCGCTGCCCGCGAGAACGCCCGCATCCGGCTGGCCGACGCTGCCGCGCAGATGGAAACCGTCGCCGCCGGACGCGACTGGCGTGCCGCCGTCGATGCTGGAGGATTCGATCCGGTAGCCGGTACCGGCGCTGGCGCCGGGTGTGGTCGATGCGATTGCCAGCGTCGCGAACAGCGACACGGGCAGCCTGATGCCTCGCCGGGCGAGATTCATGGTGGATTCCCCGTCTGACCCTACGGTCAATGCGGGAAATCTAGGGAGCCGTGCACGCCCGCGCCATGGTCCGAATGTACCAATTTCGCGTTGGATTTCGCGCCAGCCGGGATTCCGATCGTGTCACGTAGCAAGAATGCGCCGCCCTTCACCCGGTCCTTCCGCCGTGCACCGATGCCTGTCGCGCGGACTCGTCCGGTTGCGCGGATCAAACTTCGTCGAGGCACCGCGCTGCGGGCGGCGGAGTGGGAAATCGCGCGCTGTGCGCGACTGTTGCGGTGCCGCATCGGAGCTGGTGCATTTGTACCGTGAGTAGTGCATTTGTACCATGCGGCTTCCACGCCGGAATGCGGGACGGGGAGCGGGATCATCGATTCGATCACCGAGATGCTTGGCACCATCTACGACGCCGTCGAAGACGACGATGTCTGGCCCGAGGCGTTCCGCCACATCGCGCGTTCGACCGGTTCGCGCACCGCAGGCATGTTCCGTGTCGATGGGATGCGCATCGGTTTCGAGCAATCGTGGAACATGCCGCGCGAGTTCATGGCCGAATTCGGCACCGACTACGTCGGCGGGGATCCGCGCGTCGCGCGCGCGCTTGCGCATCCGGTCGGCACGATCCTGTCCGATGCCGAACCGGACGTGCGCCGTGGCATGGTGCGCAGCGGAATCGACGAACTCGCGCGCCACTATGGCATGCCGTACACCGTCGCATCGATGTTTCGTCGCGACAGCAGCGGACTATGGGCGTTGTACGTGTCGCGCAGCATCGGTGAAGGTCCGCCCGACACCGAGCATTTCGCGCAGTTCGAGTTCGTGCAACGGCATGTGCAGCGAGCGATCTCGCTACGCCTGAAGCTCGCCCAGGCGCGCCTGCAGATGCAACTCGCGGGCGCGCAGTCGGGCGGCGAACCACCCGCGCTGATCCTCGTCGATCGCAAGCGCCGGCTGCGCTGGGCCGGGCCGATCGCGGAGAACCTGCTGCGCACCAGCACGCGCGTGGTTCTCGACCGCGGCGAACTGCGCCTCGCCGATGCGCCGATCGACCACATGCTGCAACGCGCGATGTGCGCAGCCGCCCGCGGCGAACAGACACTGCGCCTGCAACTGCCCGCCGAGGCCGGGACGACCGCGTGCGTCTCGCGTACCGTCGAAGTGCTGCCGTATCGCGGCGAAGGCTGGCTCGCCGCGCGGGAACCGATGTTCCTGCTCGTCATCCGCTTCCGGACGGCCGATTTGCGCGTCGCCATGGATCTCAGCCCGCGCCAGCACGCGGTGCTCGGCTTGCTTGCCGAGGGCCTGTCCAATCGCGAGATCGCCGCGCGCCTGAGTCTATCGGTGAACACCGTGCGCAATCACCTACAGGGGTTGTTCGAGCGCCTCGATGCGCACAACCGGACCGAATGCGTCGCACAAGCGCGAAAGGCGGGAGTGCTACCGCCGACCGGTTGATCGTCGCGCGATTCGCCACGCGCGATTCGTGAAGAAGATTCCCCGTCGCACCCGGAAGATGGCAACGGAGGCACAGCGCACGGATCAGTGTGTCGACGAAACCCGGCGATCGGCGCCGGCGACCGGTTCGTGGCGATGGGGGGCGCCGGAATCGCTTGAATCCTCGCGATGCGGACGCAAGATTCCCCGCATGCCGCGCGCGGACGCCGCGCCGACTCGTCTTCCCGTTCCACGGAGAACCCGCCCATGCGCATGGACAAACTCACTTCGCGATTCCAGCACGCGCTCGCCGATGCGCAGTCGCTCGCGGTCGGGCGCGACCACAACCTGCTCGAACCGGTGCACGTGCTCGTGGCGTTGCTCGACCAGCAAGGCGGCTCGACCGTGCCGATGCTGGCCCAGGCCGGGGTCAACGTGCCCGGGTTGCGCACGCGTGCCGGCCAGATCCTCGAACGCCTGCCGAAGGTGGCCGGCCAGGAAGGCAACATCAATGTGTCGAACGACCTCAACCGCCTGCTCAACCTCACCGACAAGCTCGCCCAGCAGCGCGGTGATGCGTTCATCGCATCCGAACTGTTCGTGCTCGCCGCGCTGGATGACAAGGGCGAGATCGGCGACGCGCTGAAGGCGGCGGGCGCGAACAAGTCCGACATCGAGGCCGCGATCGGCAGGATGCGCGGTGGCGAGAGTGTGCAATCCGAAAGCGCCGAGGAGCAGCGCCA
>CAYWZC010000061.1:0-254 GCA_964462745.1 uncultured Rhodanobacteraceae bacterium
AGGTATGCGCGGACGTGCACGAGAAATACGAACGTCCGTAGCCGCCGGTCGCGAGCACCACGCCGTGCGCACGGAACAGGTGTAGCTTGCCCTCGTTCATGTCGAGCGCGAGTACGCCGCGACAGACGCCTTCCGCGTCGAAGATCAGGTCCAGCGCGAAGTATTCGATGAAGAAGCGCGCCTCGTGCTTGAGCGACTGCTGGTACAGCGTGTGCAGCATCGCATGGCCGGTGCGGTCGGCCGCGGCGCAGGTG
>CAYWZC010000061.1:264-16790 GCA_964462745.1 uncultured Rhodanobacteraceae bacterium
GCCGAACGGGCGCTGATAAATACGGCCCTCGTCGGTGCGCGAGAACGGCAGGCCGTAATGTTCGAGTTCGATGACCGCGGCCGGTGCGTTCTTGCACATGTACTCGACCGCATCCTGGTCGCCGAGCCAGTCGCCGCCCTTGACCGTGTCGTAGAAGTGGAAACGCCAATCGTCCTCGCCCATGTTGCCGAGCGCGGCCGAAATGCCACCCTGCGCCGCGACCGTGTGCGAGCGGGTCGGGAACACCTTGGTGATGCACGCGGTCGCGAGGCCCTTTTCGGCGAGGCCGAGGGTCGCGCGCAAGCCGGCGCCACCGGCACCGACCACGATCGTGTCGAACGCATGTTGCTCGATCGGATAGCTCTGCATTCCGTCAATTCCCCAACGCGATGCGGATGACCGCGAACATGCCGGCCACGGCGCCGAGTACGCACGCGAAGCGCACCAGGATCTGCAGCGGCAACGCAAGCCACAAGTTGTGCACGTAATCCTCGATGATGACCTGCACGCCGAGCTGCGCGTGCCAGAACAGCGCGGCAAGGAACGCGACCATCAGGATCGCGTTGCAGGGGTTCGCAACGAGCGCATGCGCGCTGGCGTAATCGCCCCGCAGCAGGCCGACCGCGACGAACAGGAACCAGATGCCGAGCGGGATCAGGGCGATCGCGGTCAGGCGCTGCACGACGAAGTGGTGCACGCCGTTCTTCGCCGATCCGAGTCCGCGTGCGCGCTTGAGCGGATCACGCAGTTGCGCGTTCATGGCCCGACTCCCGCGCCGCAGGCCCAGAACACGACCAGCGCGGTCAGGACCAGGCTGCCGACCGATGCAATCCAGCCGTTGCGCACGAAGTCGGGGATCTCGAAGCCGAGACCCGCATCCTGCAGCAGGTGGCGGATACCGTTCAGCAGGTGGAATGCGAACGACCAGGTCCAGCCGAGCAGCAGGATCATGCCGAGCCAAGACGTGCAGAATCCGTGTACCGCGGCGTACGCTTCCGGTCCCGCGGCCAGCGCAAGCAACGCGACCACGACGAGGATGGTACCGAACGCAAGCGCGATGCCGGTCGCCCGATGCAGGATCGACGTAACCATCTGGATCTGCCAGCGGTACACCGACAGGTGCGGGGACAACGGCCTCGGCCGGGATGACATCGACTGGTCCATGAATGCTGTCCTTGAAGCAACAATGCAACGCGGCACGGCATGCGCGGCGCCGAACCTCGAACCGACCCCGCGCGGGGCGTGGATCGATTGCGTTCGGCGCGTGATGGCGGCGCGGGGCGCGTCGCAGGGTACCGCCGCGCGGCCCTTCCTGACAACCGAAGCGGGCCGGCGCGCTACAGTACGCAATCCGTACTGATTTGCTCCTCGTCATGGATTTCCTCGAACCCGCCGACCTGCTCGACATCCACGGATCCGATGCGATCGCATTCGCCCAGGCGCAGTTCTGCGCCGACACGAGCGTACTCGCCGAGGGTGCGTGGCAGTGGAATGCCTGGCTCGACGCGAAGGGTCGCGTGCGCCATTTCTTCGCCCTGCTGCGGCCCGCTCCCGCACAACTGCTCGCGTGGCTGCCGCTCGGCGGGGCCGACTCGATGCGCGCGGCACTCGCACCCTATGTCTTCCGCGCAAAGGTGGCTCTCGAAACACGTGGCGGCTGGGCGTTGCACGCCGGTGACGAAACGAAGCCGCCGGCTGCCGGGCAAGTCCGCACGGATGGCGCCGGCCATGCGCTGCGGATGCCGGGCCCTGTGTCGCGCACCGCCGTCCTTGCGCCGCGGGACGATGCGGACGCCGCGGCTTCCGTGCTCGCGGGGTGGCGACGTACGGACATCGACGCGGGCCTGCCGTGGCTCGCGCCCTCGCTGGCCGGCGAGTTCCTGCCGCAATCACTGGATCTCGAGCGACTCGGCGCGATCAGCTTCGACAAGGGCTGCTACCCGGGCCAGGAAACGGCCGCGCGCGTGCATTTTCGCGGCGGCAACAAGCGTCACCTGCACCGACTGGAAATCGAGGGCGGAGGCGTGCCGGCCCGCGGCGAGTCGCTTCTCGATGTCGCGACATCGACGCCGGTCGGACGACTCCTGTACGCAGCATCCGGCGCGACAGGAGGCAGCGTCGCGCTCGCCGTCATTGCCGGGGACGGCGAAGGGCATGCGCTTCGGCTGGACGACGGCAGGCCGGTCACGCAATGCGTGCGGGTACGACCCTGAATCCCTGCGCAATTTCCGCACAATCCACTCGTATACAATTGCTGCGATTGCGCATCGTTTTCCGGGTGGCCGGCAACCTTGCCGCAACCTGAACGAACCTGCGGCGCACGCTTCGCGGGGACTACCATCGCGGGCTCCGATCGCGTACCCTTCGCGCGCCCCACGCCATGTGGGCCGCTGTACCGAGAATCCCTGCCCACGATCCGCGGAACGCGCGCCTCGCGGGAACAAGCGCCAAACGGCGCACCGGCAACCCCGGATCGACCGCCGTTGAGGGCAGACGGTCCGGATTTCGCGGCAGTCGCGCAACGAGCGCGCCCGCAACCGACATCAAGGCGGCCCCGGCAGCTTCATCGTCGAAGGACCACGTCCGCAGCTCGCGACCGGATGGCGCATGAGCGCGGGCGATTCCTGCCGCCTGACCGATCATCATTCAGGAGTCACCTACGCATGAATCTCGCCTGGCTACTTTGGGTGGTTTCGATACTTCCGCCGACGATTGCGGACCAGACCTGCCTCGCCGCGACGGTCTATCTCGAAGCACGCAGCGAATCGCGGATCGGTCAGATGGCGGTCGCGGAGGTCGCGATGCGGCGCCGTGAGACTGGCCGCTGGGGCGACAGCGTCTGCGACGTCGTCCGGGCACCGGCACAGTTCGCGCTCTCGATGACCGACGAACGCTTCAACTTCCGCAATCCGAAGGCATGGTCACGCGCATGGGACATCGCGGGCCGCGCAATCGCGGTGTGGAACCTGCCGCCGGACCAGCGCCAGCTCGTGGTTCCGTACGCGGACCACTTCATCGTCGCCGATTCGGTTTCACCGGACTGGATCAAGGGTCCGCCGCTCGCAACGATCGGCGCGCACAATTTCTACCGCGTGAACTGAGCACAAAGGCATACCGGCTGAAAGCCGATTCCTGCCAAATGCGGGGAACCGCGGGAACCGACTTCAGCCGTGATGCCGTTGCGTCGCATCGCATCGAAACCAGAAGCATCGCAGCTGAAGCTGGCTCCTACCATTTCCCGTACGGTGGTAGGAACCGGCTTCAGCCGTGATGCTGTTGCGTCACGTCGCATCGAAACCAGGAGCATCGCTGCTGAAGCTGGCTCCTACTATTTCCCGTACGGTGGTAGGAACCGGCTTCAGCCGTGATGCTGTTGCGTCGCATCGCATCGAAACCAGAAGCATCGCAGCGGAAGCTGGCTCCTACTGTTTCCCGTACGGTGGTAGGAACCGGCTTCAGCCGTGATGCTGTTGCGTTGCGTTGCGTCGCATCAAACCAAGCATCGCAGCGGAAGCTGGCGCCTGCGGCTTTCACGTGTTTGCCGGACCCAGCAAGCAATCGCCGTCAACGCCAGCGCGCGGGTTGCACGTAGCCGTCCTCGATGCGCACCCGGTCACCGCGGCGCAGTCCGTACCGGTCGTCCTGCGTGTAACGGACCATGCGTCCGTCATCCATGCGCACGCGAATCCGGTAGCGGACATCGTCATCGCGACGATTCTTCTCGACATGATGTCCGATCGCGCCACCCGCGAGCGCACCAGCCACGGTCGCCGCCTTGCGGCCGTCGCCGTGACCGACCGTGTTGCCGAGCAGCCCGCCCGCAATCGCACCGATCGCCGTGCCCGCACCCAGATGGTTGTCGCGCTGGCCGATGCGCTCCACCGAATAAACGGTTCCCTCGTAACTGCGATGCCGTGCGAGCGCGTCGGTAGCGGTCATGCCGAATACGGACAGGACCGCGAACAACGCGGCAAACCCGTGCCAATGTCTTTTCATCGTGTGTTCTCCATGCAAGGGCGCCTGACGGCGCGGCGCGCCACGTGCGCAAGTGAGCGGAACCGGGAATCGCTTCAACGGCGCGACCATTCCAGGTGGTCGTTGCGGATCACGACGCGGTCACCGCGCCGGAAGCCCGGATTCTCGAACTGGGTCACGGTGGCATAGCGCCCGTCATCCAGGCGTACGCCGAAACGCCAGGCCGCTTCGCCACCCCGATCATTGTGCCGCTCGATTGCATTGCCGGCCACGCCGCCGGCAACCGCGCCGGCCACCGTGGCCGCGGTGCGGCCATCACCCTTGCCCACCGTGCTGCCGAGCACGCCACCCGCGATCGCGCCGATCACTGCACCGAGTCCGGTGGTACGGTCGCGCAGGTACACGCGATCCACGTCGGTGACTTCGCCGCAGTTCGCGCATACCCGCCCGCGGTCGTAGTACGCGTCATAATGCGAACCGCGGTGGTAGTTTGGATGACCGCGATCGTAGTACCCGGACGGATAGGTCGCGCAGCCCGCGAGCATCAGGCCGGCAATCAGCACGGTCGGAACAACGCGTTTCATTTTCATGACAACCTCCATGCGTCCTCGTGGGACATGCGGGAAGTCTCGGGGCGGCGCAATGAACCCTTGCAAAATGAATGCAACCCTTGCACCGGAGCGCATTCCGGTTTTCGCGCACCAGCGATGACGACATCGGTCTACGCCTTCGCGGAGTATCGCCTCGACCCGGCCGCACGCGAACTGTGGCGCGACGGCGCGCTGGTGACCCTGCCACCGAAATCCTTCGACTGCCTCGTCTATCTCATCGGCAACCACGAACGCGCGGTCGGCCGCGACGAGCTGATCAGCGCGGTCTGGGGTCGCGCCGACGTCAGCGACGCGCTGCTCGCCCAGACCCTGCTGCGCGCGCGTCGCGCGATCGGCGACACCGGCAATCGCCAGACCACGATCCGCACCGTGCCGCGTTTCGGCTATCGCTGGATCGGCCGCTTCGAGGAGATGACGGCAAACGAGGCGCCCGATGCCGCGCCATCCGGGCACGGCTCCGCGGCGGCGGGTACCACGCATCCGGATACGGATCCGCGCGAACGCCCGCGTCCTGCGCAACGCTTCCGGCTTGCCGGGGTGGCCGCGATGCTCCTCGTCGTGGCCGTGCTCGCATTCGCGGGATGGCGAAAGTCCGCACACGCACCGCCCGCCGCGCCGATCGCGTCCTCGGTGGTGCAACCCGCGATCGTCGTACTGCCGGTCGAAATCCCCGATGCGTCGGCCGAGAGCGCATGGATCCGGCTCGGCGTCATGGACTACGTGTCGCGCCGCCTGCGCGAATCGGGCCAGTTCACGGTCCTGCCGAGCGAGCAGGTCGTCGCGCTGGCTGGCGCGGCCGAAGCGCTCGATGGCGCCGACATCGAGCGCATCGCACGAGCGACCCGCGCGCACTGGGTGGTGCAGCCGTCCATGCGCCACACCGAGCGCGGCTGGGTGTTGCGTCTGGTGATCGGCGACGGCACCGAGGTCCGCGAGGCGGACGGGCGCGCGGACCGTCCACTCGAGGCCGCCGCCCTCGCGAGCGCGCAATTGCTCCAGCGGCTCGGCGCGGACCTCGCCACGGAACGGGAAATCGCGCCGCCCGGTGCGCTCGCCGAACGCATCCAGCGCGTCGACGCGGCCTTGCTCGGCGGCGACATCGATGCGGCACGCCGCCTCGTCGAAGGCGCCACGCCCGAGGAGCGCGCCGATCCGGGCCTGCAGGTGCGCGAGGCGCAGATCGACTTCCGTGCCGGGCGCCAGCGCGCCGCCGCGGAACGGTTCGCGGCGATCGGCGAGAGCAAGGCGCACCTGCCGGCCGACGTGCGCGCACAGGCGCTCATGGGCCTCGGCGCGGTCGCGGTGCGGCGCGCGGATTATGCCGCCGCGGAAAAACGCTACGCCGAGGCCCTCGCGGTACTCGGTGACGAGGGCGATGCGAACCTGGTCGGAAACGCCTTCGGCGGACGCGGCGTGGCGCGCGGCGCCCAGTCCCAGTTCGAACGCGCATTGTCCGACCTCGGTCGCGCGCGCATCGCGCTGGACCGTGCCGGCAATCCGCTCGACGCGGCCAGCGTCGACACCAACTGGGGGCTCATCGAATCGGCACGCGCGCGCTTCAGCCAGGCATTGCCGCACTTCGATCGCGCGATCGCGACGTTCGAACGATTCGACGTGCGCGACAACCTCGCCGCCAGTCTGCTCGGCAAGGCGCGAGCCGAACTCGCGATGCTGGATCTCGGCACCGCACGTGCGAGCAGTACGCGCGCATGGGAACTCGCGCGCGGCCTCGAAAACACGACCCTGTTGCGCAACGTCGCGGTCGCGCACGCGCAGATCCTCATCGAAGCCGGCCAGCTCGCGGCGGCCGGTACGGTGCTGCGCGGGATGCCGCCCGGCGACGACACGGTCAGCGCGCAACAGGCCCTGCTCGGTGCGCGCCTCGCCATGGCCCGTGCCGACCCGGTCGCGGCGGAAGCCTTGTTGCGACCGTCGATGACCGGCGAGTTGCGCGATTACGAAGCGTTGCCCGCCTATGTCGCGGCCGGCCTCGCCAGCGGCGAAGCGGCACGCGCGCGGGCGGCATTCGATGCGGCCGCACGATCCGCACCGGACGAAACCGCCGACCGCCTCGCGATGGCGCTGGCCGACGCGCGGCTCGCGCTGCACGATGCGGACGACGAACGCGCCGACCGGGCGTTCCGGCAAGCGGTGAGCCTCGCCGACCGCAGTGGCGTGCCGCTCGCGCGGGCGCGGGCGATCGGTGCGTATGCGCGGTTCCTGATCGAGCGCGGGCGACTGGAACCGGCCAGCGCCCTGGTCGGCGAACTTGCGCCGTACGCGGATCGCGACTTTCGCGTCGCGCAGGTCACCCGGGATCTGTACGAGGCGCTCGGCGATCCGTCGCTCGCCGCCACGGCCGCGAACCGCACCGTGGAACTCGCTGGCGAACGCGATCCGCGCCGACCACCGTGGTGATCCGCGACCTTGTCAGGTGCCTGTCATCGATCTGTAAGGCGCGGGTCGCGTCGCGCTCAAGCGCGGCGCGGCGCATTCCGGCACGGTTTCCGCAGCCGTTCCGTCCCGACAGCGAGGAGTTCCGCATGAAGCACCCGATAGTCTCGTCCCATCGCGCGTCCGTACTCCATCGCCTGGTCGCGCCGCTGGCCGTTGCCGCGCTGCTCGGCGCGTCGCCCGCATTCGCCCAGTGGTCGGCCGATCCGGCCGACAACCTCGTCGTCGCGGACCGTGACGGCGGCCAGGCCCAGCCGAAGATCGTCCCGACCACGGACGGCGGCTTCTACGTGAGCTGGTTCGGTCCGTTCTCGGAAGGTTTCGATATCTACCTGCAACGCCTCGACGTCGACGGCGTCGCGCAGTGGCAGGACGATGGCGTGCTGCTCGCCGATCGCAATTTCAGTTCCACCCAGGATTACGGGCTCGGTATCGACGCCAGCGGCAACGGCCTGCTCGCATACCGCTTCGAGGACGCGAACAACATCCCGCAGGTCGCGGTGTCGCGCGTGGCCACGGACGGAACGCCGCTGTGGGGCGTACCCGGCATCATCGTCAGCAACGATCCCGGCGGCGCGAGTTCGCCGCGGGTCAGCGGTACCGGCGACGGCGGCATCCTCGTGGCCTGGTCGGCTTCGGACGGCCCGATCGTCGTGCAGAAGCTCGACGCGGACGGCAATCCGCTGTGGGCACCGGGCGGCGTGTCCCTGCCACTCCCGAGCGGCGCGTTCTTCCTCGCCGACCTGCACGGCGATGCGGACGGCAATGCGATCGTTTCCGGCTCGGCGCAACTGTCGTTCTTCGACCGTCGCCTGTGGGCGCAGAAACTTGCGGCGGCCGATGGCGCTTCGCTGTGGGGCGCGGATCCGATCGAGGTGTTCGACGGTAGCGACGGCGCGCTGCAACTCGGCAACTTCCCGCCGTTCCTGCCCGATGGCGCGGGCGGCGCCGTGTTCTGCTGGTACCAGGTGTCGGGTATCGACGATGCAACGATCCGCGTGCAACACATCGACGCGGCCGGCGTCGCCGCGTTCCCGCAGAACGGCGTCGAAGTCTCCACCACGGACCACCAGCTGACCGCGCCGAGCGCGTCGTGGGACGCGGCGAACGGCGACATCTACGTCGCCTGGCACGAGGAATATTCGCCGACGCCGACCACTCGCGCATTCGGCGCGTTCGCGCAACGCATCGATGCGAGCGGCGCGCGCCTGTGGGGTGACACCGGCGCCGAACTCGTGGCGCTCGCGGAAGACGTCTATCCGACCCAGTTGCAGACGCTCGCGGTCGGTGACGGCGCGATCTTCGCGTGGGCCGCGAACTCGTACCCGAGCCCGATGCCGATCCACGCGGCGCGCCTCGACGCGAACGGCGACTTCGCGTGGCCCGGCAACATCATCGACCTCAAGACCACCGCCGACGCCGACACTTCGCGCCTCGCGGGCGCGCTGAGCAGCGCGGACTTCGCGGCCTATGTCTGGTCCGACGGAAGCGACGGCGGCCTCGACTACGGCAAGATCAAGGCGCAGAACGTCGACTTCGATGGCGTGCTCGGACCGGTCGGCCCGACCGACGTCGTGTTCGCGGACGGCTTCGACGGTCCCTGATCGCTCCCGGCGGGCGGCGCGCTGCGCCGCCCGCACCGCGCCGGGCCTCGCCCGTCGCCGTGCATCTTCCGAAAGCCCACCCATGAAATCCTCTCGCCTAGCCGGCGGGTGCCTGCTGCTCGCGCTCGCGACGTGCCATGCCACGTCGCCGGCCGCGACGCTCCCACCCGGCGCGACGGACGCCTGCGCGATGCCGCCCGCGTCCGCGCCCCTGCCCGAATCCTGGTCGCGTACCACGTCGGCCGATGGTCCCGGTTGGGAGGTGGTCGACGACACACCGCATGGCGCCACTCGTGCGCTGCGCCTCGCCGACCACGGCACCCATCGCTACGCGGCGAGCCTGACGACACCCGCGTTCGTCGTTCCGCCGACCGGCCTCGTGATCGGTTTCAGCCAGCGCCGCGATTGGTCATGGGCGAACACCGCCGGCGTGCTCGAGATCGCGATTGGCGGCCGCGATTTCGCCGACATCGTCGCCGCGGGCGGGAAGTTCCTCGAAGGCGCCTATGATGGGCGCTCGTTCGCGAGCCATCCGCTCGGCGAACGACCGGCCTGGACCGCCGCACCGGGCCGCTACGTCACCACTCGCGTGCGGCTGCCCGCCGCGCTCGCGGGCCAGAGCGTGCGCCTGCGCCTGCGTGCAGGTTCGGCCGGTACCGGCGACGAAGCGCCCGGCTGGTTCGTGACCGGGTTCGCGTGCGCTGCCGCTCGCTGACCGGCCTGAACCGCACACCTGCGAGCCGATCCCCGACCGCACAGCTGGCGGCAGTTCACAACGGTCATCGACATGAGCGACTGGACGCCAATCGCGCGGTCGGCAAGAGATCCCAAACAGACCCGAGGGCATTGGCACGATGTTGCTCACCGACTTCCTCGCCGAACAGGACATCGAGATCCCGCCGGCTGGGACCTGAGCGGCGGGCTCGGCGCGTTGTCCGCCGACGGCACGATGCTGGCCGGCTGGGGCTTCGGCCCCCTCGGCATGCAGTCCTACGTGGTCCGGTTCGAGGATGCCGCGGCGGACACCGTGTTCGCCGACGGTTTCGACGGCTCCCCGTAAACGCCCCCGTTTCCCCAGCGGCAGCCCGCCGTCCGGCCCGGCCGGCGGCGGGCTTGTCGTTTCGATCGCTCGACGCCCATCGCGCGCTGCGCTAGCGTCTCGGCATGGTCGAACTCGTCGACACGCATTGCCACCTCGATGCCGCGGAGTTCGACGCGGACCGCGATGCGGTGATCGAGCGGGCCCTTAAGGCAGGCGTGGCGCGCCAGATCGTGCCGGCGATCGCGCGCAGCGGCTTCGCGAAGCTGCGCGACCTTTGCGCGGGCACGGCCGGGCTGTTCCCGGCCTGGGGCCTGCATCCGATGTTCCTCGCCGAGCATCGGCCGGCGCATCTCGACGAACTCGCGACCTGGATCGCGAGCGAGCGGCCGGTCGCGGTCGGCGAATGCGGTCTCGACTTCTTCGTCGACGGGCTCGACGCGGAAGCACAGCGCCAGTATTTCGACGCGCAACTGAAGCTCGCGCGCGACGCGGACCTGCCGGTCATCGTGCACGCGCGCCGCGCACTCGACGAGGTGACCGCCGCGATCCGTCGCAGCGGCGTGCGCGCAGGCGTCGTGCACAGTTTCTCCGGTTCGCGCCAGCAAGCCGAAGCATTGTGGAAGCTCGGCTTCTCGCTCGGCATCGGTGGGCCGGTCACCCACGAGCGCGCGAAGCGCCTGCGCGGCGTCGTCGCGGACATGCCGATCGAATTCCTGCTGCTCGAAACCGATGCGCCGGACCAGCCGCCGGCCCGGCATCGCGGCCGCCGCAACGAACCGGCCCTGCTGGTCGAGGTCCTCGATGTCGTTGCCCGGCTGCGCGGCGCGGAGCCGGACGCGATCGCCGCGGCGACCACGGCCAACGCGGAGCGTCTGTTCGGATTGCCGGCGTAGGTCGGATCGGGTCGTAGGTCGGCTCAAGGCGCGAAGCGCCGGAGCCGACTACGCCTGAAGTCCGAGCACCCGTGCAATGCGCGCCTTCCTTCGTGCAGCGTCAGGTCCACGGCTGCGCCGCTTGAACCGACCTACTCGCCCCGGGCTGGTAGGTCGGCTCAAGGCGCGAAGCGCCGGAGCCGACTACGCCTGAAGTCCGAGCACCCGTGCAATGCGCGCCTTCCTTCGTGCAGCGTCAGGTCCACGGCTGCGCCGCTTGAACCGACCTACTCGCCCCGGGCTGGTAGGTCGGCTCAAGGCGCGAAGCGCCGGAGCCGACTACGCCTGAAGTCCGAGCACCCGTGCAATGCGCGCCTTCCTTCGCGCAGCGTCGGTTCCACGGCTGCGCCGCTTGAACCGACCTACTCGTCCCGGGGCGGCGCCAGCAGGCGCTTGATGGTTTGTCCAACCGCCGCGCACGCGAACGCGGCGGTGACGTGCATCGCGGCGCCGAGTCCGGTGCCGCAATCGAGGCGCAGCGCCGCGTCCGCGCCGAGCTGTGGCCGCGTGCCGCAGACGCTGCCGTCGGCCTGCGGGTAGCGCACGTTTTCCAGCGAATACACCGCCGATACGCCGAAATAGCGCTTCGCGCTGCGCGGAAAGCGAAACTCCTCGCGCAGTTTCTTGCGCACCAGGGCGAGCATCGCGTCGTGCTCGGTCTTCGCGAGGTCGCGCACGCGCACCAGGGTCGCGTCGGTGCGCCCACCGGCCGAGCCGCACACGACGAGCGGCAACTTGCGCCGCCGGCACCAGGCAACGGTCTCGACCTTGACCCGGAATGCGTCGCAGCAGTCGAGCACGAGATCGTGGCCGCGATCGAGCAGGTCCGGAAGGTTCGATGGGGTGAGGAATTGCGCGATCGCGTCGACTTCGACCGACGGGTTGATCGCCCGCACGCGTTCGGCCATCGCCTCGACCTTGGCGCGGCCGTACTGGTCGGCCAGCGCCGGCAGTTGCCGATTCGTGTTCGACACGCAGATGTCGTCGGCGTCGATGAGGACGAGGCGCCCCACGCCGCTGCGCGCGAGCGCCTCGACCGCCCACGATCCGACCCCGCCGATGCCGACCACGCAGACCTGCGCACCGGCGAGACGTGCGACGCTGCCCGCGCCGTACAGGCGGTCGATTCCGCGAAAGCGTTCGTCGACTCCGGTCATGAGGCGCGCGAGGGTAGCACCACGATCCCGTCGCCGAAAATGTACCCGGCTCGGATCCCGGCGAACGTGCAAACCGTTCGCACCATGCGGCCGGTACGAACTCCCGGCCACGCGACAATCACCGTCCGTGCGTTGCACGCCCGGCCTGCGTGCGCTTCGAACAGCTTCTGGCTAAGATCGGCGGCCGGTTCGCGGGTGACGGGCCGGCGACGATCACCAACGGAGAGAACCCCTTGCGTTACGCGATCTGCATCTTCATCGGACTCCTGGTCGGCGCGATCTCGGCCTTCTCGCTCGCCAACACGCTGAACCGGCAGAATGCGTGGCCGCGTGCGGTCATGACCGTGATGGCGCATGACTTCCGCAACGTGCGCGATGCGGTGAAGGCCGGCGACTGCAGCGGCACGGCCGACGCGCTGACCCGCATGCGCCTGGTTTCCGAACGCATCGAACCGGCTTTCCTGCCACCGCCCGCGAGCGACCGCGTGTTCAGCCAGTATGCGGGGGACCTGCACGACGCGATCGTCGCCGCCTCGGTGGCCGGCGCCGACTGTCCGCGCCTCGCCGAGGCCGTGACGCCGATCAAGAACGCCTGCGATGCGTGCCACCGCGACTACCGCTGAAGCGCCCTTGCAGGATTGCCTCGCATTATCTAGACTAGACTAAGTCTGGTTTGTCAGTTGCCGCACATGGAATCGATCAATATCCACGAAGCCAAGACCCACCTGTCGCGGCTCGTCGAAGACGTGGCGGAAGGCGCCGAGATCGTCATTGCGAAGGCGGGCAAGCCGATGGCGCGGCTCGTGCCACTCGCACAACGGACCGGGATCCGTTTTGGCGTCCTCAAGGGTCGGATCGAAATCGCGGATGATTTCGACGCGCCGTTGCCGGAAGGAGTACTCGACGCGTTCGAGAGCGACTGATGCGAGTACTCCTCGATACCAGTCTTTTCATCTGGGCCACACTCGACAGTCCGCGCCTCGGCGCGGATGCGCGCAAGCTCATCTCCGAAGCATCCGGTGTCTACGTATCGGCGGTTTCCATCTGGGAGATCGCGATCAAGCGCCGCCTTGGCAAGTTGAGCGCCGACATGGGCGACCTGATGGCGTCGATCGAGGCAAGCGGATTCATCGCCCTGCCGATCAGCGTGCAGCATGCGGCTGCCGTAGAGCAGCTTCCGGATCATCATCGCGATCCATTCGACCGCCTGCTCGTTGCGCAGGCCATTGCGGAGCCGCTGCGATTGCTGACCTCGGACGCAACACTGGAACGTTACAGCGAACTCGTCATGCGGGTTTCCTGAACCCATGAAATCCGCCAGCGCCAGCGCCGCCTGTTTCGCCCTGCTCCGCCGCGACCTGCTGCTGGTCTGGCGGCGGCGCGGCGACGCGCTCAACCCGGCCCTGTTCGCGCTGATCGTGGTCGCGCTGTTTCCGCTCGCGCTCGGCCCGGAGGCCGAGCGACTGCGCATGATCGCGGCCGGAGTGATCCTGGTCGCGGTATTGCTGTCCGGACTGCTCGCGCTCGACAGCCTGTTTCGCAGCGACTACGAGGACGGTTCGCTGGAACAGCTCGTGCTCGCGCCGCATCCGCTGGCGCTGCTGCTCGCATGCAAGATCCTCGTGCACTGGATCGTCACCGCGCTGCCGCTGATCGTCGCGGCACCGCTGCTCGCCGAATGGCTGTACCTGCCGCACGCGCAGTTGCCGGTGCTGCTCGCGGCGCTGGCCCTGGTCACGCCGCTGCTCAGCCTGATCGGCGCGGTTTGCGTCGCGCTGACGGTCGGCATGCGTCGCTCCGGCATGTTGCTCGCGCTGCTCGTCCTGCCACTCTACGTGCCGGTGCTGATTTTCGGCGCGGGTGCGTGCAACGCAGCGCAGCAGGGGTTGTCCGGCACCGCGCCACTGCTGTGGCTCGGGGCGGCCGGGGTCATCGCGCTGGTCATCGCACCGCTCGCGTGCGCCGCAGCGCTGCGCGTATCGTTGAATTGAGGCAATGTTGCCAACCGCGGAGTTCGGTAGAAGCAAGCTTCAACTGCGATGCTTTTCAACTGCGATGCTTTTCCGCCCTGCGTTGTACCGAAGCGAAAGCATCACGGCTGAAGCCGGTTCCTACGAGATGCGACAGGTCGGTAGGAGCGAGCTTCAGCTGCGATGCTTTTTCGGCCCTGCGTTGTACCGAAGCAAAGGCATCACGGCTGAAGCCGGTTCCTACGAGATGCGACCAGACGGTAGGAGCAAGCTTCAACTGCGATGCTTTTCAACTGCGATTCTCGTGTCCCGGCACGGCGTTTTTCCGATCCGGAGCCTGGATCAGGTGCACGTCGCGTTGCGGAAACGGGAAGCTGATCCCCGCACGATCGAACGCGGCCTTGATGCGTTCGTTGAGATCGCACCGCACCGCGAAGTGATCGGCGTTGCGCACCCGGCAGCGGATGCCGAGCTTGACCGCGCTCTCGGCCAGATCGTAGACCACCACGTCCGGTGCCGGCTCGTCGAGGATGCGCGCATCGGCGTGCAGGATGGACAGCGCGGTTTCGCGCGCCAGCGCGATGTCGTCGCCGTAGCCGATGCCGACGACCAGTTCGACCCGACGCGTCGTGTCCGGGGTCAGGTTGATGATCGACGCCGCGGTAATCAGGGAATTCGGCAGCACGATGCGCTGGTTGTCGGCGCCACGCAGGCAGGTCTGGAAGATGCTCACCGATTCGACCGTTCCGCCCTCGTTGCCGATGTTGACGATGTCGCCGACCTTGAACGGTTTCAGCGTGACCAACATCACCCCGGAAGCGATGTTCGCGAGCGAATCCTTGAGCGCGAGGCCGATCGCGAGGCCGGCCGCACCGAGCACGGCGATCATCGAGGTCATCGGCACGCCGACGACGCTCAACGCGGTGAGCAGGAGCAGGACCAGCAGGATCACGTAGGCGAGCTTGCGCAGGAACTGGACCGCGGTCGGCTCCACGTCGGCGCTCGCCAGGCCGCGCTCGGCGATCCGGGAGAGCCAGCGCGCGACGCTGAGCCCGACCAGGAAGATCAGCAGCGCGGCCGCGATGCGAACGCCCCAGCCCACGGCGAGCGCCTGCCATTGGATGCCGTCCAGCTTGTCCAGCCATGGCGTCATGAATGAGGCTCCCGGTTTCCACAGCCGGCGGCGAGACCCGCGCCGGGCGAGGCTCCGAGCCTGTCGACCGGAGTCCGGCCTGTCAACCCGCCACGGCCCGATCGGACCGCCACCGTTCATGCATGCGAAGTCGCCCGCGCCACTTTCCGCGGCGGGCGCTCTGCTATGCTAGCGGTTCCGCATTCGCTGCAAGCGGCATGAACGCGATCACCCTCTGGTTCCACAAGCTCGGTGCTCCGCCGACGTTCTATCGTCTCGCCGGTTTCCTGCGCCCGTGGTGCTACGCGATCGCGCTCCTGCTCGGCGCGGTCGGCCTGTACGGCGGTCTCGTGCTGGCGCCGGCCGACTACCAGCAAGGCGATGCCTACCGCATCATCTTCATCCACGTGCCGTGCGCGTGGATGGGCCTGTTCGTGTATGCGTTCATGGCAGTCAACGGCTTCATCGCGCTGGTCTGGCGGATCAAGCTCAGCGAGACGCTCGCGATGGCGAGTGCACCGATCGGCGCCGCGTTCACCTTCATCACCCTCGCCACCGGCTCGCTGTGGGGCAAGCCGATGTGGGGAACGTGGTGGACCTGGGATGCGCGCCTCACCTCCGAACTCGTGTTGCTGTTCCTGTACCTCGGCGTGATCGGCCTGTACCACGCAATCGACGACCGTCGCCAGGCCGCGCGCGCCGCGTCGTTCCTCGCCCTGGTCGGCGTCGTCAACCTGCCGATCGTGCATTTCTCGGTGAACTGGTGGAATACCCTGCACCAGGGTTCCACCGTGCGCCTGCTCGGCCCATCGAAGATCGATGCGGCGATGTTGTGGCCGCTGCTCGCGATGGCGGTCGCGACCCACCTGTATTTCTTCGGCAGCCTGTTCTCGCGCACGCGCGTCGCCCTGCTCGAGCTCGAAGGCGGCAAGGAATGGGCGCGTGGCATCGCCACCGCGGAGGGCCGCGCCCGTGCGTGAATTCCTTGCGATGGGCGGCTACGGACTCTATGTGTGGGGCTCGTACGCCGTGTTCTTCCTCGTGCTTGCGATCGATGTCGTCGCGCCGCTGCTCGCGCGGCGGCGCGTGCTCGCCGAGTTGCGCGGACGCATCGCGCGCCAGAAATCCCGTGTTTCCGAATCCCCTTCCCTGCCATGACCCCAAGCCGAAAACGCCGCCTCATCCTGATCTGCCTGATCCTCGGCGCGGTCGCCGTCGCCGCGACCCTGACCGCTTTCGCATTGCAGCAGAACATGACCTATCTCTACTCGCCGAGCGAAGTCGAGGCCGGCCACGTGCCGGACAGCGCGCGTTTCCGGCTCGGCGGCGTCGTGCTCGAGGATTCGATCCGGCGGCGTGCAGATTCGCTGACCGTCGATTTCGTCGTCACCGACCGCTTCCACGAAATCCCGGTCGAGTACACCGGCATCCTTCCGGACCTGTTCCGCGAGGGCCAGAGCGTGATCGCGAGCGGCACGCTGACCGACCAGGGTTTCGTCGCAAGCGAAGTCCTCGCCAAGCACGACGAAACCTACATGCCCAAGGAAGTCGCCGACGCGATCGCGAAGGCGCAGGAGCGGGGAACGGAGAATCGGGAATAGGGAATCGGAAGAGCAACACGATACCCTCGACTCCATCCCACCACTCGC
>CAYWZC010000062.1:0-8525 GCA_964462745.1 uncultured Rhodanobacteraceae bacterium
CCGTCTCCCGTCTCCCGTCCCTCGTCCTTGCTATGCTTCCCGTCTCCCGTCTCCCGTCTCCCGCCCCATGCTCCGCTTCATCCTGATCTTCCTCGTCACCCTTGCGGTCCTGTTCACGCTGGAACTCGTCGGTCCGGTCGATCGCCACGTGATCGGGCCGTTCACGAGCGGGATCGCGGCGATCAGTACCTGGATCATCGGGGTCTTCGACGCGAATGCGGTCGCGACCGGCAACGTGATCCGCAGCACGACCACGGGCTTCGCGATCGCGATCGAACGCGGCTGCAACGGGGTCGAGGCGGTCATCATCCTGGTCTCGGCGATGCTCGCGTTTCCGTCGCCGTGGAAGCACAAGCTGGTCGGCATCGCGATCGGTTTCGTCGCGATCCAGGCGCTGAACCTCGTGCGCATCATCAGCCTGTTCTACCTCGGCCAGTGGAACATGCAGTGGTTCGAATGGTTCCACCTGTACCTGTGGCAGGCGCTGATCGTGCTCGACGCGCTGGTCGTGTTCCTGGTCTGGCTGCGCTGGCTGCCGCGCGCGGACGATCCCGGCGCGCCGCGTACGCCGTTGCCGGCGAGCGCCTGATTGCCGGTTCCCGGCTGGCGGTCCGATGGCGTGCGCGCGGCGCGCGGCGGCGCTATAGTCATCGCTGGTTCGACGCAAGCAAGGAGAAATGCCATGTCGGTTACAAAGGTCATCGAACTCAGCAGCTCGTCTTCCAAGGGTATCGAGGATGCCGTGCAGTCCGGCTTGAAGAAGGCCTCGCAGACGGTCAAGAACATCAAGGGCGCATGGGTCAACGAGATCAAGGTCTCGACCGGCGCGGATGGCAGCGTCAGCGAGTGGCGGGTCAACATGCGCATCAACTTCCTCGTCGAATAAGCGGCGATCGAGACGGGAACGAACGTGATCCTGCGCATCTTTCGCGCGCGTGCGCGTCCCGGCGAGGCGGCCGGATTCGAGGACCGCGCGCGTGCGCTCGGCTTCGACCGCATGAAGCCGACCCCGGGATTGCGCGCGTGGTTCGCGGGCAAGCCACTCGATGCGGACGCGCGCGAGTTCGTGATGATCACCGTGTGGGAAAGCGAAGACGCGTTGCGCGCGTTCGCGGGCGAAACCTGGCGCGAGCTCGAATTGCCCGCGGACGAGCGCAAAACGCTGGAACTCGCCGCGGTCGAGCATTTCGCGTTGCACGCGGCCGATTGCGGTGTCGAATCCGGTGAATCCACTCGGCATGGCTGACCCATGACAGCGGAGCCGGCGTTCGCATCGGACGCGAGGCATCGCGAGGCAATCGCGACCTTCTCCGACCTGCTCGATCGCGCGCGCGAAGCTGGCGACCCGGAACCCGGCGCGATGACGCTCGCGACCTGCGATGCGCAGGGCCGAGTGTCCGCGCGCATCGTGCTCCTCAAGGGAGTCGATGCGCGCGGTTTCCGTTTCTTCACCAATCGCCTGAGCGCGAAGGGCGAACAGCTTGCGGCGCATCCGGGCGTCGCGTTGTGCTTCCACTGGAAGACGTTGCCGGGCCAGGTCCAGGTGCGCGTCGAGGGGCGTGCGGACCCGTTGTCCGACGCCGAATCCGACGCGTACTTCGCGACCCGCTCGCGCGGCAGCCAGGTCGGTGCGTGGGCATCACGACAATCGCGGGAGCTGCCGGATCGCGCGACGTTCGAGGCGCGCATCGCCGAGATCGAGCGGCGTTTCGCGGGTCGCGAGGTGCCGAGGCCACCGCACTGGGGCGGCTACCTCGTCGTGCCGGATCGCATGGAGTTCTGGTACGGTGCGGACTTCCGCCTGCACGAACGCATCCTCTACGAACGTGCCGGCGACGGCTGGAGCCGCCGGCTGCTGTATCCATGAGCATCGCGGGTCCGCGGCGCATCGTCTGCCTTACCGAGGAGCCGACCGAGGTCCTGTACGCGCTCGGTGAGCAGGATCGCATCGTCGGCATTTCCGGCTTCACCGTACGACCGCCACGCGCGCGTCGCGAAAAGCCGAAGGTCTCCGCATTCACGAGTGCGAAGATCGATGAAATCCTCGCGTTGGAACCCGACCTCGCGATCGGCTTTTCCGACGTCCAGGCCGACATCGCACGCGAACTCGTCGCGGCCGGCGTCGAGGTCTGGATCGCGAACCACCGCAGCATCGCCGGCATCCTCGATTACATCCGCCGGCTCGGCGCAATGGTCGGCGCGAACGACGCGGCCGATGCCTACGCGGGTCGGGCCGAGGCGCACCTCGCCGAGGTTGAAACGGCCGCGGCGCGATTGCCGCGCCGCCCACGCGTGTTCTTCGAGGAATGGGACGATCCGCTGTTCTGCGGCATCCGCTGGGTCGCGGAACTGATCCGCATCGCGGGCGGCGACGACGTGTTCCCGGAGCGCGCCGCGATGCCGCTCGGCCGCGACCGCATCCTCGCCGACCCGGCCGAAGTCGTGCGCCGCGCGCCGGATATCATCTTCGGTTCCTGGTGCGGCAAGAAATTCCGTCCCGGCCAGGTTGCCGCGCGACCCGGCTGGGACGCGATTCCCGCCGTGCGCGACGGCGAGCTCCACGAAATCAAGTCGCCGATCATCCTGCAACCCGGCCCCGCCGCGCTGTTCGACGGGCTCGATGCGCTGCATGCGCACATCGTGGCGTGGTCGAAACGGAGCGGGGCGCGATGAGTCGGATTGAGGTGCACGTCGACCGGCGACTCATCGGGCTGTCCGTGCTGCTCGGTGTCGCATTCGCCGCGGCTACCGTCTCGCCGGCGTTCGTGTTCGGTCACGGTCCGTTCTGGGACGCGATGCCGACCGATGCCGCGGCCGCGGAGATCGGCTGGTTCTATTACGCGCGTGACGCTTGGCGCTTCCCGTTGTTCGCGATCGGCAACTATCACCTGCCCGAAGGCACGAACCTGCTCCTGTCCGGCGCCCTTCCGCTGTTCGCGCCCTTCGTCAAGCTCGCTTACCAGGCCATCTCGCCATCCACTTCACCGCCGCCGATCTACATGGGCGTGTGGGTCGCGACGTGCTTCGCCCTGCAGGTCGTCGCAGCGTCACGCCTGCTTCGAGCAATCGGTATCCGCACGATCCTCCCGCATCTGTGCGGCCTGGTCCTGCTCTGCTACCTGCCGATGCTATTCCTGCGCTTCGGCCACCAGACGCTGCTCGCGCATTTTTTCCTGCTGGCGGCGCTGGAAGGTTATGTGCTGGCGAAGCGCGGCGAGTTGACGCGGAACCACGGGATCGTCCTGTGCGCACTCCCGGTGCTCGCGCTGCTCGCGCAACCGTATCTCGTTGCAATGTGCGGGCCGCTCGTGCTCGTGACGATTCTCGACCAGTGGCGCGACGACAAGATGGATCTGCGCGCCGTGTCGTGGCGTATCGGCGGGATGGTGGCCGCCGCGAGCCTCGTGATGTGGATCAGCGGCTTTTCGGTCGGTGCGACGCACGACTACGGCGATTACGGGCAGTATTCGCTGAACCTGCTGTCTCCAGTGGTTCCGTTCCCGGACACGCTCGCGGGCCGCTGGTTCGGAACGACCTATCCGAGCATTCCCGGCATCTGGCAGTGGGAAGGTGGTTGCTATCTCGGCGCGGGCGGCCTGCTGCTGTGCATCGCCGCATTACCTGCGTTGCGCAACTGGCGCGCCGGCTTGCGACGACATGCATCGCTGATCGTGCTGCTCGCGGCGATGCTGCTGTTCGCGGTGTCCCATCGCGTCGGCTTCGGGTCGCACGAATTGCTGCATGTCCCCTTGCCCGACTGGCTGGTCGGAGCGCTTTCGACGTTTCGCGGTTCGGGACGATTCGTCTGGCTGCCGGTCTACGCGCTCTTGGCGGCGGCACTTGTCGCTGTCGTGCGACGCTATCGCGCGCGCACCGCGAGCTTCGTGCTGATCGCGGCCGCCGTGTTGCAATTCGCGGACGTGTTGCCGATGCAGCATGCGGTGCGGGTGGCAACGGCAAGTCCGACTGCGCCGACGATCGACCGGTCCGCATGGTGGGGTCTGGTCACGGAACACACACACGCGCGTGTTCCAGTATCCCTCGTTCGAATGCGGCGGCCTGTTCGGTGGCGACGTGCCCGGAACGCGCTGGCGCGAACTCGAGATCGACTGGATCGTTGCCGAGCTCGGCAGGCCGATCAACAGCGCGTATCTCGCGCGCAGCGACAAGGACTGCGGTGCGGAACGCGAGCAGGCCGCGCGCGACCACGGCTTGCCCGGCGTGCTGTACCTGTACCGCAGCACCGAAGACATCGGCGCCTTCCTTGCAGGGCATGGCATCGACCTGCGCGGCTGCCGGTACCTGGACGATGTAGTCGTGTGCACGTCTCGCCGTGACTCGCCGGCTGCAGCAACCGGCGCGGACTGATCCCCCTCGCGCTTCACCCCAGCGCAAGCCGCATGCCGAAGTCGAGCAGGGGTTGCACGAGCAGGGCGCGGGCGAGCAGGATCACGAGCCACGCGACGAGCGGCGAGAAGTCGAGGCCCGCGACGGTCGGCAGGCGTCGGCGGATCGGCTTCAATACCGGCTCGGTGAGCTGGTGGATCAGCGGCAGCAACGGGTGGCGGCGGTCGATCTGCACGAAACTCAGCAGCACCTGGGCGAGGATCAGGCCGAGATAGAGCATGAGCACGAAGCCGGCGAGGTCGGCGACCGCCATGATCGCGAGCCCGGCGAGGCCGAGGAAGCGGCCGACGACCGCGGCGAGCAGGATCAGCTTCAGCGCGCTGACCAGCCAGGCCAGCACGATGCCCGCGAGATCGACCCGGCGCCAGGCCGGGATGATGCGCCGAAACGGCATCAGCAGCGGATTGGTCGCCTTGTACAGGAACTGGCAGATCGGGTTGTAGAAATTCGCGCGCACGAGTTGCAGCAGCACGCGCAGCACGATCAGCGCGATGAGGATGCCGAAGCCGAACTCGATGACGATCTGCAGCGCGTTGGCGATGTAGCTCATGAGGATGTGCCGGTCACGTTGCGTTCCTTTTCATCATCCCGGCACGAGCCGGACCCGCGCGCCGCGCGCAAAACGTCCGAAGGGAGGCCCCGGAGGCGCAAGTGAAGCGAGTAATCCGGATTCCCTGCGTGCAGCATCGAAGGCGCCGGACGAACCGCGTGTGGTTCGAACAATGTATGGTTGCCGCGGGTCGCATGCGCTTTCGCCGAGTCCGTTCAACATCACCTTTTGTCCGTGCCCGCCGGGTCGTCGACGCCTGACAGTTCCACGCCGCGCGCGGTGGCTGCGGCGAGCGCACGCGCGGCGAGCTCGCGCAAGCCGCCGGCCGCGAACGCATCGAGCGCCGCCGCGGTGGTGCCGCCCGGCGAGGTCACGCGTTCGCGCAGGGTCGCGGGCGGCTCACCGCCTTCGACCAGCATGCGACCCGCGCCGAGGCAGGTCTGGGCAGCCAGCGCGCGCGCCGCGTCGCGCGCGAGGCCTTGCGCGACGGCGGCCTCCTCGAGCGCCTCGACCAGCAGGAAGAAATACGCGGGACCGGAGCCCGACAGCGCGGTGACCGTGTCCATCAGTGATTCGTCGTCGATCCACACGGCGATACCGGCCGCGTCGAACAGGGATTGCACGCGCGCGCGTTGCGCGGTATCGACCTCGGCGTTCGCATGCAGGCCGGTCGCGCCCGCGCCGATCAGCGCCGGCGTGTTCGGCATCGCGCGCACGATCGCGAGGCCGGCGCCGAGCCAGCGTTCGAGCTTCGCGATGCGCATGCCGGCCGCGATCGACACGACGAGCGGACGTGTGCGTGCGACGAGCGGCGCGAGTTCCGTGCAGACGGCTTCGAGTACCTGCGGCTTGACCGCGAGCACGACGCAATCGGCAGCCTGCGCCGCGTCCTGATTCGTCGCCTGTACGGTGACGCCGAAATCCGCCGCAAGCGCTTCACGCAGTTGCGCATTCGGCTCGGCGACCACGATCGTCGATGCCGGTGTGCCGGCCCGGACCAGGGCACCGACCAGGCTGCGCGCCATGTTGCCGCCGCCGATGAAGGCCAGAGAGCCGGGATTCGGGAACGCCCTCACTCCACCATCCGCATCCGCGGATGGTTCCCCCCTCTCCCGCTTCGCGGGCGAGGGACGTAGGTGGCGGCCGTTGGCCGCAGCGATACTTGATGGGAATTCGGGATTCGATGGCATCGCGGAGACGGCGTGCGCGGTGGGGCGAGCGGCAAGGATAGCAAGAGCGGTAAGCGGAGCGTGGAAGCGGGAAGCCGGGAGCGGGGAAGAATACCGAATCCGCACCATCGATCCCGATTCCCGCATCCACCGTCTACCGTTTCCCGTCTCCCGTCTCCCGTCCCCCGTCTCCCATTTCCCGTACCAGCGCACAGTGTCGCGGAACCGGCGCGCTATACTCGGGCGACGCCGTGGACCACGTCGGCATGGCGCATTGCCTGGGGAGTACCTGCATGGATATCGCCGAACTTCTGGCGTTCTCGGTCAAGAACAAGGCGTCGGACCTGCACCTCTCGGCGGGGCTGCCGCCGATGATCCGGGTCGACGGCGACGTGCGCCGCATCAACATCCCCGCGTTCGACCACAAGCAGGTCCATGCGCTGATCTACGACATCATGTCGGACAAGCAGCGCCGCGACTACGAGGAGTTCCTCGAAGTCGACTTCTCGTTCGACATCCCGAGCCTCGCGCGCTTCCGCGTCAACGCGTTCAACCAGGAACGCGGCGCGGGTGCGGTGTTCCGCACGATTCCGTCCGAGGTGTTGACCCTCGAGGATCTCGGCGCGCCGCGCATCTTCAAGGACCTGATTTCCCAGCCGCAGGGTCTGATCCTCGTGACCGGCCCGACCGGTTCGGGCAAGTCGACCACGCTCGCCGCGATGGTGGACCACGTCAACAAGAACGAATACGGGCACATCCTGACGATCGAGGATCCGATCGAGTTCGTGCACACCTCGCAGAAGTGCCTGATCAACCAGCGCGAGGTGCATCGCGACACGCACGGCTTCGCCGAGGCGCTGCGTTCCGCGCTGCGCGAGGATCCGGATTTCATCCTGGTCGGCGAAATGCGCGACATCGAGACGATCCGCCTGGCCCTGACCGCGGCCGAGACCGGGCATCTGGTGTTCGCGACCCTGCATACCTCGTCGGCGGCCAAGACCATCGATCGCGTGATCGACGTGTTCCCGGCCGGCGAGAAGGCGATGGTCCGCTCGATGCTTTCGGAGAGCCTGCGCGCGGTGATCTCGCAGTCCCTGCTGAAGAAGGTCGGCGGCGGTCGCGTTGCGGCGCACGAGATCATGGTCGGCATCCCCGCGATCCGCAACCTGATCCGCGAGGACAAGGTCGCGCAGATGTATTCGGCGATCCAGACCGGCTCGCAACACGGCATGCAGACGCTGGACCAGTGCCTGCAGGACATGGTCCGCCGCGGCCTCGTCACCCGCCAGAGTGCGCTTTCCTACGCGAAGAACAAGGACATCTTCAAGTAGCAGCCGCTGCGGTTTCGGGATCGTTTGATCCGCAGCCCTGCCGCCACAGCAGCGCGAGATACAACAGGCAGCACGGCACGAGGTGCATCACGAGGCGGTTGCCGGCGGTGTCGCGTTCCGCCCATTGCGCGGCCGGGGTGAAGCAGAACAGGCCGATCAGGAATGCGAGGCCACCGAGCAGGAACAGCGCGACGAGACGCACGTCCGGATCGGCCTGCAGTTCGCGCCAGCGCCACACGCTCGCACCGATCAGGGCGACGCCGAACAGGTGCCAGTTGCCCTGGGTGAACAGCGCAATCAGCGGCTCGAGGCCGCCGGGATGCCAGGCAAGGTCGAGTCCGGTCGCGTCTGCCGACGATTCCGTACCGAACCAGTCGCCGCCGAATCCGATCCATCCCGCGCCGGCCGCGAGTGCGACCGCGAGGACCAGGGCGACCGCGCCGCCGAGCACCCAGTGCCGCCAGCGCGGGCCGACCTCGCCCAGCACGCCGATCGTGACCAGGCCGGCCAGCCAGACGATGCCTTCGCGCTTGAGGAAGGGCAGGCTCGCGGCGAGTCCGATCGCGAGTCCGAGCAGCCAGGGTGAGTGCAGGTTTCGCCAGCGCAACCACAGGCCGAGCGTCAATGCGAGCACGCCGGCGACCCAGAGGTCGAGGTAGCCGGCGAGTGCGACATGCGCATTGACCAGCGGCATGGATGCGAGCGCGTAGGTCGCGACCATCGCCGGGAGCGGTGCAACCGACAGGCGCCGGCATTGCACGTAGAACGCGGCGAGGAAGCCGACGAACAGCACGATCCACGGCAGCAGCAGCAGCGGCTCGTTCCATTCGCCGAGCGCGCTCGCGAACCAGACCTGCAACCAGCCGGTGAGTTCGGGATAGAACCACGCCGACAGGGTCCGCACGCCGTCGGCATCTTCGGCAAGCCAGTTGGCGAGATCGGTGAAACGGTCGAAATGGCCGCCGAGGAACCAGGCTTTCGGCTTGGCGACCCACGAGGCCCACGCGTCCCACGGAAACACGGGTCGCAGCCATTCCTCGACCAGCAGCGGCCAGGCGTGCAACGCGA
>CAYWZC010000062.1:8625-11871 GCA_964462745.1 uncultured Rhodanobacteraceae bacterium
TCGCGCTCATCCCATGGCTGGCCTGCGTACAACGCGCGAGTCACGACGAGGCGGTCCGCAAGGCGCCCGAGTTGCACCGCGTCGAGCAGCAGCCAGGCCAGTGCGACGAAGCCGGCCATGCGGATCGCGGCGGTACGTGGTCGCCAGCCGAGCAGCACGCAGCCGAGCAAGGCGCTGCCGCCGAGCACAAGGCTCGTGACCAGCACCGGCGAAGGCGCGCGCGGCGTGTTCGGGCCGGCCTCCAGATCCACCGAACTCACCGAAAACAGGCCCCACGGCCGGTAGCCGAACCAGTCCGACGCGAGCGCCGCGAGTGCGCCGCGAATCGACCTCGAATCGAGCCGCGCGCTGTCGAACACGAAGGTCGCGGCCGGAAACGAGGCCGGCGCGAGTTGCGGGGTCGGGTACTGGGCGAAGCCGATCTCGCTGATCGCGCCGCGCCACGCTTCGAGCCGACTGAGGTCGAACGTGCTGGCGCCGCGGGTCGGGCGCGGCAGGGTGATCGTCACCACGTCGTCGGGCTGGTCGGTGCGGCGGAACACGAAGGCGAGTTCCTGCTGCGGCGGGAAATCATCGAAACGGTAGCTCAGGATCGGATATTCCCGCGCCTCGAACGGCGGCATGCGACGCGTCTGCATGTTGGTGTGCGCCGCACCCGGCGCGATGACCTGCAGGCGCCCGTCGAGCCCGAACGCCGTGCCGAGCCGTTCGTCGAAATCGTCGCCCGCGAAGGCCATCGTCGCGCGCGGTGTCCACGGCCCCTGCCACGGTGCACAGGCGGCCCATGCGAGCAGGCCGGCCGCGAGCAGCAGTGCCGCGAGACCGAATGCGACCCGCCGTGCCGTGCCGGCTCGCGGGCGGGCGGTGAGAGCTGCCGCGCCCGGGTCCGTTTCCGCTGGCGCGCCGCGTGCGGGAGTCATGCGCGGCCGGTCGTCGTGTCCATGCGCCGATTGAACCACAATCAACCGATGGTCTTGTGTCGATACGCGCATAGATCGCGAATCACGCAATGCGGGCAATCGGGCTTGCGCGCCTTGCACACGTAACGGCCGTGCAGGATCAGCCAGTGGTGCGCGTCGTGCGCAAATTCGGCCGGAACGACCTTGACCAGCTTGTCCTCGACCGCGCGCACGGTCTTGCCCGGCGCGAGCCCGGTGCGGTTCGCGACGCGGAAGATGTGCGTGTCGACCGCGATGGTCGGCTCGCCGAACGCGGTGTTGAGCACGACGTTCGCCGTCTTGCGCCCGACGCCGGGCAGCGCTTCCAGCGCTTCACGCGTGCGTGGAACCTCGCCACCGTGCCGATCGACGAGGATGCGGCAGGTCGCGAGCAGGTTCTTCGCCTTCGCGTTGTACAAACCGATCGTTGCGATGTGGCGCTTCAACCGCTCCTCGCCGAGATCGAGCATCGCCTGCGGCGTGTTCGCGGCCGCGAACAGTCCGCGAGCCGCCTTGTTGACCCCGACATCGGTCGCCTGCGCCGACAGGATGACCGCGACGAGCAGTTCGAAAGGCGTCGAATAATGCAGTTCCGTGGTCGGATGCGGGTCGAGTTCGCGCAGGCGGCGGAACAGTTCGATGACGTTCGCGCGCTTCAACCGTCGCTCCTCGTCAGTCGCGGGCCGGGTTTGGCGGATTCGCGCGACGCCGTGCGCGGCCGCGTGCGATCGCGGCGAGCACGGCTTCGCGGCTGATCGGCGCGGATCGATCGCCATCCGCGGTACGACTCGCGCGGCGCGCGGCGCGTTCGCGGCGCTCGCGTTCCAGGCGCGCGTTGCGTGCCTCAAAGCGCGCGCGAGCGCGTGCCGCGCGGGCCATGATCCGGTCCCGCGGTGCGGGTTGCGTCGCGGTTTCCGGCAGGCGGATGCAATCGACCGGACACGGCGGCAGGCACAATCCGCAACCCGTACATTCGTCGGCGATCACCGTGTGCATGCGCTTGGATGCGCCGACGATCGCATCGACCGGACAGGCCCGGATGCATTTGGTGCAGCCGATGCACACGGCCTCGTCGATGAACGCGACCGTCGGCGGTGATTCCACGCCGCAGGCGGGATCCAGTGGTTTCGGTTCGCGATCGAGCAATGCCGCGAGCGCGGCGATGCCTTCGGCGCCGCCCGGCGGGCAGCGGTCGATGTCGGCCTCGCCCGATGCGATCGCATCCGCGTAGGCACGGCAGGTCGGATAGCCGCAGCGCATGCACTGGGTCTGCGGCAGCAGCGCGTCGATGCGCCCGGCTGGCACGTTCGTGCGCATCACGGATCGTTCGCGCGCGTTTCGTCGGCGTCGTCGTCGAGTGCGAATTCGCCGGCTTTCCAGCGCGCGATCAGGTCGTCGGCACGCGCACGATCCGAATCCTCGACCAGCACCCGGTACGCGGGATCGAGCAGGCGCCGCACCATGATGTTGCCGAACTCGCCACCCTGCACGTGGGCACGGACTTCGTGCTCGGCGAGGAAGCCGGCGACGACATGCGCGTCGACGTAGCTCGCGGTGGCGTAAACGGATTGCATCGCGGTATCGATCAGCGCACCGTCGCGCCGGCCTTCGCGCCCGCGTCGACGTCGAGCAGGAACAGATCCTCGCCGCCGGTCCCGGCCGACAGGATCATGCCCTCGGACACGCCGAAACGCATCTTGCGCGGCGCGAGATTCGCGATCAGCACGACGTGGCGACCGACGAGTTTCTCCGGCTCCGGGTACGCGGCACGGATGCCGGAAAAAATCTGCCGTTCGCCGAGTTCGCCGACATCGAGGCGGAAGCGCAGCAGCTTGTCCGCGCCGTCGATGAACGCGCACTCGAGCACCTTGCCGACGCGCAGGTCGAGTTTCGCGAAATCGTCGATGGAGATGGAGCCGGGATTCTGGATTGGGGACTCGGGATTCGGCGGCGTGGTTCCGGCCGGTTGCAGGGATTCTTTCGAGGCTTCGATCATGTCGGTGATCCGGGTCGTTTCGATGCGTTGGGCGAGTGGCGCGAATTCGTTGATGCACACGCCGAGCAGCGGCGTCGCGGCGGCGTCGAAGTGCCGCCAGTCGTCGCCGAGGAACGCGCGTGCGCGTTCGGCGATCGTCGGCACCACGGGTGACAGGTACACCGCGAGCAGGCGGAAGTAATTGATCGCGAGCGTGCTGACGACGTGCAGTTCGGCGCGTCGCGTTTCATCCTTCGCGAGCTTCCATGGCGCGCGCTCGGCGATCCAGGCATTCGCCTCGTCGGCGACCTCGACGACGAGGCGGATCGCGGC
>CAYWZC010000062.1:11971-14490 GCA_964462745.1 uncultured Rhodanobacteraceae bacterium
CGGCGATCCAGGCATTCGCCTCGTCGGCGACCTCGACGACGAGGCGGATCGCGGCTGCGTAATCGCGTGCCTCGTACAACGCGGCGCAGGCATCGAGCTTGTGCGCGGCCGCGGCGTAGCGGTCGCGCTCCGCTGGCGGCAGATCATCGGCAAGGCGGCCGTCGAATTGCCTGCCGATGAATCCGGCACTGCGGCTCGCGAGATTCACCCACTTGCCGACCAGGTGTGAATTGACCCGTTCCTCGAACGCCTTGAGGTCGAGGTCCATGTCGGCGAGGCCAGGGCCGAGCAGGGTCGCGAGGTAGTAGCGCAGGTAGTCGGGCTCGAGCCGGTCGAGGTAGGTGCGCGCCTCGATGAAGGTACCGCGCGATTTCGACATCTTCGCGCCGTCGACGGTCAGGAACCCGTGCACGTGGACCGCGCTCGGCGTGCGCAGGCCCGCGCCGTGCAGCATCGCGGGCCAGAACAAGGTGTGGAAATAGATGATGTCCTTGCCGATGAAATGCACGAGTTCGGTTTCCGCGGCGTGCGCGGGATCGGTGAAGCGAGGGAAGTCGCCCGAGCCGAGGCCCGGCTTGCTGCCGCTGTCGCACAACTCCTTGAAGGTCGACAGATAGCCGACTGGCGCATCGACCCAGACGTAGAAATACTTGCCCGCTTCACCGGGAATCTCGAAGCCGAAATACGGCGCGTCGCGCGACACGTCCCAGCTGCGCAGGCCGTCCGCGAACCACTCCTTGAGCTTGTTGACGACCTCGTCCTGTAGGCCGCCGGCGCCGCGGCGTTCCTCGAGCCACGCGACCAGCATCGGCTCGAAGTCCGCGAGGCGCACGAACAGGTGGCGCGATTCCTTCTCGACCGGCGCGGCGCCCGAGACGACCGAATACGGTTCGATGAGGTCGGTCGGCGCGTAGGTCTTGCCGCATACCTCGCAGGAGTCGCCGTACTGGTCCTTGCTGTGGCAGTTCGGACATTCGCCCTTGATGAAGCGATCCGGCAGGAACATCGACTTGACCGGGTCGTAGAGCTGGCGCACCGGACGCGACTCGACGTGGCCGTTCGCCTTCAGCGCATGCCAGATGCGCGTGGTCAGCTCGCGGTTGGCGTTGCTGTCGGTGGTCGAGTAGTGGTCGTAGGCGACGCCGAAATCGCGCAGGTCCGCGGTGTGCTCGCGCCACACGCGCGCGATCAGCTTCTCGGGAGCGATGCCCTCGCGCTCGGCGCGCAGCATGATCGAGGTGCCGTGCGCGTCGTCCGCGCACACGAAATGCACGGTGTGGCCGGCCATGCGCATCGCGCGCACCCAGATGTCGGACTGGATGTGTTCGACCATGTGGCCGAGATGGATGCGGCCGTTGGCGTAGGGCAGGGCCGACGTGACGAGGATCTGCCGGGCGGGCGCGCTCATGCGGGGTGGGATATCCGGTTTGGTGCAGTGCACGATTATGCCATGCGCGCTCGCCGCGACCGGCACTCGCGGGCGTCGCGGGCGCGCCGGTTATCCGCGCCCTGAATGAACGCCCGCTGGCGCACGCGGGTTCATCGGCAGGTGGGTTGCCTGCGGGTAGGTTGGCTGCGACGGACACGGCAGCACGGAAGCGCCGTCGGAGCGGGATCCGGCCACGTGCCGGACCCGAGCGAAAACGTCCAGGAAGGACGTTTTCGCAAACTCATCCCCGGAGAACCGCAATGCGCAAGAACCCGTTTCCCATCCTGCTCGCGCTGGCCCTGGTCGGCACATCGGCCGCCGCGTTCGCCCAGTACGAACCGCCGGCCACCAATGACACGAAGATGCCGGAATGGTCGAGCGACGACACCGACCGCGACGGCTTCCTCAGCAAGGAAGAACTGATCCCGTTTCCGGGCGTGCTCGAGAAGTTCGAGATGATCGATACCAACGGCGACAACAAGTTGTCCGAGGCCGAGTACGCCGACTACCGAGCGGGGCGCACGTCTCCGCCGCATTCGCACTGATCGTTCTCGTCCTCGATATTCGCCGCTCCCGCTTCCCCAAGCGGGAGCGGCGTGGTTTCATGGTGCCCGGCGCAACCAGGTCTGGGTCCGCCCGAGCAGCGAGAAGCCGATGAAGCCGCGTACCTCGAGTTGGCTGCCGTCCTCGACCAGGTGCATCTTGCATTTGTAGATCTTGCCGTTGTGCGGGTCGAGGATCTGGCCGCCGCTCCACTCGTCGCCGTCCTTGCGCAATCCCCACAGGATCGTCATGCCGACGACCGGCTGGTCGTGGCGTTCGCCTTTGCATTCCCGGCACACCGGGTTGGGACCCTGGTCCGATTGCAAGACCTCGACGACCTTGCCGGTCAGCTCGCCGCCCTGTTCGCGGATCTCGATGATCGACTTGGGCTGGCCGGTCTCGTCGTCGATGGTGGTCCACGTACCGACCGGGGAAGGGGAATCGGCCGCGTGCAGCGGCGCCGAAAACAGCGGGCTGGAGACCAGCAGCGCGAGCAGCAGCATGGCGCCCGGGATCGGAATTCGCATGGCATTCTCCGCAGAGAGCG
>CAYWZC010000062.1:14590-16600 GCA_964462745.1 uncultured Rhodanobacteraceae bacterium
AGCAGCAGCATGGCGCCCGGGATCGGAATTCGCATGGCATTCTCCGCAGAGAGCGGTTTGAAAAACCGCTCCGGCACTGATGTGGAAAAGGTGGCGCGGCTTTGCCGCGACCGTCTTCTTGCAAACCGCGGCAGGATGCCCGGTTTTGCAAACATCCTGAAGGGAATTGGCGCGGTGACGATGCGACGCGACTTCGCCGAGGTCAAGCCGCAGCGCAATGCGCGATGCGGACTGGCATAATTGGCCGTTCCGCCCCAACCGCGATCCCGATTCCTCCATGAGTGACCTCAGCGAAGCACGCGTGCGCGAACTGCTGGCCGGCATCGTCGACCCGAATTCGGGCGCCGACCTGGTCACCGCGGGCGCGGTGCGTGGCGTCGGCGTGTCCGGTGATCGCGTGTCGGTGGACATCCAGCTCGCGTACCCCGCGCTCGGCTGGCAGGCGCAGCTCGGCGACCTCGTGCGCGAAACCCTCGAGTCCGATCCGGCCATCGCGAGCGCCGCGGTGGGGGTTTCCTCGCGCGTGTTCGCCCACCAGGTCCAGGAAGGCTTGTCGCCGCTGCCGAACGTGCGCAACGTCATCGCAGTCGCGTCCGGCAAGGGCGGCGTCGGCAAATCCACGGTCGCGGCGAATCTCGCGCTCGCACTGCATGCCGAAGGCGCGACGGTCGGTGTGCTCGACGCGGACATCTACGGCCCCAGCCAGCCGCGCATGCTCGGCGTCTCGGGCCGCCCGGACACCGCGGACGGCAAGACCATCGAGCCGAAGGCCAACCACGGCATCGAGGTCATGTCGATCGGCTTCCTGGTCGAGGAGGACACGCCGATGATCTGGCGTGGGCCGATGGTCACCCAGGCCTTGCAGCAGCTGCTAAACGACACCCGCTGGGGCGATCTCGACTACCTCGTCATCGACCTGCCGCCCGGCACCGGCGACATCCAGTTGACCCTGTGCCAGAGGGTGCCGGTTTCCGGCGCGGTCATCGTGACCACGCCGCAGGACATCGCGACGCTCGATGCGCGCAAGGCGCTGCGCATGTTCGAGAAGGTCAAGGTGCCGGTACTCGGCATCGTCGAGAACATGGCGACCCACGTGTGCACGAACTGCGGTTTCGAGGAACACGTGTTCGGCAGCGGTGGCGGCGAGCGCATGGCCGCGCAGTACGGCGTGCCGCTGCTCGGCGCAATCCCGCTCGACATCCGCATCCGCGAGCAGGCGGACGGTGGCACGCCGAGCGTCGCCGCGATGCCCGATTCGGACATCGCCGCGCGCTATCGCGACATCGCGCGCCGTGCCGCCGCGCGCCTGTCCCTGCGCGCACGCAACAAGGCGATCACGTTCCCGAAGATCGTGATTCAGAATACGTGAGCGGTGAGCAGTTAGCGGTCAGTGATGATGCGAGGTTTCGCCACATCCTGGGCGCCTGCCTTCGCGCCACCCTCCCCGCCACCCGCTTGCCGCTTCTACCGCTCACCGCCGACTGCTAACCGCTACCGTCCAAAACAGCGAGCAACCCATGAGCATCAAATCCGACCAGTGGATCCGCCGCATGGCCGTCGAACACGGCATGATCGAGCCGTTCGAGGCAGGCCAGGTTCGCAACCATGGCGGCGACCGGTTGATCTCGTATGGCACCTCGAGCTATGGCTACGACGTGCGCTGCGCGGACGAGTTCAAGGTATTCACCAACATCAACTCGACGATCGTCGATCCGAAGGCGTTCGATGCGCGAAGTTTCGTCGACGTGCAATCCGATGTGTGCATCATCCCGCCGAACTCGTTCGCGCTCGCGCGCACGGTCGAGTTCTTCCGCATCCCGCGCCAGGTGCTCACGATCTGCCTGGGCAAGAGCACCTACGCGCGTTGCGGCATCATCGTCAACGTGACGCCGCTCGAACCGGAATGGGAAGGCCACGTGACCCTGGAGTTTTCCAACACCACGCCGCTGCCGGCGAAGATCTACGCGAACGAGGGCGTCGCGCAGATGCTGTTTCTCGAATCGGACGAGG
>CAYWZC010000063.1:0-10408 GCA_964462745.1 uncultured Rhodanobacteraceae bacterium
GGTCATCGCTGAGCTTCTCATCCCAAAGCCCCCGCGACCCACCGCGGGGGCTTTTTTTCACCGGCGCAATGCGAGGCCGGGACCGCGGCCCCGGTCGTCGTGCCACCAGTAGACGAGGGCCGCCGGACCAGCCGGGCGGCCGCTGTTACCATGCCGTATACCGACTCATGCGTCGCCAGACAGCACGCTGGTGGCGATCGAGGACACACGAACGAATGAGCAAGGTGCTACCTTTCAAGTCCCGCGGTTTGCGCAACGAACTGCGTGAAGCGATGCAACAGCGCACGCCGGTCCGGCTGGAACGGGAGCCGATCCAGCACGGCGTCCTGCATGGCTATGTCATCGGCCTGTCGAGCGATTTCTGCCTGATCGCGGAGATCGGCGACGCGATGCGCCTCGACGGATACCTGGTGGTTGCGGTTGGCGACATCACCCATCTGGAAGTGGATCCGGCCCGCGAGTTCGTCGACAAGGCGCTGGCACTGCGCGGCGAGACCCTGCGCATCCCGGACGAATTCCGCCTCGACGACTGGGCGGCCATCGCGCATTCCGCGTCGGCTTGCGCACCGCTGCTCTCGATCAACATGATCGAGGACGACGAAGGCGAGATCAGCTATGTCGGACAGTACGCGGGCTTGGAGGAAAACCTCCTCATCCTGCGCGAAATGGATCCCAACGCCCATTGGTACCCCGATGCCGGTGGTTACGAACTCGAGGCGATTGGTTCGATCGGATTCGGCAACGGCTATCTCGATGCGCTGTGGCAGGTGGCCGGCCCGCCGGGCGACCTCGATGCGGCGCCGAGTCCGGCTAGCGACACGATCCATTGAATGACGGCTCCAAGGCGGCCCGCGCACGAAGCGGTATCATTCCCGAATGCATCCGCAACCGGTTTCCCTCACCCTGCACCGTGCCTCGCATGCACTGGAAGTCGGGTTCGACAACGGCGAGACGTTTCGCCTGAGCGCCGAATACCTGCGCGTGCATTCCCCGAGTGCGGAAGTGCAGGGCCACGGTCCCGGCCAGCAGGTACTGGTGCCCGGCAAGGCGCATGTCAACATCGAGGAGATCGTGCCGGTCGGCCACTATGCGGTCCTGCTCAAGTTCAGCGACGGCCATCAGACCGGGATCTACTCCTGGGACACGCTCTACGAATTGGGCGTGCAGCAACCGGAGCGCATGCAGGCGTATCTCGACGCGTTGAGCGCAGCAGGCCAGTCGCGTGAATGATGCGCGTGCGCAGCGCCCAGCCACCACGGGACAGGATGACGCGATGAACGAACCGGCGAACACGCATTTCGGTTATCGCGAAGTGCCGGAAACGGAAAAACCCCGGCTCGTGGATGAAGTCTTCACCTCGGTCGCGCGCCAGTACGACGTCATGAACGACCTCATGTCGTTCGGCGTGCATCGCTTGTGGAAGCGCCATTTCGTCGCCACCAGCGGCGTGCGCGCGGGTGACCGGGTGCTCGACCTCGCGGGGGGCACGGGCGACATCGCCGCGTTGCTCGCACCGCGGGTCGGCGCGACGGGCGCGGTCTCGATCGGCGACATCAACCGCGCGATGCTGCGTACCGGTCGCGACCGCCTGATCGATCGCGGCCTGGTCCGCGGGATCGATTACATCCAGCTCGATGCCGAGGCGCTGCCGTTCCCCGATCGCAGCTTCGATTGCGTGACGATGGCGTTCGGTTTGCGCAACGTCACGCACAAGGACCGCGCACTCGCGGAAATCCACCGCGTGCTGAAGGTCGGCGGTCGTGTGCTGGTCCTCGAGTTCTCGCGCGTGCGCGCCGCGTGGCTGGAACCCCTGTACGAATTCCACTCGTTCCAGGTGCTGCCGCGCATCGGCAAGCTGGTCGCTGGCGACGAGGCCAGTTATCGCTACCTCGCCGAATCAATCCGCCGACATCCGGACCAGGCGACCCTCAAGGCGATGATGGAGGAGGCTGGCTTCGCGCGCGTGGACGTGCGCAACCTGTCCGCGGGCATCGTCGCGATCCATCGCGGTTATCGGGTCTGACGCCGTACGCGGGCGCGTGGATCATTCCGTGGTCGCGGGGCGCTGGAAATCCGCCGTCGCGTTCCACTGCGGCCTGCGGTCTTCATCGGCGAGTTTTCTGCCGACCGCATGGAACGCCTGCACGTCCTCGATCGTGCCGCGCAGGTCCCAGTCGGGATCGTACTCGTCGGTCACCTTGTGGTAGATGCGCGCGGTGATGTCCTCGTACGCCTTGCGTCCCGCTGCCTCGCCGCCCTCGACGAGGTCCAGGCCGGACCGCGCATACAGGACCGGCACGCCGAGTTTCGCGAAATTGAGCTGGTCGGAGCGGAAGAAGAAGCCTTTCTCGGGTGCGTCGTCGGGCACGATGCTGCGGTCCTGCGCCTTCGCCGCCGCCGCGATGTACTCGTCCAGATCCGACTGGCCGGCGCTGATCACCGCGATATCGCGGCTCGGCCCGATGACCGGCAAGGCGTCCATGTTGATCGCGGCTACGGTTTCGTCGAGCGGAAAGGCCGGGTGGGTCACGTAATAACGCGAACCGAGCAGGCCCGATTCCTCTAGCGTCGTCGCAAGGAACAGCAACGAGCGTTGCGGCGGCGGCTCCTGCCGCGCGAATGCCTCGGCGATCTCGAGCAGTGCGGCGACCCCGGTCGCGTTGTCGTACGCACCGTTGTAGATCGAGTCGCCTTCGAGTTCCGGATCCTTGCCGAAGTGATCCCAGTGCGCGCTGTAGACCACGACTTCCTCCGGCCGTGTGCTGCCCTTCACGTAGCCGAGCACGTTGTCCGAACTGGAGCTCGCGATACGGCTGTCGAACGCAAGCGAAGCCCTGGCCGGCAGTTCCGTTGCCTTGAAACCGGGCAGGTCCGCGCTGCGCTTGAGCGCGGCGAAGTCGAGGCCCGCGCCGGCGAACAGGCGCGTGGCCGCATCCGAAGTCAGCCAGCCGGCGGCCGCGAGGCGCGGGGCCGGGTCCGCGCCGGGCGGCAGCGCATACTGGGTGCCCGACCAGCTGTTGACCACGACCTCCCACGGATACCCCGCGCCGGGCGTCTCGTGCACGATGAAGCATGCGGCAGCGCCCTGGCGTGCCGCTTCCTCGTATTTGTAAGTCCAGCGACCGTAGTAGGTCAGCGCGCGGCCCTTGAACAGGTGCGCGTCCTGGTTTCCCCAACCCGGATCGTTGACCAGCACGATGACGGTCTTGCCCTTGACGTCGACTCCGGCGTAATCGTTCCAGTGTTGCTCGGGCGCATTCACGCCGTAGCCGACGAACACGATGTCCGAATCGCGCAGGTCCACCTGCGGACTCGCGTCGAGCGTGCCGACGATCATGTCGTCGCGGTACGCGAACGTCGTCGTACCAGCCTCGCCGGTGACCTCCAGCTTCGTGTCGTCGGCGTCGAGCAAGGTGGTTTCGAGCATCGGCACGTTCTGGAACCAGCTGCCGTCGTTGGCCGGTGCCAGGCCGATGCGCTCGAACTGGTCCTTGAGCCAGGCCGTGGTCATGCGCTCGCCGAGCGTACCGGGCTTGCGCCCCTCGAACTGGTCGGACGCGAGCTTGCGCACGCGCGCGGCAAAGTCCTCGGCGGTGATCGCGGGCGAATAGCGGTCGTCCGGCGTCGGCACGACCGGGGCACGGGTCGCGGGTGCCGCGACCGGGGACGGCGAAACCGGTTGCGCCGCCTCGTCCTGCCGGTCGCACGCGCCGAGGCCCAGGACGAGGAGCAGGAGGAATGCGGGGCGTGCGGCGAGGCGAAGGTTCATCGGCGGTGGCTCGTCGAAAACTCCCATGATGCCAGCCTGTGGGCTGCATGCAACGCCCGCGATCGCCGCGATCCGGCCATCTTCGCGGACATTGCGCTATTCGGTGGGCGGCGCGTCGCCGGAATACGGCACCGGTGTCGCGCCGACGACCTCGCCGATCCGCGCGCTGTCGCTGACCCGCAGCACGACTTCGCGATCGAATTGCAGCGTGCCGCCGATGACCGCACGCGGCCCGATCGTGACGTGCGGCGTTCCGGATGACGATCCGAAGTTCAGGAAGCCGCCGCCCGGTTTGCGGACGTGGATGCCGCCATCGACCCCGGCGTCGGCCCCGATCGTGATGTCGCCGTTGACCGTTTCGAGGATCCCGGCAATTCGCGCGGCTTCGAGCCGGATGTCGCCGTTGACGTTGCTCGCGTCGCCGCCGATCGTGGCGCCCGGTTCGAGGGAAATGCCGCCGTTGACGGTACTCGCGTCGCGCGCGATGCGGGCATTGCGGCCGAGCTTCACGCTGCCGTTGACGGTTTCGGCCTCGTCCGCCGTCGCATCGTCGGCCAGCACGATCGAACCGTTGACCGTGCCGAGCGCGCCCGCGTGGGCGCCGCGGCCGAGCTGGACGGAGCCGTTGACGGTGCTCTGGTCGCCGGTCGTCTGGCCGGCCTCGATGCGGATCGTCTGGTTGACGCCCTCGACGCAGCCGTACAGTCCCGAAGACACCAGGCAGAGAAACAGGATTCGTCGCAACATGACATCACCTCGCTGGATACGCTGGGAGCAGCATGCCGCGATCACGCGGCCGGCGGAAGGGCCTGAGGTCAGGGTGCCGATCGGCTACCATGCGGGCCGGAATCCGCGGAGGTCACCGTGAAGCCAGACACCCCTGTACTGCTCCTGATCCTCGATGGCTGGGGCGAACGCTCCGAGCCCGAACACAACGCGATCGCGCAGGCCGACTGTCCGAACTGGCGGCGCCTGCTGGCCGAATGCCCGCATACGTCGATCCAGACCCACGGTGGCGAAGTCGGCTTGCCGGATGGCCAGATGGGCAACTCCGAAGTCGGCCACATGAACATCGGCGCCGGACGCATCGTCTACCAGGACCTGACCCGGATCGACGCGGCACTGGCGGACGGCAGCTTCCGGCACAACCCGGCGCTGCTCGCCGCGTGTGCCGCGGCCAATGCCAACGAAGCGACGTTGCACGTCATGGGCCTCGTGTCGCCCGGCGGCGTGCACAGCAGCGAGCAGCACATCCACGCGCTGCTCGATCTCGCCGCGGCGCAGGGCGTGGCGCGGGTCGCGGTGCATGCATTCCTGGACGGACGCGACACGCCTCCGCAAAGTGCGCGTGCATCGCTGGTCGCGCTCGAAGACCGATGCGCCGAACTCGGCAATGCGCGTATCGCGACGATCAGCGGACGCTACTACGCGATGGATCGCGACCAGCGCTGGGACCGTATCGCGCTCGCCTATGCCGCGATCGTGCGCGGCGCATCGCCGTGGCATGCCGACAGCGCGCTGGCCGCGCTCGATGCGGCGTACGCGCGCGGCGAGACGGACGAGTTCGTGAAGCCGGTCGTGATCGGCGAAGCGATGCCGATGACAGATGGCGACGCGGTCGTATGCATGAACTTCCGCGCCGATCGCGTGCGCCAGATCGTCGGCACCCTCGTCGATCCGGCGCGCGGGGATTTCGATCGCCCGCCGCTGCCGGAGTTGTCCGCGGTCGTGACCCTGACACGTTATGCGCGTGACCTGCCGGTCACCGCGGTCGCGTTCCCGCCGCAATCGATGGAAAACACGCTCGGCGAATACCTCGCCTCGCTCGGTTTGCGCCAGTTGCGCATCGCGGAAACCGAAAAGTACGCACACGTGACCTACTTCTTTTCCGGCGGTCGCGAAGCACCGTTCGACGGCGAGGAGCGCATCCTCGTGCCGAGCCCGAAGGTCGCGACCTACGACCTGCAACCGGAGATGAGCTGCCCGGAAGTCACGGACCGGCTGGTCGACGCGATCCGCTCGCGGCGTTTCGACTTCATCGTGTGCAATCTCGCGAATGCGGACATGGTCGGCCATACCGGCATCGAATCGGCCGCCATCGCGGCGGTCGAAGCGGTCGATGCCGCGCTCGGCCGGATCGTCGCCGCGATCCGCGAATGCGGAACGGAACTCCTGATCAGCGCCGACCACGGCAACCTCGAACAGATGCAGGACGCCGACGGCGTGCCGCACACCCAGCACACGGTCGGGCCGGTGCCGCTGGTCTACGTCGGACGCGCAGCGACGCTTGCACCGGGCGCGTTGCGCGACCTCGCGCCGACCGTGCTCGCGCTCATGGGACTGCCGAAGCCCGCCGACATGTCCGGCACCAGCCTGGTGCATTTCCCGGGCTGATGCGGCGCATGCGCGGACCGGCGCTCGCACTGGCAACGTTGCTGTTCGTCGCGGTGGTCGGTGCCCAGCCGGCCGACGATGCCGCGCGCGCGGACAAGGAACGCGAGACGCAGCAGCAGCTCGAGAAGGTGCGCGCCGAAATCCGGGCCTTGACCGAGCAGCAACGCGCCACGCAGGACGAACGCAGCGACGCGATCGACGCGTTGCGTGACCAGGATCTTGCGATCAACGAGATCGCGCGCGAGATCGAGCAACTCGACGCCGCCGCGACGCACCAGCAGCAGGAACTCGACGGGCTCGAACGGCAACGACAGGAGCTCGCGACGACCCTGGCGACGCAGCGTGCGGCGCTCGCCGCGCTGCTGCGTTCGGCCTACGCGCTGGGCCGCAACGAGGAACTGAAATTGCTGCTGCAACAGGACGACGTCGCGGCGATCGCGCGGGTGCTCGCCTATCATCGCTATTTCCAGCGTGCGCGCGTGGATCGCATCGACGGCCTGCTCGCCGATCTTGCCGACCTCGCACGTATCGAAGACACGATCCGCACGCGCACCGCCGAGCTCGACGCGACGCGTGCACGGCATGCCCGCGAACGCGAGCGGCTCGAGGCGGAACGCGCCGCGCGCGCGCAACTCGTGGCCGGAATCGAGGCCCGCCTTGCCGAGCAGCGTGCGCGCATCGCGGCGCTCGGCAAGGACGAAGCCGCGCTGAAGGGACTGCTCGAGGAACTGCGCGACGTGTTCGCGGACATCCCGCGCAAGCTCGCCGGGGACGTGCCGTTCGCGTCGCAAAAGGGGCGGTTGCAATGGCCGCTCGACGGTCCGCTGCTCGGCAAGTTCGGTCAGGTCGATCGGACCGGGCGCAAGAGCGCGGGCTGGTTGATCGGCGCCGAAACCGGCAGCCGCGTGCATGCGATCGCACGCGGGCGGGTCGCGTTCGCGGACTGGTTCCGAGGCTACGGCATGTTGCTGATCCTCGACCACGGCGACGGCTGGTTCAGCCTGTACGGTTGCAACGAGGCCCTGCTCAAGGACGTCGGCGACTGGGTCGACGCGGGCGAAATCATCGCCAACAGCGGCGCGAGTGGCGTGCACGGCGCCCCCGCGCTGTATTTCGAACTGCGCCGGCGCAGCGATGCGGTCAATCCCGCCGGCTGGTTGCGGAGCGCCGGAAAGTAGCGGCCGATCCGGTCGCGGCGTCGTTCAGGATCGGCGTTTCGCGCCCCACCCCGGCCGGCTACACTGGGCGCAACCTTCGAGGTACCCGAAATGCGTTTTTCGCGACTTTCCATCCTGGCCGGCATCCTGCTCTGCTTCACCCTGCCCGCCTATGCGGACGATCCCCCGGCGAGCCAGGCGGCGGAACCGGAAACCCCGGCCGTCGAACCGGCGGGTTCGGCGGCGCCGGCAGCCGCCGCGGCGAAGGCGCCCGGCGTCGATCTGGACGACATCCGCTCGTTCACCGCGGTGTACAGCCTCATCAAGCAGGCCTATGTCGATCCGGTCGACGATCATCGCCTGATGCAGGCCGCGATCCAGGGCCTGCTCGCCGGCCTCGATCCGCACAGCGAATATCTCGATGCCACGCAGATGGAGGCGCTCAGCGAGGATACCTCGGGCCGCTATGCCGGCCTCGGTATCGAGGTCATGCAGATCGAGGGTACGCTGCGCGTCATCTCGCCGATCGACGACACCCCGGCCGAACGCGCCGGGATCAAGGCCGGCGACACGATCCTCGAGATCGATGGAAAGCCGGTGCAGAGCGACGACCTCGACGGCGCGATCGATCGCCTGCGCGGCGAACCGGGTACCACGATCCACCTGTCCGTCCTGCATGAAGACGCGGGCGCGCCGGTCGACATCACCCTGCAACGCGAGGTGATCCACATCCTCAGCGTGCGTGGACGGTTGCTCGAACCCGGTTACGCGTATCTTCGCATCAGCCAGTTCCAGACTGACACCGGCAACGAATTGCGCAAGCGCATCGGTCGGCTGGTCAAGGAAAACCAGGCGCCGCTCAAGGGCGCGGTGCTCGACTTGCGCAGCAATCCCGGTGGCCTGCTGACCGCAGCCGTCGAGGTCAGTGATGCGATGCTGGATGCGGGAACCATCGTGAGCACGCGCGGCCGCATCAGCGACGGCGACCTCGCGTTCCGCGCGACGCCGGGCGACCTGCTCGACGACGCGCCGATCATCGTACTCATCGACAACGGCACCGCATCGGCCGCGGAGATCGTGGCCGGTGCGCTCAAGGACAACCATCGCGCCCTGCTCATGGGGCAACGCACGTTCGGCAAGGGTTCGGTGCAGACCGTGCTGCCGCTCGACGACGAGCACGCGGTCAAGCTCACGACCGCGCGCTACTACACGCCGAGCGGGGTATCGATCCAGGCCGAAGGCATCCGACCGGATATCGCGCTCGCGGACCTCGTCGTCGCACCGAGCGAAACGGCGCCGACTCCGATCGTGAGCGAACGCGACCTGCGCAATCACCTGGCCGGAACGGACGAAGGCGCTGAGCAGGCCGTGGCCCGGAGCAGCGATCTTGCGGAGCGCGACTATGCACTCGGCGAGGCGCTGAACGTGCTCAAGGGGCTCGCATTGCGCGCAGGACGATCGAACCCGCAATCGAAGGGCGACCCGCTGTAGAACCCCGGTTCCGGCTCATTCGCGCAAGCGCCGCGCGACGGCCGGTTTCGACAGCAACGCGAACACGATGCCGATCACGAAGCCGGCGACGTGGGTCGACCACGCGACCGCGCCGAACGCGGGTCCGACGTAGGTGAACAACAGCTGCAAAAGGACCCAGAAGCCGATCAGCAGCGACGCCGGCACGCGCACGAATTCGAGGAACACGCCGAGCGGCAGGACCAGGCCGAGGCGCGCGCGCGGGAACAGAGCGAGGTAGGTTCCGACCACGGCGGAGACCGCGCCGCTCGAACCGACGATCGGCGCCCGCGTGCCGACCAGGGTCAACGCGCCGAACAGGTTCGCGAGTGCGCCGCCGAGCACGAAAAAGACGAGGAACCGGCGAAATCCGAGGGCGCGTTCTGCGGCGACTCCGAACACGATGAGGAACAGCAGGTTGCCGGTCAGGTGCAGCCAGTCCGCGTGGATGAACACCGCGGTCACGAGGCGCGCGGCACGCAACTCGTACAACTGCTGCAGCCACGGCGCCTTTGCATCGAGCAGGGTCGCCGGGACCGTGCCCCAGTGGGTCAGCAGGCGCAGGCGAACATCGGCGGGTTCGTTGGCGAGCCACAGGAACACGACCACGCAGGTCGCGACGATGAAGAACGTTGCCCACGGCGCGTGGCGTTTGCGCCGGCTCGGCAGTTCCACGAACATCGCCGCGGCCGGCGTCGTTCAGCGGCCCGAGGCGGGCAGCAGGTAGGGTTTGCCGGCCACGTCCAGCACCACGCCGTCGGCGCGGATTTCCCGCACGACGAGTCCCTCGCCGAGCTCGTCGCCTTCGGCATAGGACTCGCCATCGATGACGATGAAGCGCTGCTTCGGATCGTCGGCGTAGACGTGCATGCTGATCTGGAGCGGCGGTAGGTCCTTGCGCGTCGCGTACGGCAGTTCCCACAGATAGGGCACCGGCGCCGGAGCAGGCTTCGCGGCAGGTGCTTGCGCGGGCGGCGCGGTGGGTGCTGGCGGGGTCGCGGCCGGTGTCGCCGGCTTCGCGGGTGGCGTCGCCGGTGGCGGGGTGCTCGCAGGCGGCGCCGGCTTGGCGGGCGGTGCGCGCTGCGTAATCGGGCGCGATACCGGTGGTCGCGGCTTGCGATCGGTTTTCGGAAGCTCCCCGGTCAAGCGCAGGCGTTCGCGCTCGTACGCCGACAGCGGGCGCGTCGGCTGCGGATTGGCCGGGGCCGGAGCCTTGTCCGGCGCGGACGTGGCAGCGGGGGGCGGGTTCGCGGCATCCGAAGCGGCCAGTTCGCCCTTCGTCGTTTCCGTCGGCGTCGCGGATCCGGGCTGCCCCGATGGCGAGGGCGCAAAACGCATCCAGGCGCCGACCGCGAGCGCAACGACGATGAGCAACGCGAGCACCGGCAGCAGGCTGCGACGCCGGCGCGTGCCGATGACCGGTGTGCCGAGGTTCGGTACCTGGCCGATGCGGCGTTGTTGCTCGGATTTCTTCAGGGCTTCAAGAATCAACGACATGGGGTCTCGCCTGCGTTTGGTTTCGATGCGGCGCACGGATGCGCCGCCCGCGAATCGATCACGCAAGTGATGGATTCGACGG
>CAYWZC010000063.1:10508-15954 GCA_964462745.1 uncultured Rhodanobacteraceae bacterium
CACGGATGCGCCGCCCGCGAATCGATCACGCAAGTGATGGATTCGACGGAGCCGAGTCCGGGCATGCACCGGACTCGGCGAGCGGGGAAAGTCCACGACGGACTTTCCCCGCATTCAGTTCCCGCGGCGCACGGATGCGCCGCCCGCGAATCGATCACGCAAGTGATGGATTCGACGGAGCCGATTCCGGGCATGCACCGGAATCGGCGAGCGGGGAAAGTCCACGACGGACTTTCCCCGCATTCAGTTATTGAACGATCCGTGTCAAATGCGGCCCGGCATCCTCCAGCGCCGACAACGCGAACAGCGTTTCCGGTCCGACGATTCCATCGGCCTGGATACCATAGGCCAGTTGCAGTTTGCGCACGCGCTCCTCCAGGGCCGCATCGAAGTATGCCGGACCAGTCTCCGCCGTCGTGGCCGCGTCCAGCCGGGCGAGACGATCCATGACCCAGGCGACGCCGGTGCCGGCGTCGCCGCGCTTGATCGTCCCGCGCACGCCTTCCGGCAACTGCCAGATCGCGATGAAGTCCCCGTCCCAGAACTTGGACAGCGAATCGCGCGGGAGTTCATGGCGTTCACCTGCCACGTCCAGCAGGACGCGGTCGGAACCGACGCCCTGCAACACGGCCGATGCGCGCGCACCCTGCGCGTCGTGCAGTTCGAGGATCAGAGGCCGGTCGAAGCGCGCGAGTTGGTCGAGGCTCGCGCGGCCGCGCAGGCAATCGAGGCCTGGCGCGACGTGCATCGGGCACGCGCTCGCGGCATGCACCGAGACCTTGTCGGCATCGACCTGCCAGCGCGCGAGCAACTGGGTGAACGCATCGAGCGTGGAATCCGGTGATGTGGCGATGGCGTGGCCGAGGCGCTGTTCCGCTTCGGCCGCACCATCGACTTCTGGCGCGGTCGGCGCGACGGGAGGTGGTGCCGGGTCGGCTTGCCGTCCATGCCACCATGCTCCGGCGAGGAGCAGGGCGACCACGACCAGCCCGCCGAGCAGCCACGGCCCGTACCGGCGCAGCCGGTAGCGCGTGCGACCGGGTAGGGTCTCCTCGGCCGCGCGGTTGACGAGGCGCTCGCCGATCGAATCCTCCTCGCGTGCGAATCCGGCCATGAGCGCACGATCGGCGATGATGTTGACCAGGCGCGGGATGCCGCCGGATTGCTGGTACAGCGCGCGCAAGCCGAGGCGGGTGAACGGAATGCGCGTGCAACCGGCGACCGCCATGCGATGGCGCACGTAGGCCTCGCATTCCTCGGCATCGAGCGGGGTCAGGTGATAACGCGCGGTCACGCGCTGGCCGAGCTGGCGCAGTTCGGGGCGGGCCAGCATCTCGCGCAATTCCGGCTGGCCGAGCAGGATGATCTGCAACAGCTTCTGGGTCGGCGTTTCGAGATTGGTGAGCAGGCGCACCTGTTCCAGCGATTCGGCCGACAGGTCCTGGGCCTCGTCGACGATCAGCACGACACGCAGACCCTCGGCGTAGGCATCGAGCAGGAACGCGTTCAGCGTGTCGGTCAACGCCTTGAGGCTGCCGCGCTTGCCGGCGATGTCGAGCTTGAGTTCCTCGCACACCGTTTCGACCAGTTCCAGCGGCGACAGCATCGGGTTCAGGACCAGGGCGACGCGCGTGTTCTCCGGCAGCTGTTCCAGCAGCAGCCGCGAAAGCGTGGTCTTGCCGGTGCCGACCTCGCCGGTCAACTGCACGAAACCGCCACTGCCGCCCTTGCCGATCCCGTACAACAGGTGGGCGAGGGCATCGCGGTGACGTTCGGACAGGAACACGTAGCGCGGGTCCGGGGTGATCGAGAACGGAGCCTCGCGCAGGCCGTAATGGTCCAGGTACATGGCGCCTACTTTACCCGAGACGGGTACATGGGCGGTGCGTGGCGGGAGTTGCCGGCGGCGGCTTGCCACCCGGTTCGCGCGGTGGATGTGTCCGTTGGCGGGCGCCGGCGTCCACGGGCGAACGGCCCGCATGCGCATCGCCCGGATTCATGCCGGGCGAAACCTCCGGATTTCGCTGGTACGGAATTTGCTTGTCTTCCTGGCGACGATCCCTCCCACGAATCCCGCCGTACAGGACCGGAACCATGCTCGATCGCCTCATTCAGGATTTTCGCTCGGCCCTGCGCAGCCTGCGCATGCGACCCGGCACCAGCGCGCTCGCGGTGCTGACCCTCGCCTGCGGGCTGGGCGCCGCGACCGCGATCCTCGGCGTCGTCCACGGCGTATTGCTGCGCGCACTGCCGTACCCGCATGCCGAACAGATCATCGCATTCAACGAGGTCGCCGAGCACGGCGGGCAAATGCCGCTCGCGCGCCCGAATGCCGACGACCTGATTGCCGCGCAGCGCGACTTCGGCGCGATCGGCCTGTACGGCTCCGGCACGGGTTCGATCAGCGGCGGCGAGGCCGTCGTGCGCGGCCGGGGTACGCTGGTCGACGGGGATTTCTTCCGCGTGTTCGGTGTCGCGCCGATGCTCGGACGCACGTTCGGTGCCGACGAGCGCGAGCGCGTCGCGGTCATCGACCATTCGCTGTGGATCGGCCTGTTCGGTGGTCGCGAGGACCTGTCCGGCATGAGCGTCGACGTATTCGGCGAACACCTGCAGGTGATCGGTGTCATGCCGGCCGGATTCGCATTTCCGTCCGCGACCCGGGTCTGGCTGCCCGCTGATCGTATCGCCGCCGGCAATACCTCGCGCACCGCGCACAACTGGCAGATGGTGGGCCGCATAAACTCGATCGATGCGTTGCCCGCGGCGCGCACCGCGGCCAGCGCGCTGGCCGCGCGCCTGCGCGCCGAATACGGCGACGAGATCGATGCGACCGACTTCGCGTTGACCCCGTTGCGCGATCGCATCGTCGCGCCGGTGCGCAGCGCGCTGTGGGTGCTCGGTGCGGGTGCGCTGCTGCTGTTGTTGATCGCCTCGGTCAACACGATCAACCTGTTGATGGCGATGACCTGGTCGCGCAGCCGCGAGCTTGCGATCCGCGCGGCGCTCGGCGCGCGCGCGCGGCGCATCGCGCGGCATATCCTGCTGGAGAGTGCGATCCTGACGGCGCTCGCGACCGGCCTCGGCCTCGTCGGCGCGCACTTCGCGCTCGACTTCCTGGTGCGGCTCGCGGGCGACAGCCTGCCGCGTGCGGACGAGCTCCATCTCGCGGCGGGTCCGATCCTCGCGATGCTCGGTTTCGCCATCCTGCTGGCGCTCGTCGTCGGCCTGGTCGCGGCGCACAACAGCGTCGCGCGTGCCGATGCAGGCGAGCTGCGCGCGGGTGGCCGTGGCGTGACCCTCGGCCGATCGCAGCAGCGCCTGCAGACCGGCCTGCTCGTGACCCAGACCGCGATCGCGGCGATGTTGCTGGTCGGCGCGGGCTTGCTCGGGCGTACCTTCCTTGCCCTGCTCGCGGTCGATCCCGGCTTCCGGCCGCAGGGCGCGCTCAGCGTACGTGTGTCCGTGCCGCCGGCGACCGACGCGGCTTCCGGCACGCGACTCGTGAACCGCCACGAGGAACTCATGCGCGCGTTCGCGGCCTTGCCCGGCGTGACCGCGGTCGGCGGCACCAATGCGCTGCCGCTGACCGATGACGGCGCGAATGGCTCGTTCTTCCCCGCGAGCGTGGCGAGCATCGCCGATTTCAACAACAGCGAGGCGCTCGGTTACGCCGAGTACCGCGTCGCGAGCGAGGGATACTTCGCCGCGGCCGGCATCCCGCTCGTGCGTGGTCGCGTGTTCCGCGCGACCGACCAGCCCGACTCGCAGCCCGTGGCGATCGTCAGCCGCTCGCTCGCCGAAAGAACCTGGCCGGGCCGCGACCCGATCGGGCAGGCATTGCAATTCGGCAACATGGACGGCGACCTGCGACCGTTGACCGTGGTCGGCGTCGTCGGCGACGTGCACGAGAACGGGCTTGCGGCGCCGCCGCGTGGCACGATCTACGTCGACCTCGCGCAACGGCCACAAGTGGCGTCGGAGTTCAGCGTGGTCGTGCGCGGCAGCGCGCCGATCGCGCAGACGGGACGCGAGGTACGCGGCGTGATGAGCCGGATCGCGCCGGATATTCCGTACGCGATCGCGCCGCTCGCGGCGGTGCAGTCGGCGTCGCTGGACCGCAACACCTTTGCCCTCGTCCTGTTCGGTGTGTTCGCGGGCGTCGCGCTCGCGCTCACGATCGGCGGGATCTACGGACTCATGGCGTTCTCGGTCGGCCAGCGCCGCGCGGAGTTCGCGCTGCGCCAGGCGCTCGGCGCATCGCGCGGCGGGGTCGCGCGGCTGGTCCTGTCGCGCGGCTTGCGCATCGGGCTGGCCGGATTGCTGATCGGACTCGTCGCCGCGCTGGCCGGCGCGCGTGCGTTGCGCAGCCTGCTGTTCGGCGTTGCGCCGACCGACCCGTGGACCCTGTTCGGCGTCGCCGTCGTCCTGCTCGGCACGCTCGCGGTCGCCTGCCTCGTGCCCGCCTGGCGGGCCAGCGCCACCGCGCCGCGCAGCGTGCTCGATTGAGGAGACGGGAAGGCCGGTTTCGAGCCATCGCGTTTGGCTCCTTCGTGTCGCGCATCTCGCCGGGATCGGTAAACGGTAGCCGGTCGGGAAGCGGTAGTCGGTCAGGAAGCGGTAGTCGGTGGCCGGGAAAGCTCGACCTCCACGCCATCGCTCGCCGTGACTCGTCTCTCGTCTCCCGCTTCCCCTTGAAAGCGCGCCAATCAGCATCACCTGAGGGGCAGGCCGAGGGCTTCCCCCTGTCCTCGTCACCGGCTAAAATTGGCACTCATCCGGGAAGATTGCTAACAACCCGGGTAAAGTCTTGAATAATCAACCTGTTGAGGAAACGCTCATGAAGCTTCGCCCGTTGCACGATCGCGTCATCATCAAGCGCATGGAAGAGGAAAAAATGTCCGCCGGTGGCATCGTGATCCCGGATTCGGCGGCCGAGAAGCCGATCCGCGGCGAAGTCGTGGCGGCCGGCACCGGCAAGATCCTCGAGGACGGCAAGGTCCGCCCGATCGCGGTCAAGGCCGGCGACAAGGTCCTGTTCGGCAAGTATTCCGGCACCGAGGTCAAGATCGACGGTGAGGAACTGCTGGTCATGCGCGAAGAAGACCTGATGGCGATCATCGAGTAAAGCAGGGAATCGGGAATGGGGAAACGGGAATCGTGAAAGCGCGCCTGCGCACCGATGACTGCCCCATCGCCCGATCCACTGCTCTTGCTCTGACCATTCCCAATTCTCCATTCCCGATTCCCAGAGGTTCACGCAAATGGCTGCGAAAGAAATCCGTTTTTCCGAAGATGCGCGCGCGCGCATGCTGAAGGGCGTCAACGTCCTTGCCAACGCCGTCAAGGCGACCCTCGGCCCGAAGGGCCGCAACGTCGTGCTCGAGAAGAGCTTCGGCGCGCCGACGATCACCAAGGACGGCGTGTCCGTCGCCAAGGAGATCGA
>CAYWZC010000064.1:0-6458 GCA_964462745.1 uncultured Rhodanobacteraceae bacterium
AAAGTGTCCACCATGTCCCCGAACAGGTGTCCACCATCTCCCCGGTACAAACAGCGGGGAGAGGGGAGCGCGTGGGGTCACGCTGCGCGTGACATCGGCTCCTATTGCAGGGCGCGGTCGACGACTTGCTGGGCCTCTTCGAGGATCGTGCGCAGGTGATCCTCGTCGTGGAAGCTTTCGGCGTAGATCTTGTAGATGTCCTCGGTACCGGACGGGCGCGCCGCGAACCAGCCGTCGGCGCTGACGACCTTGATGCCGCCGATCGGGGCGTCGTTGCCGGGCGCGCGGCCGAGGACCTGCTCGATGGGAGCGCCGGCGAGGTGGGTGATGCGCAGTTCGTCCGGGGCGAGGCTCGCGAGCTTCTTCTTTTGCGCGGGCGTGGCGGCGGCCTCGACACGATCGGTGTGCGGCTCGCCGAGTTCGGCGACGAGTTCGCGATAGCGTTCGCCGGGGTCGCGGCCGGTCTTCGCGGTGATCTCGGCGGCGAGCAGGGCGGGCGCGATGCCGTCCTTGTCGGTGGTCCATACCGTGCCGTCGCGGCGCAGGAAACTCGCGCCCGCGCTTTCCTCGCCGCCGAAACCGAGTGAGCCGTCGAACAGGCCGTCGGCGAACCACTTGAAGCCGACCGGAACCTCGTAGAGATCGCGGCCGAGGCGCCGTGCAACGCGGTCGATGAGTGCGGTGCTGACCAGGGTCTTGCCGACCGCGGCGCGCGCGTTCCATCCGGGCCGGTTGCGGAACAGGTAGTCGATCGCGACCGCGAGGTAATGGTTCGCGGGCAGCAAGCCGCTCGAACGCGTCACGATGCCGTGGCGGTCGTGGTCGGTGTCGCACGCGAACGACACATCGTAGTGGTTGCGTCGCGCGAGCAGGCGCTGCATCGCGTACGGCGAGGACGGATCCATGCGAATCCGGCCGTCCCAGTCGACCGACATGAAACGGAAGGTCGGATCGACGACTTCGCTGATCACCTCGAGGTCGAGGCGATAGCGTTCCGCGATCGGCGACCAGTAATGCACGCCCGCACCACCGAGCGGATCGGCGCCCATCGAAATGCCGGCGCCGCGGATCGCGTCGAAATCGATGACGTTGCCGAGATCGCGCACGTAGGCGTCGAGGAAATCGTGTTCGCGAATCGTCGGCGCGCGGCGCGCTTCGGGCAGGTTCATGCGCCGGACGCCGGACAGCCCGGCTTCGAGCAGTTCGTTTGCGCGACGCTCGATCCAGCCGGTCACGCTGCCATCCGCAGGGCCGCCGTTCGGCGGGTTGTACTTGAAGCCGCCGTTGTCGGGCGGATTGTGCGATGGCGTGACGACGATGCCGTCCGCGCGTCGATCCGTGCGCCCGCGGTTGTGGCCGAGGATCGCGTGCGAAACCGCCGGGGTCGGCGTGTACTCGCTGTTCGCCGCGATCAGGGTCTGGACACCGTTCGCGGCCAGCACTTCGAGTGCGCTGTCGCGCGCGGGCGCCGACAGCGCGTGCGTGTCGATGCCGAGGAACAGCGGGCCGTCGATGCCGTGGCTCGCGCGGTATTCGCAGATCGCCTGGCTGATCGCGAGCACGTGCCATTCGTTGAAGCTTCGATCGAGCGACGAACCGCGGTGTCCGGACGTGCCGAACGCGACGCGCTGCGCCGCGACCGCGGGATCGGGGCGCAGGTCGACATAGGCATCGAGCAGTGCACCGACGTCGACGAGGATGGATTCCGGTGCGGGCTTGCCGGCCAGCGGGCTGATGTGCGTGCTCATGCATCCTCTCGTGCGTTGCGGTAGCGCCGGATCAGCGCATTGGTCGAACTGTCGTGGCGAAGTTCCGGTTCGGCCGTGTTCGCGATCTCGGCCGCGGTGCGCTTCGCGAGTTGCTTGCCGAGCTCGACGCCCCACTGGTCGAACGAATCGATGTTCCAGATCGCACCCTGCACGAACACGCTGTGCTCGTACAGCGCGACCAGGGTGCCGAGCGAGTGCGGGGTCAGGCGTTTGGCGAGGATCGTCGTGCTCGGCCGGTTGCCCTCGAAGCTGCGATGCGCGACGAGCTCCTCGGCACAACCCTCCGCGCGCACCTCGTCGGCGGTCTTGCCGAACGCGAGCGCCTCGCCCTGCGCGATGAGGTTCGCGATCAGCAGGTCATGCTGGATGCCGAGCGGGTTGAGCGGCTTGCAGAAACCGATGAAATCGCACGGAATCACGTGCGTTCCCTGGTGAATGAGCTGGTAGAACGAATGCTGGCCGTTGGTGCCGGGCTCGCCCCAGCAGATCGGCGCGGTCGCGTGGTCCACGCGCACGCCGTCGAGGCGCACGTGCTTGCCGTTGCTCTCCATCGTGAGCTGCTGCAGGTAGGCCGGGAAGCGCTTGAGGTATTGCTCGTACGGCAGCACCGCGAGCGTCGCGGCGCCGAGGAAGTTCGTGTTCCAGATGCCGAGCAGGCCCATGAGCACCGGCAGGTTGCGCGCGAACGGTGCGCTGCGGAAATGCTCGTCCATCGCATGGAAGCCGGCCAGCATTTCGCGGAACGCGTCGGCGCCGATCGCGAGCATCGTCGACAGACCGATCGCCGAATCCATCGAGTAGCGTCCGCCGACCCAGTCCCAGAAGCCGAACATGTGGGCCGGATCGATGCCGAATTTCGCGACCTCGCCTGCATTCGTCGACACCGCGACGAAGTGCTTCGCGATCGCGGCCTCGTCGCCGAGCGCGGCGAGGCACCACGCGCGCGCCGCGTGCGCGTTGGCGAGGGTTTCCTGGGTCGTGAAAGTCTTGGAGCACACGATGAACAGCGTTTCGCGCGCGTCGAGGTCGCGCGTCGCCTCGACGAAATCGGTGCCGTCCACGTTCGACACGAAGCGGAACGTCATGTCGCGCCGGCTGTAGTGGCGCAGCGCCTCGTACGCCATGACCGGACCGAGGTCGGAACCGCCGATGCCGATGCTGACCACGTTGCGGATCGGCTGTCCGTCGTGACCCTTCCAGGTTCCCTCGCGCACGCTCTCGGCGAACGCGGCCATGCGATCGAGCACCGCGTGCACTTCGGGCACGACGTCCACGCCGTCGACCTCGATGCATGCATCGCGCGGCGCGCGCAGCGCGACGTGCAACACCGCGCGCTGCTCGGTCGTGTTGATCTTCTCGCCACGGAACATCGCCGCGATGCGGTTCGGCAACTCGCAGGCCTCGGCCAGTTCGACCAGCAGGCGCAGGGTCTCGTCGGTGACGCGCTGCTTGGAATAGTCGAGGTACAGGCCCGCCGCTTCGCATGCGAGGCGCTCGCCGCGGTCCGGATCGTCGGCGAACAGCTCGCGCAGGTGACGGCGGCCGAAATCGGCCGCGTGCCGGGTCAGCGCGCGCCACTCGGGGCGCGTGGTCAGCGAGGCGGCGTGCGGTTCGGTGGTTTCGGCGGACATTTCATTGCTTCCCGGCCACGGCATCGGTCTTGCGCGCGATCGATTCGAGCAGCGCATTCCACGACTTCACGAACGAGGCGGCGCCTTCGCGTTGCAGTTGCGCGGCGAGTTCGTCGGTGTCGACGCCCGCCTTCGCGAACGCGGCGAGCGTGGTTTCCGCGTCGCCGCCATCCACGTCGAGCGCGTCGCCGACCCGGCCGTGGTCCGCGAACGCGCGCAGCGTGTCGCCGGGCATCGTGTTGATCGTGTCGGGCGCGGCGAGCGCCTCGATGTACAGCGTGTCGGGCGCGCTCGGGTCCTTGGTGCTGGTGCTCGCCCACAACAGGCGCTGCGGCAGCGCACCCGCGTCGGCGAGCTTGCGCCAGCGTGACGACACGAGCATCTCGCGATAGGCGCGGTACGTGCGCTGGCCGATCGCGATGCCGAGCCGGTTGCGCAACTCGTCCGGCACCTTGTCGACGATCGCCTTGTCCCAGCGGCTCACGAACAGCGACGCGACCGAGGCGACCTTCGGATCGAGGCCCGCCTCGATGCGCCGCTCGATGCCGCGCAGGTACGCATCGAGCGCGGCGAGATACTGCTCGCGCGAGAACAGGAGGGTCACGTTGATCGGCACGCCCGCGAAGATCGACGCCTCGATCGCGGGAATGCCCTCGGGCGTGCCCGGGATCTTCACGAACAGGTTCCTGCAGTCCGCTTGCGCGTGGATGCTCGCGGCCGCGGCGACGCTCGCATCGGTATCGTTCGCGAGCAGCGGCGAGACTTCCATCGACACCCAGCCGTCGAGGCCCGCACTCGCCGCATGCGCGGGTTCGAACAGGCGCGCCGCGCGACGCAGGTCCGCGAGCGCGAGTTCGACGAACAGCGCCTCGCCGGACTTGCCGGCCTGCGCATGCTTCGCGATGTCCGCGTCGTACGCCTCGCTACCGCCGATCGCCTTCTCGAAGATCGTCGGGTTCGAGGTCAGGCCGGTCACCGACCATTCGTCGATGAAGCGTTGCAGGGTGCCGTCGTCGAGGATGTCTCGGGTGATGTTGTCGAGCCACAGGCTCTGGCCGAGGTCGTGCAACTGGCGGGTCGGGTTCATGCTGTCGCTCCGTGGTAGCGGTTTCCGGTTTCGGGTTCCTGGCGCAGCCCGGCGATCGCGGCGATGCGCGCGGCGAACGCGGGTTCGCGCAGTTCGCCGATGCGCGCGACGTCGATGTCGGGCGGCGGGTCGATGCGCGCGAGGTCGGCGTCCGCCGCGTAATGGCCCTGGCGCACGAACACCGTGGTCATGCGTTCACCCATTTCGCGCTTCATCGCCGCGAGCAGGGCCGGCTTGTCCTCGACCATCACGTAGTGGCGCGCCGGGAAGCTGCGCTGGATCGCATCGAGCCGGTGCTGCTTGTGGATGTAGATGAGCACGCGTCCGCCCACCGCGTCCCACAGGCCCGAGCGCTGGATCTTGCGCGGCTGGAACACGATGTCGCCGTCCGAGACGATCACCGTCGGGCCGAGCCGGCCGAGTGCGGCGAGCGTGTCGAGCGCATGCGGATAGACGCGCTCGGCGAACGGATATTCGAGCAGGAAGTGCGACATCTGCAACAGGCGCGGATTGTCGGCGAGATCCTCGCGGAAGCGCTGCAACGCGGCGAGATAGTCCGCGTAGCCGAATTCGTCGCGCAGCGATTCGTAGATCGCGCGATAACGGCGGCATTCGTCGACGCCGAACTCCGCGGTCAGGCGCGCGGACAGGTCGGCGCTGAAACGGTCGTTGTCGAGCAGGGTGTTGTCGACGTCGAGCAGGAACACCAGCGGCACTTCGCCGGAAGGACGATCGTTCAACATGGCGCCACCCGCGGCGCGCCCGGATCGTGCCAGCCTTCGGCGCCTTCGACGATGCCGGCCGCGCTCGGCGGACCCCATTCGCCCGGCGCATACTGCTCCACCGGGCTGCGATCGCGCAGCATCGGCTCGACGACCGCCCATGCGGCCTCGACCGCGTCATCGCGCGTGAACAGCGTGGTGTCGCCGCGCAGCGCGTCGCCGAGCAGGCGCTCGTAGGGCGACTTGCCGCTCGCCGGACACTTGCGCGCGATGAGCTCCACCGCCTCGCCGTGCATGTCGTCACCGGGCTTCTTGACCCGCGCGCCGGTCGAGATCGTGACTTCCGGGCTCAGCCGGAAGCGGAAGTAGTTCGATTCGTGCGCGTGGATCGGCTCGAAGACCGCGAGCGGCGGACACTTGAGATCGACCATGACCTCGCAGGCCGTCATCGGCAGGTGCTTGCCCGCGCGGATGTAGAACGGCACGCCGGCCCAGCGCCAGGTGTCGATGTGCAGGCGCAGCGCGGCGAAGGTCTCGACGTCGGAATCGGGCGCGACGCCCTTCTCGTCGCGATAGCCGCGGAACTGGCCGCGCACGACCTCGGCCGGATCGAGCGGTCGGATCGCGCGGAACAGGCGCAGCTTCTCCGAACGGATCGCGGCCGCATCGCGGCCGATCGGCGCATCCATCGCGAGCAGTGCGGTGATCTGCAACAGGTGGTTCTGCACCACGTCGCGGATCGTGCCGACTTCCTCGTAGAAACTGCCGCGGCCCTCGACGCCGAACGACTCGGCCATCGTGATTTGCACGCTGTCCACGTAATCGCGGTTCCACAGCGGTTCGAGGAAGGTGTTCGCGAAACGGAAATAGAGCAGGTTCTGCACCGCTTCCTTGCCCAGATAGTGGTCGATGCGGAATACGGATTCTTCCGGAAACACTTCGTGCAGGGTCGCGTTGAGCGCGCGCGCGGACGCGAGATCGCGGCCGAACGGCTTCTCGACCACGACCCGTGCGCCGTCCGCGCAGTCGGCGTCGCCGAGGCCGCGGACCACCGCACCGAACAGGCTCGGCGGAATCGCGAGGTAGTGCAGCGGATGGCGCGCGTCACCGAGTTCGGCACGCAGCTTCGCGTAGGTCGATGCGTCGTTGTAGTCGCCGTCGATGTAGCGGAGCTGGCGGCACAGTGTCGCCAACGTCTGCGCGTCGGCATCGCCATGCGCCTCGACGCTTTCGCGCGCGCGCTTGCAGA
>CAYWZC010000064.1:6558-15868 GCA_964462745.1 uncultured Rhodanobacteraceae bacterium
GTCTGCGCGTCGGCATCGCCATGCGCCTCGACGCTTTCGCGCGCGCGCTTGCAGAACGCATCCAGATCCCAGCCCGAGCGGGCCACGCCGATGATCGGCATGTCGAGCCGGCCGGCGCGAACCAGGGCTTGCAGCGCGGGAAAGATCTTCTTGTATGCGAGGTCGCCGGTCGCGCCGAAGAACACGAAGGCATCGGCGGTCGCTTGGTTCATGAAGACGGCTCCTGCGATGGATCGGCGCGTTCGCGCACGCGCGCCGCAATCCATGCATTATTGCAAAACCATGCTGAAGCCGGGTTGACGCGTGTCGTCGCCGACCGGAATCGGCACGCAACGTGAACACGATGCAACCGGCATCGCGTGGCATTGCACGGCCCATCGTCGCGCTTGCGTTAGCATGAATGCTCGTCGCGCGGCGCACATCGTCGCGCATGGTTGCCCCGGAGTCACCGTTGTCGAAACGTCCGCTCGTCCCGCGTCATCGCCGTGCGCCGCGCGCATCCGGTGCGATGCCGTGAACGAGCTGGCGGCATCCGACGGCCGGGTCCTGTTCGGCGAACAGCAACTGCACGAACACGCCCGAGCGCTCGCGCGCGAACACCCGCTGCTGCCCGGTCCCGGCGACGACGACCTGCTCGAGCGCCTCGCCGCGAACGAACAGGTGCTCGACGCCGCGTTCGCGCTCGCTCGCGCGGCGGCCGCGGAAAAGCGTTCGCTGGAGCCGGCCGCGGAATGGCTGGTCGACAACTTCTACGTGATCAAGGAGCAGATCAAGGAAATCCGCACCGGCCTGCCGAAATCCTACCGGCGCCAGTTGCCGGTCGTGCGCGACGCGGACCGGCACGCGACGCCGCGCATCCGCCTGCTGATGCGCGAACTCGTCGTGCACGTCGACGGCCACGTGCGCGAACGCGTCGTGCACGATTTCGCGGCGGCCTGCCAGGAAGTCTCGCGGCTGACGATCGGCGAGCTGTGGGCGATCCCGCTGATGCTGCGTTTCGCGCTCATCGAGCAATTGCGCCCGGTCGCCGAGTCGATCAGCCGGCGCATCGCCGATACCGATTCGGCGGCCGCGTGGGCGCGGCGGTTGCTGGACGCCGCGCATGCGGAACCGGCCGACGTGGTCCAGGTCATCGCGGACATGGCGCGCGCGTGCCCGTCGCCATCGCCGGCCTGGGTCGCGGAGTTCCAGCGCCGCACCCAGGGCCGCCATCCGGCGCTTGCGATGGCGCTGATGTGGGTCGAACAGCAGATCGTCGCGGGCCACCTCGACATCGCGACCGTGCTCGAAAGCGAAAGCCGCGCGCAGGCCGTCGCCCAGGTCTCGATCAGCAACTGCATCGCGAGCCTGCGCCTCGTCGCGCGCGCCGACTGGTCGGTGCTGGTCGAGGCAATCGGAGCGGTCGACGCGGCGCTCGCGAACGATCCGGTCGGCTGCTACCGGAAGATGGACTTCGCGACCCGTGATCGCTACCGGCACGCGGTCGAACTGCTCGCACGACGCAGCGGGGTCGCGGAATGGGATCTCGCCGAGCGCGTGGTCGCGCGCGCGGCAGCGGCGGATGTCGTCGACGGCGATGCGCGGCGCCTGCATGTCGGCTACTGGCTGGTCGGCGGCGGGCGCGCCGACGTCGAACGCGAACTCGGCGTGCGGCGTCCGCTCCGCGAGCGCACGCCGTGGCTGCTGCGCCGCTTCCCGACCTTCTTCTATGTCGCGCCGATCGTGTTGCTGACCTTCGCGATCGCGCTGTTCGGCCTGCCCGCGATGGAGGATTTCGGCCGCTGGCACGCGCTGCTGGTCGGCGTTGCCCTGGTCGTCGCGGCGAGCCACCTGAGTGTCGCGATCGTCAACTGGGTCATGACCCTGTGCGTGGCGCCGGAGACGCTCAACCGGATGGCGTTCGAGGACGGCATCCCGGATCGCCTGCGCACCCTGGTCGCGGTGCCGTGCCTGCTGACCCGCGTCGAGGAGATCGAAAACCTGGTCGCGGCGCTCGAGATCCGCCATCTCGCGAATCGCGATGCGAACCTGTACTTCGCGTTGCTGTGCGACTACGTCGATGCGGACCAGCGCGAACGACCCGACGACGCATTGTTGCTGGAGGCCGCGCGCACGCGCATCGAGGCGCTCAACCGGATTCACGAGCCGGACGGCGCAGCGCGCTTCCTGCTGTTGCAACGCGAGCGGCGCTGGAACGAAAGCTCCGGCCTGTGGATGGGCCACGAACGCAAGCGCGGCAAGCTCGGTGAACTCAACCGCCTGCTGCGCGGCATGCGCACCCCGGATTTGCGCGTCGTGGTCGGCGATGCGGAACTGCTGCGCAGCACCCGCTACGTGATCGTGGTCGATGCGGATACGCAGATGCCGCCGCAGAGCGCGCTGCACCTGGTCGCGACGATGGCGCATCCGCTCAATCGCCCGCACATCGATCGCCGCCGCCATCGCGTCGTCGATGGCTACGCGATCCTGCAACCGCGCATCTCGGTCGGCGCCGCGCGCGAGACCGCGAGCGCGTTCGCGCGCCTGTACAGCGACGAGATCGGCCTCGACCCGTACACGCGCGTGGTTTCGGACGTGTACCACGACCTGTTCGCCGAGGCCTCGTTCGTCGGCAAGGGCATCTACGACGTCGATGCGTTCCTGCGCGCAGCCGGGTCGCGCTTCCCGGACAACCTGATCCTCAGCCACGACCTGCTCGAAGGCAGCCACGCGCGCACCGGCCTGGTCAGCGACGTGGAGTTCTTCGAGGACCATCCGGACAGCTACAGCGCCGAGGCGCGCCGCCGCCATCGCTGGGTGCGCGGCGACTGGCAGATCGCGCAGTGGCTGCTGCCGTGCGTGCCGGGACCGCGCCGCGGCCGCGTGCGCAACGTGCTGACCCCGCACCAGCGCTGGAAGATCCTCGACAACCTGCGTCGCAGCGTGGTGCCCGGCGCGTTGCTCGTGTTGCTGCTGAACGGCTGGCTGCTGACCGAGCGGCCGTTGTACTGGACCGTGGTCGTGGTCGCGGTACTGTTCGCGTCGCCGCTGCTCATATCCCTGCAACATTTCCTGACCCGCAATCCGCGCATGGAATGGGGCCTGCACCTGCGCCTCAACTGGGAGGCGCTGGTACGGCGCATGCAGCAAACCGCGCTGATGCTCGCGATGCTGCCGTTCGAGGCGTGCAACCATCTCGATGCGATCGTGCGCAGCCTGTGGCGCGCGCTCGTCAGCGGCCGGCGCCTGTTGCAGTGGACCCCGGCCAGCGAACTCGCGCGCAGCGCCGCGCGCGGCATCGGCGCGTACTACCGCTTGATGTGGAGCGCGCCCGCGATCGCGATCGGCCTCGTGTTCGCGCTCGCCGAACGCCCGATCCTGCCGTTGCTGCTGTCCGCGCCGCTGCTGCTCGTGTGGGCGTTCTCGCCGCTGCTGGCCTGGCGCCTCAGCCGGCCGCGCAAGGCGCGGCAGCACGGCGAACTCGGTGCGCGCCAGCGCGCGTTCCTCGGCGTCGTCGCGCGGCGCACCTGGTCGTTCTTCGAGACCCGGGTCGGTCCCGCCGACCACTGGCTGCCGCCGGACAACGTGCAGGAGTATCCGCACGAGCAAGTCGCGCATCGCACCTCGCCGACCAACATCGGCATGTACCTCACCGCGATCCTGTCGGCCTGGGATTTCGGTTACCTGACGATCGCGGGCGTGCTCGCGCGCGTGACCGACATGCTCGCGACGCTCGATCGCATGCCGCGCCATCGCGGCCACTTGTACAACTGGTACGACACGCGCAGCCTGGAAATCCTGCGCCCGGCCTACGTGTCGACGGTGGACAGCGGCAACCTGCTCGGCTGCCTCATCGTGCTCGCGCGCGGACTCGACCATCTCGGCGAGGAACGCATCCTGCCCGCGCAGGCGTGGCGCGGACTCGGCGACGCGTGGCGCAGCTACCGCGAGGCGGTGCGTGCACGCGCGGACGTCGCCGATCCGGCCGCCGATCCCGATGCGGATCTCGTCGCCGCGATCGAACGCTGCCTCGACGAAGCGCCGACGCCGGCTTCCTCGCTCGCGGCACAGGCCGACCAGCTCGCGCGCCTCGCCGCGCAGGTCGCGCGGCTCGCGCAGCGGATTAGCGCGCGCGAGGACATCGAGGCGGTCGACGGCCTGTTCGCGGTCGAGGAACAGTGCCGCGCATGGCAGGCGCATCTTGCCGACTACGCGCCGTGGCTCGGCCTGCGCGGCGAGGCGCGCTTCGGTGACGCGGTCGAGGGCCTGCTCGAACGCCTCGACCGCAATCCGTCGCTGCGCCGCGCGGGCGTGCTCGCCGGTGCCGCACTCGCCGCGTTCGCCGACGATGCCGCGCGGGACACGCCGGCCGGCGCGGCGTGGTGCGCGGCGCTCGAAGACCTGCGGCAACGCCTCGATGCGCAGGGCGCGCGGGCCGCCGAACTCGCACTGCGCTGCCGTGCGCTCAGCGACATCGATTTCGACTTCCTGTGGCTGCCGAAGCAACACCTGCTGACGATCGGCTACAACGTCGAGGAAGGCCGTGCCGACGCGAGCGCCTACGACCTGCTCGCGTCCGAGGCGCGACTCGCGAGCTTCATCACGATCGCGCAGGGCAAGCTGCCGCGCAACCACTGGTTCGCGCTCGGCCGCCTGCTGACGGTCGCGGCCGGGCGCCCGACCCTGGTGTCGTGGAGCGGCTCGATGTTCGAGTACCTGATGCCGCAACTGCTGATGCCGAGCTTCGACAACACCCTGTTGACCCGAAGTTGTCGCGCCGCGATTGATCGGCAGATCGAATACGGCCGCGAGCGCGGCGTTCCGTGGGGAATCTCCGAATCGGCGTACAACATCACCGACGTGAACCTCGTGTACCAGTACCGCGCGTTCGGCGTGCCCGGGCTCGGCCTCAAGCGCGGGCTTGCGGACGATCTCGTGGTCGCGCCGTACGCGAGCGCGATGGCACTGCTGCTGCGCCCCGACGCGAGCTGCCGCAACCTCGCCGAACTCGCCGCGCTCGGCGCCGCGGGACGCCACGGCTTCTACGAGGCGCTCGACTACACGCCCGCGCGGCTGCCGGCCGATGCGGACTTCGCGATCGTGCGCGCCTACATGGCGCACCACCAGGGCATGACCTTCCTCGCCCTGTCCAGCGCGCTCAACGACCGCCCGATGCAGCGTCGCTTCCTGCGCGAACCGATGTTCCAGGCCAACCAGTTGCTGTTGCAGGAAAAGGTGCCCGCGGTGCTCAGCATCGACGCGAACACGCTGCGCGCGCAGGAACCGGCCGAACCGCGCCGTGACAACGAATCCGCCGCACGCGTGCTGGCCGACATGGATACCGGCGTGCCGCAACTGCAATTGCTGTCGAACGGCCGCTACCACGTCGCGATCTCGCAGGCCGGCGGCGGCTTCAGCCAGTGGAACGACATCGCGGTCAATCACTGGGCGAGCGACGCGACGCGCGACGCGAACGGCATCTTCTGCTACGTGCAGGATCTCGACAAGGGCCACCTGTGGTCGAACACGTTGCAGCCGACCCGCGCCGCGGGATCGGACCTGCACGCGATCTTCGGCCAGGCGAGCGCGGAGTTCCGCCGCCGCGACCACGGCATCGAAACGCATACGCGCATCGCGGTGTCGTCCGAGGACGACATCGAACTGCGTCGCGTCGTCGTCACCAATCGCTCCGGCGTGCGTCGCCGCCTCGCCCTGACCAGCTACGTCGAACTCGTGCTGACCCGGCGCAGCGACGCGCAGGCGCATCCGATCTTCAACAAGCTGTTCGTCGAGACCGAATACAGCGCGGCGCAGGAGACGATCCTCGCGCGGCGCCGGCCGCGCGCGGACGACGAGGATCCGCCGTGGTTCCTGCATCTCGCGGCGGTGCGCGGGCCGGCGTGGGGCGCGGCGACGTTCGAGACGAGGCGCGAGGTGTTCGTCGGCCGTGGCCACACGCCTGCCGCGCCGGCCGCGCTCGCCGATGGCGCAGCGCTCGCGGGTGGCGCGGGCGCGGTGCTCGATCCGGTCGCGTCGCTGCGCCGCGAGGTGGTGCTCGATCCGGGCAAATCGGCGACGCTCGACATCGTCACCGGCATCGCCGCGACGCGCGAGGCCGCGCTCGCGCTGGCCGACCGCTACGCATTCCGGCACCTCGACGCGCGCGTGTTCGAGCTCGCGTGGACGCGCGACCAGGTGATCCGCCACCAACTCGACCTGCGGCCGGCCGAAACCCAGTGGTTCTGCCGGCTCGCGAGTTCGGTCGTGTACGCCGACAGCGACCTGCGCCGGCGCGCCGGCACGACCTCGACCCTCGGCGTCGGCCAGTCGGGATTGTGGAAATACGGGATCTCGGGCGACCTGCCGATCGTGCTGGTGCGGGTCGGCGACAGTTCCGAACTCGGCCTCGTGCGCGAGGCGCTGCGCGCGCACCTGTACTGGCAGATGCACGGCCTGCGCGCGGACCTCGTGATCTGGAACGAGGACGCGTCGGGTTATCGCCAGGAATTGCACGACCAGATCATGGGCCTGCTCGGTTCGAGCGCCGAGGCGCAGGCGCTGGACCGGCCGGGCGGCGTGTTCGTGCGCCGCAGCGAGCACATCGGCGTCGAGGATCGCAGCCTGCTGCTCGCGACCGCGCACGTGGTCCTCGACGGCAGCCACGGTACGCTGGCCGAACAGTTGCCGCGCGCCGTCGCCTCGAAGGCGCTGCCGCCGCCCGCGGCGGTCCGCGTGCGCGGCGGTGAGCCGGTGCGATCGCTCGAGGCGCCGCGCGACCTGCTGCTGTTCAACGGCACCGGCGGTCATGCCGTATCCGGCGACGAATACGTGATCTGGCTGCCGCCCGGCCATGCGACGCCGATGCCATGGGTCAACGTGCTCGCGAATCCCGAATTCGGCAGCGTCGTGTCCGAGTCGGGCAGCGCCTACACCTGGTTCCGCAACGCGCGCGAATCGCGGCTCACGCCATGGCACAACGACGCGATCTGCGACGACAGCGGCGAGGCGTTCTACGTGCGCGACGAGGACAGCGGCGAGTACTGGTCGCCGTCGCCGTGGCCGGTGCGCGGCCGCGACGCGTATCGCGTGCGCCACGGTTTCGGCTACAGCGCATTCGAAACCGTGCAGGCCGGCATCGCGAGCACGCTGACCCAGTTCGTCGCGGTCCGCGAGCCGCTCAAGTTCGTGACGCTGACGCTGCGCAACGAGTCTTCCGGCAAGCGCCGGCTGAGCGTGGCCGCCTGCGTCGAATGGGTGCTCGGCGACCAGCGCGAACGCGCCGCGCCGCACGTGCGCACGATGCGGCGCATGAACCCGGACGGCGCGGTGGCCGGCTCCGGCGGCCGCGTGATCCTCGCGACCAACTTCTACAACGAGGCGTTCGGCCGCCACGTCGGCTTCTTCGCGACGAGCGCGAACCGGGTCAGCGCGAGCGCCGACCGCCGCGCGTTCATCGGCCGCAACCGCGACCTGCGCGCGCCGGCGGCGATGCAGCAGGCCGAACTCGACGCAAACTTCGGCGCCGGGCTCGATCCGTGCGCGGCGTGGCTCGCGCCGCTCGAACTCGCGCCCGGCGAAGAGCGGGAACTCGTGTTCGTGCTCGGCGTCGGCGCGGACGCGGACGACGCCGCGCGGCGCGCCGCGCGCCACGCGACGCCCGCGGCTGCGACGGCGGAACTCGCCGCGGTGCGCAGGCAGTGGCGCGACCTGCTCGGCCGCATCGTCGTGCACACGCCGGATCGCGCGACCAACCTGCTCGCGAACGGCTGGCTGACCTACCAGGTCATCGCGTGCCGGCTGTGGGGACGCAGCGGGTTCTACCAGTCCGGTGGCGCGTTCGGCTTCCGCGACCAGTTGCAGGACGTGCTGTCGGTGCTTGCGATCGAACCCGCGCTGGTGCGCGCGCAGATCCTGTTGTGTGCATCGCGCCAGTTCGCCGCGGGCGACGTGCAGCATTGGTGGCATCCGCCGTCCGGACGCGGCGTGCGCACGCACTTCTCCGACGATTTCCTGTGGTTGCCGTGGGCCACCGCGCGCTACGTCGAGGCAACCGGCGACATCGCGGTGCTCGACGAGGCGGTGCCGTTCCTCGAAGGCCGTCCGCTCGATGCGCACGAGGAGTCCTACTACGACATCGCCGAGCCCGGCGGCGAGGCGCACGGCGTGTACGAGCATTGCGCGCGCGCCCTGCGCCACGGCCTGCGCTTCGGCAGCCACGGCCTGCCGCTGATCGGCGCCGGTGACTGGAACGACGGCATGAACCGGCTCGGCCGCCACGGCCGTGGCGAAAGCGTGTGGCTCGCGTTCTTCCTCGCCGACGTGCTGCATCGCTTCGCGCCACTCGCGCTCGCGCGCGGCGACGCGCCGCTCGCCGAACTGTGCCGCTCCGAAGCCGCCGCGCTCGCGCGCCACATCGAGCAGAACGGCTGGGACGGCGCGTGGTACCGGCGCGCGTACGACGACGACGGCATGCCGATCGGTTCGGCCGAAAGCGAGGAATGCCAGATCGACTCATTGCCGCAGAGCTGGGCTGAACTCGCGCGCGTCGGCGAACCTTCGCGACGCCGGCAGGCGCTCGACGCGGCGCTCGAACGGCTCGTGCATCGCGACGAAAAGGTCATCCAGTTGTTCGATCCGCCGTTCGACCGCACCACGCTCGATCCCGGCTACATCAAGGGCTACATCCCCGGCATCCGCGAAAACGGCGGCCAGTACACGCACGCCGCGGTATGGCTTGCGATGGCCTGCGCCGCGGCCGGCCGCGACGCGACCGCGTGGGAACTGTTCGACCTCATCAACCCGATCAACCACGCGCGCGATGCGGCCGGCGTCGATACCTGGAAGGTGGAACCCTACGTCGTCGCTGCCGACGTGTACTGGGCCGAAGGCCACAAGGGCCGCGGCGGCTGGAGCTGGTACACCGGCTCGGCCGGCTGGATGCACCAACTCGTCACCGGCTCCCTGCTCGGCCTGCGCGTGCGCGACGGCCGCCTCGGCCTGCAACCGTGCGTGCCGGCCACCTGGAGCGGCTACGCGATCGACTACACCTGGCGCACGTCGAACTACGCGATCGAAGCCGTGCGCATCGGCGTCGGCAACGCCGTCGCGACCGTCGAAGTCGACGGCGAAATGCAGCCCGGCACCGACTTCGAACTCCGCGACGACGGCCGCCACCACGAAGTACGCATCACGTTCGGCGGCGTTTGAGCGGGACCGTCATCGCGGCGATCGGGCACCGTAGGCCGGACGCGCAATGCGCGGCCGGCACAATGTCCCACGTCGCGCCCCGAACACGGATCGTGCGATGTCGGTCGGCGTCTTTCGTCCGCGA
>CAYWZC010000065.1:0-15815 GCA_964462745.1 uncultured Rhodanobacteraceae bacterium
AGCGCGCGATCTGGTAGTAGCGGTCGAAGCCCGCGACCATGAGCAACTGCTTGAACAACTGCGGCGACTGCGGCAGCGCGAAGAACTCGCCCGCATGCAGGCGCGAAGGCACCAGGTAGTCGCGCGCACCTTCCGGCGTCGCCTTGGTCAGGATCGGCGTTTCGATATCCTGGAAGCCGCGCGCATCGAGCCAGTGCCGCAGCGCCGAGACCAGCCGCGTGCGCAACCGCAACATGCGTTGCATCCCCGGCTGGCGCAGGTCGAGATAGCGGTACTTGAGCCGCATCTCCTCGTTCGGGTTCTCGTGCAACGCGAATGGCAGGTTGCGGGCGGCGTTCAGTACCTCGACGGTCTCGGCGAGCAGTTCGACCGCGCCGGTCGCAAGCTTGTCGTTCGGCGCAAGGCGCTTGCGCAGGGTTCCCGAGACGCGCAGGCAGAACTCGTTGCCGATTTCCCCCGCGATCGCGAACGCGGCCGCGTTGTCGCGTTCGATGACGACCTGGGCGATGCCCTCGTGGTCACGCAGGTCGACGAACGCGACATGGCTTTGCAGGCGCAGGCTGTTGACCCAGCCGCACAGGACGACCGGCTGGCCGACCAGGGATTCGTCGACGAGGCCGCAATAATGGGTACGCATGGAGGGCTCCGTGCCGGGCGCACGCGCGGCGCCGGCAAAGCCGGGAATCCTACGGAGGATCGTGCTGCGTCGCAATAACGACGACGCCCGCCGAAGCGGGCGCCTTGGGTATCAGCAAGCGCCGACCACCCGGATTCCGGGCGCCGGTCGGGGAATCAGCGCCAGCGCCGGTCGACCACGAACACCGCGGCACAACCCTGATCGACCCAGATGCCGGCGCGGTTCCAGCCCCAGTTGCGACCTTCGATGCAGCGCGTGTCGGAGATACGTTGCTCGATGCGCACCGCGCTGCCACGTCCGGTATCAACCCGGCACATGCGGTAGCGATAATCCTCGCTTTCGCATCTCAGGCGGATGCTGCGATCCCAGCCCGGACCCGGATGCCAGCCACCGGCCATTCCCGGGCGATGGGCCCCACGTGCCTGGGCGAACACGCCCGCACATCCCTGGTTCACCCAGATCCCGCTGCGATCCATGCCCCAGGTCCGGCCCTCGATGCAGGCGGTGCTGGAGATCTGCCGGACCAACTGGGCCTGTCGCCAGTTCACCCGGCAATGAGCCGGCCGGTAATCGCGGCTTTCGCAGGTGATCGTTTCGGAATGACGCTGGGCATTCGCCATGTCTGGCAGAAACGCGCAGCCGAGCAACCCCAGTACCGCAATGTAGCGCGCAATCATCGGACTCTCCTTCCGGTTGAACAGCATTGCACGGACGAAACCGATCGCCGATCGCATTCCCCGTCCGCGCACTATCCCGCGTCGAAGCTGAATGAACATCCACCGCCGCGGACGCGTCCCGCGTTGCGCCGGGCTCCCCACACGCGCACGGGTTTCCGACCGATCAGGCCGAAGCCCTGCCGCCGTCCTTCGGCGCGGCCCCGGCGGGAGTCGCCGCGGTCTTCGCGGGTGTGGCGGCGGCCGTGCCCGTGGCGGCGGATGCCGGTTTCGGCGCTTCGGACGCGGCGGGTTTCGGCGCCTCGTCCTTGCTTGCGAGATTGCGCTTGGTGTCGCCTTCCTTCTTGAAATCGGTCTCGTACCAGCCCGATCCGGCGAGCCGAAACGCCGGCGCGGTCAGGCGTCGGCGAACCCGCGGCTGGCCGCATTCGGGACACTCGACCGGATCCGGATCGGACAGTTTCTGCAGGCGCTCGAACACGACGCTGCACGCACGGCACTCGAATTCATAGATCGGCACGGCGAAATACCTCGAAAGCTGTGGCTGGACGATGGCCGGCCGCAGCATGGGGTCACGCGAGGACAAATCCAAGCTCCGGCCATCGTATCGCGAGCCGATGGGCGGCGCGGCATGTCCCACCTGGTGCTGCTTCCGTCGATTGGTTCACGGTCCGTGCGGCCACGCGGTCACGAATTCGCACGCGCTCGCGTGGCACAGTCGGCCACGATCCTGCGATGTACGCAGACAGGGGACTTGGTTCAACGGAGGATACCCATGCCATCGCCACGCAGAACACCAATCACCCGAACCCGACGCGGCATGCCGCTTGCGGGTTCGCTTGCACTGGCCATCAGCTTTGCGCTCGCCGCGCCCGCGACACCGGCCGCGCCCGCGGACGGCCTCACCATCCCGCAGGATGCGCGCATCGCACAGCGGCTCGGCGATGCGGAGCAGCAGGCGCGCAACCGGGCGATCATCGCGCAATCGCAGCGCTGGGCCGCCGACTATCTGCCGTCCGGCGCGAACGAGCCGCGCGGCGATGCGCTGATCGTGACCAACTGCGACGACGACGGCCCCGGCAGCCTGCGCCAGATCGTCGACGATGTCGCGGTGGACGGCGACACGGTGGATCTCAGCGAGCTTACCTGCAGCGAGATCACGCTCGAGAGCCCGCTGTTCGTGACCCAGGAGTCGCTGACCCTGCGCGGCGCGAACCGCGCACCGGTCATCAACGGGGTATATGCCGGAAACGCGGGGCTGATCCAGCACGGCGGCACGGGCACCCTTGGGATCGACAGCCTGACGCTCGCATTCGGCAGCAAGTACCAGTCGAGCGACTCGAAGTACGCAGGTGGTGGCTGCGTGGCGTCGTCGGGTGATGTCGTCTTCCAGAACTCCGTCGCCAAGTACTGCCAGGCCCGGCACACGGGCAACGGGCCGGCAACCGGCGGTGCGATTGCCGCGGATGGCAACCTGACCATGAAGTACAGCGTGGTCGTGAGCAACGACGCCCTGGTCGAGGGCAGCGGCATTGCGCGCGGCGGCGGCGTGTATGCGGAGGGAGGACTGACGATGAAGTACAGCACCGTCGCCGGCAACGAGGCGCACAACGCGACCATCGAGGCCGCATCCGGCCAGGGCGGCGGGATGCAGATCAACGGTGGCGCGTTCATCGGCCGCTCGACGATCTCCGGCAACGAGGCCGCCAACATCGGCGGTCTCGCCGTGTTCGGCGATTCGACCATCCGCAGCAGCACGATCTCCGGAAACACCAGCCATTCGACGACCGGTACCGTCTCGTCCGGATCGAGCGCGTTCCTGTATCCGTCCGCCGGCGGCAGCGTTTACCTGTCCAACACGACGATCACGAACAACGTCAACGAGACTTATGAGAACGCCGGCTTGTTCATCGGCGGTGACGCATCCGTGACCGTCACCGCGATCAGCAACATCGTGTCCGGAAACTCCGGCGACGGCGCCAGCTACGACTGGTTCGTGCCCGATGCAACGATCACCGGGGACCACAACCTCGTCGGCTGGGACAGCGGCGGCCTGCCGCCACCCGACACGATCGTCGAGGAGTACATCGACATGCTGCCGCTGGGCGACTATGGCGGCGCGACCCAGACCCAGCCGATCGGCACCGGCAGCTGGGCCTTCAACCGGGGCATCTACAACGACCAGGGCAAGACCGACCCGCATACCGACCAGCGCGGCGAGAATCGCGAAGTCGGCGCCGGGGTCGACATCGGCGCCTTCGAGACCGATGCGTTGTTCATCGGCCGCTTCGAGGAACCGCCACGTGTCGGCGCTCCGATCGTCATGCTCCGGCAGACACGATCCGGGCACGGCGACGACCCGAACGCCGCGTAACCCGATCCGGCAGGAGCCGCAGCCCGGATGCGCACCGCGCACCCGGGCCCGGCTTCGCTTCGCGCTTGTCGCTTGTCGCTCTCCGATTCCCGGCTAAAGGCTACCGGCTTCCCGCTCACGGCTCTGCGCCGACATACCGCGAAAGCTCGCGGACCGCATGGCTGGCGGGATCGAGTTCCCGAAGACGCTGCACGAGCGCTCGCGCCGCGTCGCGTTCGCCGGCCTCGATGCGGTAGAGCGCGAGCGTGGTGAGCAGGTCGCGATCGAACGGATGGCGTTGCAGCGACCGTTCCAGCCATTCGCGCGCCCGAGCGGGTTGGCTCCAGTCGTGCAGGGCAACCGCGAGCACGTGGCTGTAGCGCGCCGTTTCGGGAGCCCGCCGCGCGGCCGACTCCAGCACCGCCTGCGCTTCGTCCCTGCGGCCCGCGCGCACGAGGGCGAGACCAAGCGCGTGCTGCAACTCGGCGGAATCGGGAACCCGCTCGAGTCCCGAACGCAGCGTGGCAAGCGCGGCCGGCTCATCCCCGCGTTGCCGTTCGAGATCGGCCAGGTTGACCCAGGCCGCGACGAAACCCGCGTCCAGTCCGATCGCGCGCCGCCAGGCTGCCGCGGCGGCATCGAGGTCGCCGCGACGCCGGTACAGGTTGCCGAGATTGACGCTCGCGTCCGGCCGGTCGGCATTGAAACGCAACGAGGCCAGGGTTTCCTCGAGCGCCGCAGCGAACGCGATGCGTCGCGCGGGATCGAGCAGGCGTTCTCCGGCGCCCACCAGCGCGCTTGCCGCTTCGATCCGCACCGCGAGCACCGGATCGTCGAGCAGCGCCCCGAGATGCTGCGCCTGCCGCGGCGGATCGAGCGGCGCCATCGCCTCGACCGCGGCCATGCGGACCAGCGGATCGGGATCGTCCAGCGAAGCGACCACCGGCGGCAGGGTCTCCGCTGTCAGCCACGGCGCCAGCGCACGCAAGGCGCTCGCGCGTACGATCGCGGGTTGGCGCGGATCGCCGATCACGCGCGACAAGTCTTCGCGGGTTCCGGGCGCGCCGACCTGCGCCTCGTGCAGCGCGTCGGCGAAATCCGCCGTTCGATCGCGGGCCTCCGGGAACCACGTATGCAGCGTGGTCGCGGCCCACTCGGCGTCCCGATCCGCGTGGCAATCGGTGCACGCATTCGGCACGCCGAAGCGCACCGAGAGGTCGGGACGCGGAACGCGGAAGCGGTGGTCGTGCCGCCCGTCGACCTGCATGAACGTCGTGACCGGCATGTGACAGGCGACGCACTCGCCTGCGGAGCCGTTCGCTGCGTGATGCGTGTGGCTCGCGCGGTCGTAGCGTTCGGCCGGATGGCACTGCGCACACAACGCATTGCCCTGTGCGCGCAATTTCAGCGAATGCGGCTCGTGGCAATCCGAACAGGTCACGCCCGCGGCCTGCATCGGGCTTTGCAGGAACGAGCCCCAGGTGAACACCTCGCCGCGCATCTGGCCATCCGGCCAGTACTGGTCCGGGGTCAGCAGCGCGGGGCGATGGCTGTCCAGCAGCGATGATCCGTGGGCTGTGTCCGCCGCGAGTTGCGTGCCGCGGCCATGGCAGCGACCGCAGGCATCGATCTCCACGCGCGTCTCGCGCGGCGTGCTGCGCCGTGGATGGCCGGCTCCGGGTATCGGCAGCCAACGCACGTCCCTGCGTTCGTCGAAGCGCACCACGAGGCCCGGATCGGAGGCGATGCCCTCTCGATCCGGCTGGCGCGCCCATTCCACGTGCGCCCGGCCCGGTCCGTGGCAGGCTTCGCACGCGACATCCGGTTCCGCCCAGCGGGTCCGGTAGCGGTCGCCCGAGGCGTCGTAACCCTTGTCCAGCCCGGTCGAATGGCAGCCGGCGCACATGAAGTTCCAGTTCTGGTTGCGCCCGGTCCAGTGCAGCGCATCGCCCGCCTTCACCGACAGGTCCGGATACAGGTGGAACCAGCGCTGGCCACCCTGCGCTGCGGGCCGGCTGTCCCACGCGACTCCGAACGCCTGCAGGCGACCGCCCGGCATCGCGATCAGGTATTGCTGCAGCGGGTCGACACCGAAGGTGTAGCGGATTTCGAACTCGGCGGGCCTGTCGTCCGGCCCGTCGGTGGTGACGAAATAACGGCCGTCGCGGCGATGGAAGACGGTCGAGGCGCCCGCGTACTCGAACCGGGCCCCATCGAAATCGCCGAGCACCGACGCGGGACCGGCTTCCTGCATCGCGAGATCATGATGCGAACCTAGCCAGGCGCGGTATTCGTCCGCGTGGCATTCCGCGCAGGATTCCGCGCCGACGTAATCGGGGATGTTGGCGCGGGCCGGAATCGAGGCGTCGACCGCCTTCGCCGGCGACACATCGACCGCGGGAGGCGGCGTCGGGGAACAGGCCGCCAACAGCAGGAAAGCCAGCGGCAGCACCTTCCTCCGCTCGATCACGGCCCCACGGGCAGGCAGTCTGTACCCAGGTTGTCTTCGATGACCTGTCGGTCGGTGATGTCGGTGATGCCGTCGTAATCGAAATCGTAGCTGCTGGAACCGTTCCATTCGCTGACGATTTCGTCGTAGTTGTCGAGGTCCGCCTGGTCGACATTGCCGTCGTCGTTGCCGTCCCCGGGGCAATCCATCTTCGATGCGAGGATCGCCTCCAGTTCCTGCTCGAGTTCGTCGAAGTTCTGCTGCTGCACCGGGTTCAGGCCGCCATGGGAGAGGAGATCGCGGTCCTCGGTGTCGAGCAGCGGGATCGGCGCGGCCTGGTCGATGCGGTAGAACTCCTCCGTCGCGATCTCGACGCCATCGTCGATCTCCGGGTCGTAGTCGAGCGCGCGGTTGCGAACCAGCTTGAAGTGCTCGTTGCGCACCGCCTGGTACTCGGTCCAGCCCATCGTGATGCGGTTGTCGGGATAGTTCGCCGGATCGGCCTGGTAGATCGCCTGGTTGACCTGCCAGCATTGTTCGAGGTCGCCGACGATCACGCCCGGATCGTCCGCGCCGACGCCCCACCACACGCCGCCGTTGTCCTCGCACACCGACTTCGACGTCGGTGTATGCGAACACATCGAGCCGAACACGCACGGCCCGTTGCGGCCGCCGTCCTTCTGGATGTTCAAACCACCCTGGGTGAAGTTGAACGCGCGCAGGCTCGGCTGGTCCGGGTCGTGGAGATACGGTGACATCGGAACCGAATCGAGCACGCGCGGCACCAGCGCCGGCACGTCGAGCCCGGCGAGATCGCCGAACAGGCGGAACACGTCGGCGCCATTGACCATGTGTTCGACCGCGCGCCCCGGCGAGGCGACCATCGGGCCGGCGACGATCAGCGGCACCCACACGCCGGTCTGGTACGCGCTGCCCTTGGCGCGGGCCGCATCGAACGGCAGTTTCACGGTCGGGCCGAACGAGCCGTTGTCGCCGTAGATCACGACCACGGTGTTGCTCGCGGCGGGGTCGTAGGCAAGCCCGCCGCCGGGAGCCGGCTCGGCGATTCCGGTCTCGACCAGCACGCGACCGAGTTCGGTGTCCATCGACTCGATCAGCGCGTCGGACAGGCGCCGCTGGTTCAGGGTGTCGGCGCAGTCGGCAGTCAAGCCGGTCGCCACCCCGGACGGCAGCAAGGCGCCGGGTGGTTGCTGCAACGGCGTGTGATCCGAGCTGAAGCTCAGCGTGGCCATCCACGGCCGATCGGAATCGGCACGATCGAGGATCCAGTCGATCGCCGCATCGGCCTCGATCGTCGCGCGGTAGCCGCGGCTGCGCGGGTCGGCGAGATCCACTTCCTCGACCGTGCCGTCATGGTTGATGACCAGCGGCGACACGTAGTGTGCGTTTTCGCGATCCCACGCAAGCCCGGCGGGCGGATCGCTCTCGCAGGCTTGCCCGGGCACGAGGATGCCGCCGTTCGTCAGGCATTGCAGGCCCGGCGAATCACCGGCCGGATTGGTTCCGGCCAGCACCGAGCACGTGAATCCGCCACCGGAAACCGGCACGTAGCACGCGCCGCTGTCGGCGCCGAGCACCGGATCGCGCGCGGTATCCGGCACGAAACCGCAGGAATAGTCGCCCTCGTCGCCGACGCCGCCGGCCGTGGTGTCGATGGAACCGGGCAGGCCGCCGGTCCAGCCGTAGAAGTCATCCCAACCGAGCACGCTCGGGGTCGCATTCTCCGCGGCATTGTTCTCCGGTCCGGCGAGGTGGAACTTGCCGAACATCGCGCTCTCGTAATTCGCATTGCGCAGCAGCTTCGGCGCCGTGACCTCGTACGGGCTGATCTGCGAATTCGCGAGATCGTTCGGCCCGAGCGCCTGGTACAGGTTGTTGCGCAACGGGTAACGCCCGGTGAGCAGCACAGAACGTCCGGGCGAACATTCCGGCATCGACCAGGTGTTGCGGAAGCGCAAGCCGCCTTCGGCGATCGCATCGATGCTCGGCATGCTCGGCGCCACGGAACCGCCGTAGCCGAACGACGGAATCTGGTCGACCCCGACGTCGTCCATGATGACGAGCAGGATGTTCGGCGGGCGGAACTCGAAGCCATCGGCGAACACGGTGTCGCCGTTGCCGGAGACCACCGCGGGCAGCCCGGTGGGTGAAACGGCCGCGACGCAGGGCAGCGCCCAGAGCAAGGCTCCGAGACCAAGGGCGAGGCGTAGCATGAACTTTCCCCTGTGGATGCACGATTTCAGCAAGAAACCGGGCCAGACTAAGCCACGGGCAAATCAACTTCAAGACACCTCGCGACCGGCCCACCGGCTCCGGCACGATCACGCATTCATCCGGTCGGCGTGATTCCCGTCATGCCGCGGCCTGCGCAGGTGCGAGTATTGACCGAAATGCCAGATTCCTTTCCACTTCGGCTGGCGAAGCGCGATGAGCCGTTCCGGCACCGGTTCTCGCCAGACCGGTCGTGAGCGGCGTGCGCGGCGCGCGATCCGCCAATCCACTTGCGATCCAGACAGGGAAACCGAAGTCATGATGGAGAATTCAATCCGAATCGTTCTCACCGCCGGCCTGGTGGCAACCGGCCTCGACGTGTCGGCAGGCGTGCCGGCAAACGACCAAATCTTCAAGTCCGAGTTCATGGAGACCTTCGTGATCGAAGGCAGTGCGGGCTACCCGGCCGCGCTCGGCAATGCAACGGTCGAGGCGCATTTCGGCGATCTCGTCGCATCCACGCGAACCGGCGGCGACGGCGGCTATCGCGTCGGGATCGAGGTCAACCAGATCGATCCCGACGCAATCGTCGAGATCGTCGCCCGCGGCAGCGGCGGCGCATCCGCGATCGCGTGGGCGAGCCCGCTCGGCCCGCTCGCGCGGCTCGTATCCCTCGCGGGCGCGGACAACGAACTCGGCTTTGCGGACGAACCGCTGGTGCATCTCGGACCGCGCAGCACCGCGCTCGCGGGCGCGATCCGCGCGTTCAACGAGTGGCAACCGGTCACGGATGCGGCGACGTTCCACCGCGCCGCGCGCGCGCGACAGATCGGCGCCGACGACCTGATGCTCGGCCTGGCCATGATCGCTCGCGGGGATCTCGCCCTGCCCGATGGCGTACCCGACACATTCGCGGCGGTTTCCTCGCTCGCGGCCTCGCAGGCGCTCTGGTCGGCCGAGCAGACCGCGCTGGCGTCCTGCGACTTCGATCCGGAAGCCTCGTACTGCGACGTTCCCTCAAGCTATCCGCTCGAACCGACGGCATTTCCACCGGTCGCGTGGAACGAGGGCGTCCTGCATTGGCCGATTCTTGCGTTCGGCAGCGTTACGCAAGCGCCGGTCGCGTTCCGTCCGACCGCGGGTGGCGCGGCCGACGTGCTGATCGGCGGGGGCGCGGGGGTGTCCGTCGCGGCGACCGCTACCGCTCTGGCAGATGGCGGTTACGAACTGGCGCCGGCGGGCGGCGGAAACTTCGGAACGTTCGAATACTTCGCTTACGTCGGCGGCGAACAGGTCCAGGCATTGCAGACAACCACCGGGTACTACGTGCGACTCACCTCGGGCCCCGGCGGTCAGGTTGAGATCGGCTACTCCACATCGTACGAGATCAGCTATCCGGACAATCCCGAGATCCCGACGGAAACCATTCCCTACGACCCCGCCGTGCTGCCGCGCCCGGACGGCGCCAATGCGTTGCCGGTCGAATTGCTGGCAGACGTGCCGACGCTGACCAACACGACCGTCGTCATGCCTTCGCTGGTTCCTCAGCCCTTCGAAGCGATCGACGGCGGCTACGCCTACGACACCCACGCATTCGGATCGACCGATGGCGTCGCCGAGCGCGCGGGCCAGGCATTCACGTTCGTCGCCGACGGCGATTCGTTGACAATGGACAGCGCGGGCCGGCATGCCGAGGTGCGCTTCCTCAACGAGGAACAGCCGGACATCTGGCGGATCGCGCTGCACATCAACGGGACCGACGGCGAGAACCTCATCGAAGGCGTGCTGCTGCCCTCCGATGCCGATGGCTTCACCGCACCCGCGGTTCCGGGCAGCTACCGCAGCCGCCTGAACGGGTTCTGGTGCGCAGGGCCCTATGGCGATCTCCAGACACCACCGGCGAACGAAGGCGACTACTACCCGTTCTGTGTGCCGCCGTACATCCTCTCGTTCCACGAGGACGGAACGATCGAACAGGACTTCGATGGCGACCTGTTCCCGTGGGGTGACTGGAGCCTGCCGGGTGGCGCCGACAGCGGACGGCTGTTGCTGACCCGGCCGGATCCCGTCGAACCGTCCCTCGTGTACCAGTACCGGGGCTGGGAAGCCGTGCACCGGACCGGCAACACCTTGTGGGTACTGGAAAACTTCACTTCGGACGAAGACGGCACCGGCGCGGCGCCGATCACGTTCGCGCCCACGAGGCGACTGGTCCCCTACGAACTGCAATAGCCCGCCGCCTTCCCGCATGCAGCCCCCGTAGAGCGCAGCTTGCTGCGCTCGCCGTACGCCACGACGCACCCTGTAGAGCGCAACTTGCTGCGCTCGCCTTCCACCGCAGCGCACCAAACGCAACAAGCGGCGCTCTACGGGAATCCGGAAGCCGCGATGCGTATTTTCGGGGTCGAGTTTCCATCGATTTGCAGGCACGGTGATAGTCCGGGGCACGTTCCTGCGCTTGTATCGATCATGGGATGGCGTGGGTGTTTTCCTGCCTGCGCCGATCCATTCGATTGCGGGGAGGAAGGAGCAGGATGGCCAGCTGCATCGAGGTAACGGCGACTTCGTTCGCCATCGCGATGGCGCTCGCCGGTAGCGCGCAGGCAACGCCGGCCGAAACACGAGGTGCGGTCGGCGTGCCCGGCCTCATCGCGTGCAGCCAGGCGGCGCTGGCCACCGGCATCGAGGCCGCCAATGTCGTTGATACCGGCGTCATCGAACTGCCGCCCGGCTGCACGATCACGCTGGATGGCACGGCGAACGCCGGCACGCGTTACGACGCGTTCGGTCCGACGGGCCTGCCGCCGATCACTGGCCGGGTCATCCTGATCGGCCATGGCGGAGCGTTGCAGCGAGCCGCCGGGGCGCCCGCTTTCCGGCTTTTGACGGTCGCGGACGGCGCGCGGCTCGACCTGGTCGACATCACGCTCGAAGGTGGCCACGCGATCGGCGGGCGGGGTGGCGATTCCGACGCCATTCCCGCGCAGATCGGTGGCGGCGGGGGCGGTGGCGGACTCGGCGGCGACGGCGGTACCGGCCATCCGAGCGGCGGCGGCGGCGGCGGAAGCTTCGGTGACGGTGAAGACTCCAACTTCGGGGCGGGTGGCGGCGGCGCGGGAGGCAGCGGTATTGCGGGTCTCGGTAGCGACGGCGAAACGGGAACGTTCTCCGGGGGCGGCGCCGGCCAGAACGGCGGTGGCGGTGGCGGCGCGTACCGGGGCGAGGGCGGCGCGGGCGGGCCGGGCGGCGGCGGTGGTGGCGGCGGCGCCGCAGGCGGCTCTTCGAGCGTGTCCGCGGGTGGCGCCGGTGGTTTCGGCGGCGGCGGGGGCGGAGGCGGCGGCAACGGCAACAACTCGACTCAACCCGGTGGCGTCGGCGGCTTCGGCGGCGGCGACGGGGGTGACGGCAAATCGATCGGGATGAACTCGTCCGGAGGCGGGGGCGGCGGGGGCGCGGGCCTCGGCGGCGGCATCTTCCTGGACACCAACGGCGAACTGACCGCGGACGACGAGGTCACGTTTCTCGGCAACACCGCCGAAGGCGGCGACGGCGGCACCAGCATCGATGGAACGTCCGGCGGCGGTGGCGGTGGCAGCGGTTTCGGGGGCGCGCTGTTCTCGCGCGGCAGCGCGTGGTTTGCCGGCGGCGTGACTTCCACCTCGAACGACGCGATCGCAGGTTCCGGGGGTTCCGGATCGCCCGCGGGACTCGACGGCGAAGCGGACGGCGCGTTCGTCTATCCGGTCGGTTCGCAATCCGCGGCCGATCCGACCACGACCACGGCCGACGACGTCGTCGTGACCTACAGCCCGGACAGCCAGTCCGCAACGGCATCGGTCACCGTGACGGCGGACTCCGGCATCGTCGACGGCGGCAAGGTCGTCATGATCGTCTACGGGGAGAACGGCACGCCCGTGACACCGGGCTACGAGCAGATGGTCGACGATGGCGCCAGCAACATCCCGTTCCAGGTGCCCGCGGGTTTGCCGGTCGGCGAATATGCGCTGCACGTGACCTTCGCGGGCCCGCGCGGCGAGGCATACACGGCGAGCACGGACACCTCGCACACGTTGCAGGTCGTGCCCGGTGCCGCGGTCGAATTCGAGGTCGACGGCTTCCCGTCGCCGACCCGCTCCGGCAGCCCGCACGAATTCGACGTCGTCGCATACGACGCCTTCGGCCATGTCGCCACCGGCTTCGACGGCCTCGTGCATTTCACCAGTTCCGACCCGGACGCGACCCTGCCGGCGGACGCGCAACTCGTCGACGGCAGCGGCACCTTCACCGCGACCTTGCGCACGTTCGGAGCGCAGAATCTCGGCGCGATCGACGCCGCGACCGGTTCGATCGCCGGCGAGCAGGACGGCATCGTCGTCGCCGCCGCCGACGCGCACCTGCAGATCAGCACCCCGGAGCCGATCGTCGGCGCCGGCGCAGTGGTCGAGTTCCAGGCGACCGTCAGCAACGACGGCGTGTTCGCGAGCAACTCGGTCAGCGTCGACCTCGCGACCCCGCCCGAACTCGACGGCACGGCGTGGAGCTGCGTCGCGAGCGTCGGCGCGACCTGCGCGGCGGGCGGCACGGGACCGGTACACGACATCGCCGCCCTCGCGGTCGGCGCAAGTGCGACCTACACAATCACCGGCCTTGCTCCGTTGGACAGCGACCAGGACGAATGGCTGGAGATCTCCGGCACGGTCCAACCCAACGACCAGCCGGACCAGCAACCCGGCAACAACACCGCGCAAAGCGCCGTGCTGGTCGGCCTGTTCCTCGACGGGTTCGATCCGGACTGATACGCGGATTCGACGCGGGATCGCGCGGGGATCGCCCGGGCATTCCCGCCGTCGCACCCGCTGCGGACCGATGTCGCTGCGACCGTTCTCTCACGACAACTTCCACCGCAACGAAGCGATTGCACCCGCAATTCCTGCGCCCTCATCCCGACCAAATAGAAAGTCCCATGAAACCCAATGCCAACGACCTGCTGGATGCCGATCGCGAAACGGCCATCGTTACCTTGCCCGCGCGCCGCTTGCGCTTGCACTAGTGACCGCGCTGGCCGCCGTGCCTGTGGCCGTCAGCATCGGCGTGAGTTCCGCCATCGATCCGTGAAGAACAGGACGAGCGCACCTCGGCGGTGGACTCCGCGTTGTCATCGCTCTACCAGCGACGCTTTACCGGGACACCCGTATCCAAATCGCGGGTTCCCGGTATCAAAGCGCCCCTGCTGATACCATCCCTGTCGATTGCGGGCTGTCATCGACTCGTCGCGCAATCGTTCACTCGCAAGTTGGGGGAACAGCGGCGCCGAGGCGCATCTGGTCTGGGCCGGCCCGCTCGGTCCGGAATCGCGACTCATCGAACTCGCCGGACCCGACCACATCGTCGGCTTCGCCGAGGAGCCGATGGCGCGCCTGAGTCCGCGCAGCACCGCGCTCGCCGGAGCGATTCGCGCATTCAATGATTGGCAACCGGTGACCGATGCGGGCACGTTCTACCGCGCGGCGCGCGCGCGCCAACCCAACGTCGATCACCTGATGATGGGGCTGGCGCTGATTGCGCGGGGCGACATGTCCTTGCCGGCAGGCGTTCAGGATACGTTCGCGGCGGTTACGTCCCTTGCCGCATCACAGCAGCTGTTCGAGGACGAACAGGACATTGACGCCTACTGCCCGTTCGATCCACAGTCCCCGTACTGTCTCGCCCGAGCGATGTTGTCATTGGACGACGAGATCTTTCCGCCTGTCGCTTGGCAGGATGACAAGATCTATTCCCCAACATGGCCATTCGAAAGCGTCTCGGTTTCCGCAGTCGGTTTTCGCACTACCACAGCCGGCGCGGACGTCTTCCCGGCTAACGGCGAGTCAATTCCAGCGCTAGTCAGCCGAACGGCCGATGGCGGTTACGAATTGGTACCGTCAGCCAGCGACGCATTTTGGTCGTATGACAATTATCCATACGTCGACGATTACGGTCAGGTGCACGCCATCGACTCTATCGTGAAATACTACGTGCGCCTGACACTCGGTCCAGGCGGTCAGGTCGAAATGGTCGTCGCGAACACCATCCTCGAGACCTATCCGGAAAACCCGGAGATTCCCGATGCGTACTACCCATACGACCCGGCGGTGATACCGCAACTTGCAAGCCACGGCGATCTTCCGGCGGAATTGCTCGGCGATGTTCCAGCCCTGACCAATCGCAAGCTCGTGATGCCGTTGGTTATCTTGCAATCTCCGGACGATTCCGAGAATGGCGGATACTCCTACGACGTACACACGTTCGGTTCCACGGATGGCGTCACGCAACGTGCCGGCACGAACTTCACTTTCGCATCGAGCGGACCTGCGACATTCGTGATCGACAGTGAAGGACGACATGCGGAAATTGCTTTCGTCAACGAGGACGAGCCCGATATCTGGCGCATTCGCATGTACGTGACCGGGCCCGACGGGAAAAATATCGTCAATGGAGTGCTGGTGCCGGCCGATGCGCAGGAATTCACGGCGCAAACCCTTCCCGGAAGCTACGATTCGCAGATCTACGGATCGGAGTGCGCAGGCCCGTACAGCGATCTCGAAACCCTGCCAGATGAACCGGGTGAGTATCCGGGGACCTGCACGCCATTCATTTTCACGTTCAACGAAGATGGCAGCGTCGTGCTTGATGATTACGGATACGACCCCGATCCATGGAGCATGTGGACCCTGCTCGAGGGCAGTGACGCCGGCCGGGTCCTGTTCCATTCCACGGACGATTACGGGAAGCCGGGCTATGTCTATCAACGCCGCGGCTGGGAACTCATGCACCAAGCGGACGACACGTACTGGATCCTGGAGAATGTGAACCGTGATGGAGATTTGGACGGAGGAGCGCCCCCCATCGAATTCACACCCACGCGCCGACTGATCCGCTACGAATTGCAGTAACCGGAATGCCGCTACCGCGGCGCACGCTCCGTCGTGCGCCGCGTTGCTTCATTGCTTGCGAAACACCAGCGCCCCACCCTCCGCATCCACGCGGATCGTGTCGCCCGGCGCGAACTCGCCTTCGAGGATGCGCCGCGCGAGCGGGTTTTCGAGTTGCTGCTGGATCGCGCGCTTCAGCGGGCGGGCGCCGTACACCGGGTCGAAGCCGACGTTACCGAGTAGGTCGAGCGCCTTGTCGGTGATGTCGAGCGACAACTGGCGTTCGGCGAGGCGCTTGCCGAGGTATTCGGTCTGGATGCGCGCGATCGCGCGGATGTGGCGCTTGTCGAGCGGGCGGAATACGACGATCTCGTCGAGCCGGTTGATGAACTCCGGGCGGAAGTGCGCCTGCACCACGCCCATGACCGCGGTCTTCATCTTGAGGTAATCCTGCTCGGCATCGCCGCTCTCGTTGTCGGCGCTGTCCTGGATCTGTTGCGAGCCGAGGTTCGAGGTCATGACGATGACGCAGTTGCGGAAATCGACGGTGCGACCCTGG
>CAYWZC010000066.1:0-15765 GCA_964462745.1 uncultured Rhodanobacteraceae bacterium
TTCGCCCGTGTCGCTGTAGAAGTACAGCGCGCCACCGACGATGCCGTTGTCCGCGATCGCGATCGACAGCGAACCGAGCGTGCCACCGGGGATGTAGAACTCGCCCTGCTCGATCGGGATCGGGGTGTTGAAGTGATACCAGTCCGGCGGCGGCACCTGCGCGGATGCAATGCCCGGCAGCAGGAAGGGCGCAACGGAAAGTGTCAGCAACGCCGCGATACGCGGAACGAAGGAATCGGTACGCATGAAGGTTCTCCTTTGCATGGATGGACGGGCGTCCTGGCCTTGCAAACAGGATTGCATGGGGTGCGTCGCGAGACAGCAATTCTTCCGGCGGTGAACTGCGTCGGCGTAATCCGGTTCATGCTGCGCAAGTGGCCACACGTGCCCGAACGCGATCCCCCATTCTCGCCCCGGAGGAAAGCATGCCACGTGCGCCAGTCAGGAATACACGGTTTCGGCGCCGCAGGTGCGGCCGAACCGAGCCAAGCGCGCGGGTCGCGCGGGTCGCAATGCCGGAACCGAGACGACCTTCCCTCACACCGCAGGCCGTAGCATCGCGTCGCGGCCATGCGCGCCGTCCGGGGCTTTTGCTACAGTCTCCTCGTCCTGGTCGGAGTTGGTCATGTCTGCGTTTTCGGGGCTCGTCATCGCCGCGATCGTCTGGATCGCGTTGCATCTCGGTGTTTCCGGCACGTCCTTGCGCGCGCGCCTCGTCGGTGCGATCGGCGAGGGGCCGTTCCGCGACCTGTTCTCGCTGGCCTCGCTGCTCGTGGTCGCATGGCTCGCGATGAGCTACGGCGAGGCAGGCGCAGTGCGCGGGTTGTGGGCGACACCGCACTGGCTGCTCGTCGCGTGCATGCTGCTCATGTTGCCCGCGCTCGTCCTGTTCGTCGGTTCGGTTTCGACGCCGAATCCGACCCTGATCGCCGGGCCGCGTGCGCGTGACGGCGGCGATCCCGCGCGCGGCGTGCTGCGCGTCACGCGCCATCCGATGCTGTGGTCGTTCGCGATCTGGGCGCTCGTGCACCTGATCCTGTTCGGCACGCTCGGCGCACTGGTGTTCTTCGGCGCTTTCCTCGTCGTTGCGCTGGCGGGCATGCCGAGCCTGGATGCGAAGGTCGCGAAACGCGGCCTGCCGCATTGGCCGCGATTCGTCGAAGCGACTTCGATCGTGCCGTTCGTCGCGATCGCGCAGGGCCGTAACCGCTTCGTATTCGGCGAGATCGGCTGGTGGCGGATCGCGGTCGCGATCGTCGCGTGGTTCGCGCTGATCGCGTTGCACCCGCTACTGTTCGACGTGCCGGCCTGGCGCTTGCTGATCGGCACCTGAGGCGCAATAGTCGACTTTGCGGTCGAGCCCGCGTCAATGGCGCCGGCGTTCCGCCAGCGCTTCGAGCAGGCGCAGGGCCGGCAGGTCCTTGTCGCGGGACAGGGTACGCTTCTGGCGGATCAGTTCGTCGAGGCCGAGTACCGGCACGGACAGGCCGCCAGCGTCGATTCGCATCATGCCGTGTTCGAGGTCCTCGAAGCGTTCGTGCGCGCCGATGAATCCGAGCATGTCGAGGGGGCCGGCGTCGGTAGCGAGGAGGAGATGCCCGCCGGCGAGGAGGTCGTCGAGAGTAGGGTGCAGCACGGGATGGTGCCCGCGATAACGCGCACGCACTTCGTCGAGTGCCCTGAGCAGGCGGCGAGCATTTTCGTCGGATACCCGAAACAGCGCATCGAGATCGAACGTCGTCACCGGTGCACCATGCAGCACGGCGGCAACACCGCCAACCACGGCAAACTCAACCTCGTGCCGGATCAGGGTTTCGATGAGGTGACGGAAGCTCTGGGTTGTCATCGGTGCGGGTGGAGCGGAAGAATTCGATTCGCGACTCCAACTCGGCCAGACGTTGGCCCGGCGTGAGCGCGCAGAACCAGTCGAGCAATCCGGCTTCTTCGGGCGTCAACCGGGCGGCGGGCGTGGCGTGTGGCGACATGCCGTGATGGTAGCTCCGCCCCGTTGAATCCCCAAGCCTGACCAGGCGACTACCGGGCCACGGCGGAATGTTGTCGGCGCCCTGCCCAAACCAGATTCGGGGAGTTCCGGCCTGGCGCTTGCTGATCGGCGCCTGATCCGGCATGCGGCGCGCTCGCCGCCTACTTCGGGCGCGGCGATTCGAGTCCGGCATCCGGTTCGCGACGGCCGTCGCGGAGCAGGCCGACTTCGCGCACCAGGCTGCGCGCGGCGTTGCGGACTTCCTCCTGCACCGCGTCGTCGCGATCGAGCGCCTCGTGGCTGCTCGCGTAGGGTTCGTAGTAACCGACATAGCGTTCGAGCGCCGCGTCGGCGCCGGCCAACACGAGGCGCATGCCGGTCAGCCACGCGACCAGCGCGTCGCGTAACGCGCGCGTGCCTTCGGTGTCGCCGTGCACGACCACCGCGAACGCGCGGCCGGCGAGATGGCGCGGGTAGTCCCAGCCGTCGAGTTCGAGCCGCTTGGCGCGCTCCGGATCCTTGCCGCCGGTGGAGGTCGGGTCCGGATTGCCGCCGTCCGCGCAGACCAGCCGGTCGATCATGAGCTTGAGCGCACTCGGCGCCTGCAGCCAGTGCACCGGGGTCACGATGAGGATGCCGTGCGCGGCGACCCAGCGCGGGTAGATTTCCGCCATCCAGTCGCCGACCTGGCCCAGGGAATGGTTCGGGTAGCATGAGCACGGCCAGTGGCACAGCGGCATCGCAGTCGACACACAGGCCTTGCACGGGTAGATCACGCGACCGTATTCGGACGTCAGGTGGCTCAAGTCGAGTACGTCTAAGTCGCAACCGGCATCGGCGACGACTTGTTGCGCGATGCGCGCGAGGCGCCAGCTCTTGGACGCCTCGCCGGGGCAGGTGCGATCGTTGCGTGGCGAGCCGACCACGATGAGGATCCGGCGCCGCGCTTCGCGATCCTCGTGGCGCAACTGCGCTGTCTGGACCGCCGCGCGGGTTTCCAGCCAGTCGATCGAGAGATCGTATTCCGGATCGGCGAATCCCTCACCGGCGCGCCGCGTGCGCGGCGCCTTGCGGCCCTCGATGTAACCGTCCCAGGCGCGCTCGATGATCGCGTCGATCGCGGCGTCGGCATCGTCGAACGCCGGATCGAAGAAGCGGTGGCGCAGGCGTCGCTCGAACTCGGCGCGGTCGAGTTCCGGCGGGCCCTGGCCCTTGCGGACCTCGGGTACGTGTACGGTCGAGTCGGATTTGCCGGCACCCATGCGGCCTCCCGCGGATCGGATCGGGTCGATGCCAGCATACGAAGTCCACCTGAACCGCGCGCGCTCCATTGTTCCGCGCCGGGCCGCCTCCTACACTACGCGGCTGCGCGGAACCCAATCCCGGGTCCGCGGTTCGCACGAGGCTGCCGTGAGCCAGATCCTGTCCACCGAACTGCCCGGCGACGTCGATCCGTCGCGCGCTCGCATCACCGCAGCCTGGTCCGGCGATGAACGTGCGGTGGTCGAGAACCTGCTCGCCGATGCCGAGCTGCCGCCGGCCGAGCGCGAACTGGTGCTCGCCCGCGCCGCGGAGCTGGTCGCACGCGTGCGCGCGAAGGCGAACGACCAGAGCGCGGTCGAATCGTTCATGCGCCAGTACGACCTGTCCAGCGAGGAGGGCGTGCTGCTGATGTGCGTGGCCGAAGCGCTGCTGCGCATCCCGGACAAGACCACGACCGACAAGCTGATCCGCGACAAGCTCGGCGACGCGGACTGGAAGAAGCACGTCGGCACGAGCGATTCGCTGTTCGTCAACGCCTCGACCTGGGGCTTGCTGATGACCGGTCGCCTGATCGAACTGGGCGAGGATACGCGGCGTGATTTCAGCGGTTCGCTGCGCCGCCTCGTGAACCGTGCGGGCGAGCCGGTCATCCGCCTCGCGGTGCGCCAGGCGATGCGCATCATGGGCCACCAGTTCGTCATGGGCCGCACGATTGCCGAGGCGCTCGGGCGTGCGGCGGAGAAGGAGAACCGCAAGTATCGCTACTCCTTCGACATGCTCGGCGAAGCCGCGCTGACCGCGCCGGATGCCGAACGCTATCTGCAGGCGTACCGAGACGCCATCGTCGCGCTCGGCAAGGGCGGGCCGTGGCCGGACGTGCTCGATGCACCATCGATTTCGGTCAAGCTTTCGGCCCTGCATCCGCGTTACGAGGCGATCAAGCGCGGTCGCGTCGACACCGAACTCACACCGAAGGTGCTCGAACTCGCCCGGCTCGCGATGGCCAACGGCATCGGCATGACCGTCGATGCGGAGGAAGCCGATCGCCTGGAGCTGTCGCTCGACGTGATCGGCAAGGTGTTCGCCGATCCTTCGTTGGAAGGCTGGAACGGCTTCGGTCTCGCGGTGCAGGCCTACCAGAAACGTGCGCCGTTCGTCATCGACTGGCTTGCCGACACCGCGCGCCGCGCGAACCGGCGCTGGGTCATGCGCCTGGTCAAGGGCGCGTACTGGGATACCGAGGTCAAGCGCGCGCAGGAACTCGGCCTCTCGGGTTATCCGGTGTTCACCCGCAAGCCGAACACCGACGTGTCGTATCTCGCTTGCGCACGCCGCCTGTTCGAGATCGGCGCGGCTCGCATCTATCCGCAGTTCGCGACCCATAACGCGCACACGATCGCGGCGATCCAGCATTTCGCGCAGGGCCGGCCCTACGAATTCCAGCGGTTGCACGGCATGGGGACTGACTTGTACGGCGAGGTCATGCGCGACGCCGGCGTGGCATGCCGGGTGTACGCGCCGGTCGGAAGCCACGAGGATCTGCTGCCGTATCTCGTGCGGCGCCTGCTCGAGAACGGCGCGAACACGAGCTTCGTCAACCGCGTGGTCGATGAGGACGTGCCTGTGCGCGATCTCGTCGCCGACCCGTGCGAGGTCGTGCGCGGCTTCGAATCCATCGCGCATCCGCGCATCCCGCTGCCGGTCGATCTGTACGGCACCAACCGGAAGAACTCCATGGGCGTCAATCTGGCCAACGACGACGAACTTGTCGCACTCGCAGCCGCGGTCAACGCGCCGCGCGAACCGTGGAGCGCCGGCCCGCTGGTGCCGGGCGCGCAGGCGGGCGGCGAGGTGCGACCGGTCACCGATCCGGCCGACCGGCGTCGCGTGATCGGCGAATCGCGCAACGCGGATGCCGCGACGATGGAACGCGCACTCGCCAATGGCGTCGCCGCGCAACCGGCCTGGGACCTGCGCCCCGCCGACGAACGCGCCGCGATCCTCGAACGCGCCGCCGACCTCATCGAGGCGCGTCGCGGCGAGTTCATCGCGCTTGCGGTGCGCGAGGCGGGCAAGACGATCCCGGCCGCGATCTCCGAAGTGCGCGAGGCGGCCGACATGTGCCGCTACTACGCGATGATGGCGCGCAAGCTGTTCGGCGCGCCGGAGCCGCTGCCGGGCCCGACCGGCGAAAGCAACCAGCTTTCCCTGCACGGTCGCGGCGTGTTCGTGTGCATCAGCCCGTGGAACTTCCCGCTTGCGATCTTCACCGGACAGGTCGCGGCCGGGCTTGCGTCCGGCAACAGCGTCATCGCGAAGCCGGCCGACCAGACCACGCTGATCGGCCACGCCGCGGTCCGCCTGCTGCACGAGGCCGGCGTGCCCGAGGACGTGCTCCAGTTCGTGCCGTGCAAGGGTTCGGTACTCGGCAAGACCCTGCTGACCCGGCCCGAAGTCGCGGGCGTGTGTTTCACCGGATCGACCGAGACCGCATGGACGATCAACCGCACGCTCGCCGCGCGTGACGCGCCGATCGCCGCGCTGATCGCGGAAACCGGCGGCCAGAACGCGCTGATCGCCGATTCCTCGGCGCTGCCCGAACAACTGGTCAAGGACGTCGTGACTTCGGCCTTCGATTCCGCCGGCCAGCGTTGCTCGGCCGCGCGCGTGCTGTTCGTGCAGGAGGACATCGCGGACAAGGTCATCGAGATGCTGTCCGGCGCGATGGACGAGCTCGAGGTCGGCGATCCGGGCCGCTTGTCGACCGATGTCGGCCCGGTCATCGACGAACCGTCGCGCAAGTTCCTCGTCGAGCATGCCGAGCGCATGGAGCGGGAGGCGAAGCCGATTCGCACCGCGCGGCTCGGCGCGGATGCCGAACACGGCACGTTCTTCGCGCCGCGCGCGTTCGAGCTGCCGTCGCTGTCCCTGCTCACCCACGAGGTGTTCGGCCCGATCCTGCACGTCGTGCGCTGGAAGGCGAGCGAACTCGACCAGGTCATCGACGCAGTCAACGCGACCGGCTTCGGCCTGACCCTCGGCGTACACAGCCGCATCGACGACACCGTCGAGCATATCGTGCGGCGCGCGAAGGTCGGCAATTGCTACGTCAACCGCAACCAGATCGGCGCGGTCGTCGGCGTGCAGCCGTTCGGTGGCGAGAACCTGTCCGGCACCGGACCCAAGGCGGGCGGCCCGCACTACCTGCTGCGCTTCGCGATCGAACGCACGGTCACGATCAACACCACCGCGGCGGGTGGCAATGCGTCGCTGTTGACGCTCGCGGAATGACGAGCCGCTTCCGACGCGAAGCCTGCCTGTTTCCGTGCAACAAGAAGCCTCGTGCCGGTAGCGGCTGGCGCCGCTAAGTGCTCGGCTGCGCGCGCTCCATGATCTTCAGCAGGCCCGACAGGCCGCCCTGGATCGCATACACGGTGAAACCGAGCTTGTGCAGGATGAACGCGGCCGCGGCGCTGCGTTCGCCGGTGTTGCAGTAGACGATGTACTTGCCGTTGCGGTCGAGGTCGGCAACGGTTTCGCGCAACTGGAACAGCGGTACGTTGTGCGCGCCCTTGATCGCGCGACCCGCGAATTCCTCGGGCAGGCGCACGTCGACGAGGATGGCGCCCTGGCGGGCGAGGGTGGAGGCGGCGGCCGGACTCAGCCAGTCGACCGCGGGTGGCTTCAGGACTTCTTCGAACGCCTTGCGTGACAGGCGCATGAGGCGGCCATCCTCGGTCATCGTCACGGTCGCGTTGCGCGGTGCGTTCGCGAGCAGCGCGTCCTCGCCGAAGATGTCGCCGTGACCGAGCTGAGCGACGCGGGTGTCGTCCTTGATCACCTCGGCCGCACCGAGCTTGATCACGTAGAAGTAATCCGGCGCATCGCCTTCGCGGATGATGGTCTGGCCCTTGTGCGCGGGGATTTCCTCGAACTCGCGGAACATACGCTCGATGCTCGCGCTCGGCAGGCGATGCAGCGCGCGCGAGCGCAGCAGGCGGAATACCCAGCGCGTCGCGTCCGGCGAGGCTTCCTGGTGCTGGAAATTCTCGTCGCGGCCGAGCTGGTCCCAGGTCAGGACCTTTTCGAGGAAGCGCCGGTCGATGCGCGCGATGGTTGCGGTAGCGGACTCGACCGTCGCGGTGAAGCGGCGCGGCTGCAAGTCGCCGATCGCGTAGCGGCCTTGCAGGCCCGCGGCGTCGATGCGCTTGGCGCGGCCATCCGGGTAGTCGCCGCGGATCGTGCCGGCGAGCAGGTAGATCGTGTCTTCGTCGGTGTCGTCGGCGCGGAACAGCACCGCATCGCGGACGAGTTCCTCGCAGCGCGCCTCCTGCGCCACCTGCTCGCGGTTGTCGGCTTGCAGTCCGTCCAGCGGATACAGATTCGACAGACGATCGGCTTCGATGGCCATGGCCTTTCCCTCCCGTTTCCGGGCAGTGTACCCATCCCGGCGGGCACTGCGAAGCGGCATCGAAACGCGAAAGCCCGCCGGATGGCGGGCTTTCGGGACTGCATCGCATGACGGATCAGGTGCAGCCGATTCGGGATTTGGCAGCCCCGGATGGATTCGAACCACCGAATGCCTGAGTCAGAGTCAGGTGCCTTACCACTTGGCGACGGGGCTATTCTTTATGCCTGAAACGTTCATCGTGAACTTTTCAGGCTCGCCGGGTCCGGTACAGGCCCGGACTCGGCTCCGACAGCGACCGCTTGCGCGGTCGCTGCGGGTGGTGCATCCCTGCACCACTTCATCGGTCTGTCGGGCGTTCGCCTGCGGCCCGGAGCCCGGCAATGAACGGAGTTTAGCGCTTCGAGTACTGGGTTGCGCGGCGTGCCTTGTGCAGGCCGACCTTCTTGCGCTCGACCTCGCGTGCGTCGCGGGTCATGAAACCGGCCTTGCGCAGCGGCGACTTCAGCGTGTCGTCGTATTCGACCAGCGCGCGCGCGATGCCGAGGCGGATCGCACCGGCCTGGCCGGTCATGCCGCCACCCTCGACCGTCGCGAGCACGTCGAACTTCTCGATGTTCTGGGTCAGTTCGAGCGGCTGGCGCACGATCATGCGCGAGGTCTCGCGGCCGAAGAACTCGTCGAGCGGCTTGCCGTTGACGACGATGCTGCCGCTGCCCTTGCGCAGGAACACGCGCGCGGCGGAGGATTTGCGACGGCCGGTGCCGTAATTCTGCTGAGTGGCCATAGGGGTGCTCTAGTTGAAAGTGCGGCCATCGATGGCCGTTTTGCGCGCGGGGACCGCGTCAGATATCCAGCGCCAGCGGCTGCTGGGCGGTGTGCGGGTGATCGGGGCCGGCATAGACCTTGAGCTTGCGGTACATCGCACGGCCGAGCGGGTTCTTCGGCAGCATGCCCTTGACCGCGATCTCGATCGCGCGCTCCGGGTGGCTGGCCAGCAGGTTCTTCAGCGACGTCGTCTTGAGATTGCCGACGTAGCCGGTGAAGCGGTGGTACATCTTGTCGTCGAGCTTCTTGCCGGTCACCGCGATCTTGTCGGCGTTGATCACGACGAGGTAGTCGCCGGTATCGACGTGCGGGGTGTAGATCGGCTTGTGCTTGCCGCGCAGGCGGCGCGCCAGCTCGGTGCACAGGCGGCCGAGCGTCTTGTTGCTCGCGTCGACGATGTACCAGTCGCGCTGGACGGTCTCGGACTTGGCGCTGATCGTTTTCATGAACGGTAACCTGGTGGGCCCGCGATGGGCAAAATCGGGCGGAGAACCGCGAAGTTTAACGGAGCCGTTCGCGCCTCGCAAGCGGATCCGATGCGGGAATCGATCCGGACCGGCGGTTCCTCCGGGGTGCCGGATTTTGACAGGGCGGCTGTCATTTGCGGCGTCCTGCTAGCATGTCGCGATGACCGAATCCTGGCGCCACGAGGCCGATGGCGGGCTGGCGGCGCTGGCCGACCAGTGCGTGAAATGCGGCCTGTGCCTGCCGCATTGCCCGACCTATCGGGTCGCGCAGAACGAGGCCGAGTCACCGCGCGGCCGCATCGCGCTGGCGCGTGCGCTCGCGCTCGGCGAGCTCGAACCCGCGCCGATCGCCCTGACCCACCTGGACCAATGCCTCGTGTGCCTGTCGTGCGAGGTGGTCTGCCCGACGCACGTCCGCTACGAGGACATCATCGTGCGCAGTCGTGCGCGGCTTGCCGCACGGCGGCGTAGGCCGGATTGGCTCGAACGGTTGCTGCGCAGCCCGCGCGCGCTGGTCCGGCTCGCGCGGATCGGTCGCGCACTGCGCGCGCGGGCCTGGCTGCAGCGGATCGCATCCGTGTTCCCGAAAGGTTCCCGCTGGCGCGCGCTGTTGCGTGAAACGCCGCAGTTGCGCGCTGCGCGGCTGCCGACTGGATTGCATCGCGAGCCGGCAGGGCGGGTGGAAGGGGCATCGCGACCCGCGTCGCTCCCGAAGGAAGGGCGTGTGCCGCCGCTGCCTTCCCGCGGGCGGATCGCGCTGTTCCGGGGTTGCGTCGCGAGCGTGTTCGATCGGGACACGCACGAAGCGACCCGCATCCTGCTGGATGCGCTCGGCTACGAGGTCGTGATGCCGTCCGCCGCGCATTGCTGCGGCGCACTCGCGCGCCACGCGGGGGCGGTCGACCTCGCCGATTCGCACGCAGCCCGCGCGCACTCCGTCCTGGCCGCAACGGGTTGCGATCGGGTGCTGGTCAGCGCGTCCGGTTGCATCGGCGAGGTTCGGAAGAACGTCGCCGGATCGATCGCGCTGCGCGTGGATGACGCGCTCGGGTTTCTCGCCGCCGATCCCCGCTTCGCGTCGTTGCGCTTCCGCGCATTGCCGAAGCGCGCCGCGTTGCATGTCCCGTGCACCCAGGTCAGTGCCGGACCGGGCGCGGAGCCGACGCGTGCGCTGCTCGCGCGCATTCCGGAACTGAGCGTAGTGGAACTGCCGCTGCAACCCCGCTGTTGCGGCGCGGCAGGCAGCTACTTCCTCGAGCATCCGGCCATCGCCGACGAGCTGCGCGCGCAGAAGATCGCGCAGCTCGATGCGCTGGATGCGGACCTGCTCCTGACCGCCAACATCGGTTGCCGCATTTACCTGGATAATGCACTGGCGCGTCGCACGCCTCGCGTGCCGGTGTTGCATCCGCTGATCCTGCTCGCGCAACAACTGGATGGTGGCGCATGAGTCTTTCGCATTTGTCGCGGCTCGACCGCTTTCTCGTCGAGATCGAGCACGCCCTGGCGTCGGCTTTCCACTCCGCGCCGGTGACGGCCAGCGCGTCGCCGGCCGAAGGCATCGCCGAAACCGCGCTCGAGCCGGACGAGCAGCGCCACGCGGCCGGCCTCATGCGCGTGAACCACGTCGGCGAGGTCTGTGCGCAGGCGCTGTATTTCGGCCAGGCCGCGGTGGCGCGCGATGCCGGCGTGCGCGAGCGGATGCTTGCCGCGGCCGCCGAGGAAGCCGATCACCTGGCCTGGTGCGGCGAACGGCTGCGCGAACTGGACAGCCGCCCGAGCCTGCTCAATCCGCTGTGGTATGCCGGTGCGTACGCGATCGGCGCGGGCGCCGGCCTGGTCGGCGATCGCACCAGCCTCGGTTTTGTGGTCGAGACCGAACGCCAGGTCGAGGCGCATCTCGACCACCACCTGAAAACCTTGCCGGCCGCGGATGCGCGCAGCCGCGCGATCGTCGCGCGCATGAAGGACGACGAGGCGCGCCACGCGAAACAGGCGCTCGCCGCCGGTGCACGGCTTCCCCCGGCGCCGATTCCGGCCCTGATGCGACTGGCCTCGGACTTCATGAAGGCGGTCGCGTATCGCATGTAGCGCGGAGGCTTCGGCCGGCCCGCAACGGCAGGGGACCGCGGCGTGAGCGGCGCGGCTGGTCAAGCCCGGTTTCTGCGGGCAGAATGGCGCGGCAGGGGATTGCATGGACATCGATCAGGGTCGCATGCCCGACATACTGGTACGACACCTCGACAATGCCATGGCCGAGCGCATCAAGGAGATCGCGCGGGAACGCCATTGGTCCATCAACGACACGATCCTGCATGCGTTGCGGCACGGGCTCGGCCTTGCGGGCGACGAAATCGCACGCCGCGACCGTCAGGACATCGCGACGCTCGGCGGAACCTGGGATGCCGGCGAGACGGCCGTGTTCGACGAGGCGCTCAAGGCGTTCGAGAGCGTCGACGGCAAGCCGCTGTTCGAGTCATCCGAGAGTTCCTGACTGGCGTTTGCCGGGATGCGTCGTGTCCCGAAGCTCGGCCCTGCACCCGCATTGCGTAGAGCGGAGCTTGCACCGCTGCGCCTGCCTGTCCTGAAACCACCGTCCTGAAAGCCGAGCAAGCTCGGCTCTACGTCGCTGGTGCCGTTACGCTCGGTCCGCCGCGTGGATCGCGCCGAGCAGGCGCGGCCCGCGCGCGCCGGTTACGCTCGGCAGGTTGCCGGGACGCCCGGCGAGGCGTTCGCGTGCGAGCCATGCGAATGCGCTGGCTTCGATGTAATCGGGGTCGAAGCCGAAGTCCGCACTGCTGCGCAGTTCGATGGGCGCGATCGCGCGAGCCAGCGCCGTCATCAATGCCGCGTTGTGCACGCCGCCCCCGCAAACCACCACATCGCGCACACCTTGCGCGTGGGTCGTGATCGCGTCCGCGATGCTGCGTGCGCTGAACGCGAGCAGGGTGGCTTGCACGTCCACGGGCGCTGCGTCGCCGACACCGATCGCATCGAGCCAGTCGAGGTTGAAGTACTCGCGGCCGCTGCTCTTGGGAGGTGCGAGCGCGAGGTAGGGATCGGCCAGCCAGCGTCCGAGCAGGCCCGGATCGACGCAACCGCTGCTTGCCCAGTCGCCGTTCTCGTCTCGCGGGACGCCGAGATGGCGCATCGCCCACGCGTCGAGCAGGCAGTTGGCCGGGCCGGTGTCGAATCCGAGCACGGGTTTACCCGGCACGAGCAGGGTGAGGTTCGCGATGCCGCCCAGGTTGAGGACCGCGCGGATCGCATCGTCGCAACCGAGGACGGCCGCATGGAACGCCGGTGCGAGCGGGGCACCCTGGCCACCGGCGGCAACGTCGGCACGGCGGAAATCCGCGATCGTGGCGATGCCGGTGCGTTCGGCGATTACCGAAGGATCGCCGAGTTGCAAGGTGAAGGGCAGCGCTCCGTCGGGACGGTGGCGAACGGTCTGGCCGTGCGAGCCGATCGCGCGCACCTCGGCTGGTGTGATGTCCGCCTGCCGGAGCAGGTCGAGCGCCGCATCGGCGAAACACGCGCCGAGCGCCGTGTCGAGTCGACCCAGCGAGTCGAGCGGAATCGCGGCGTCGGCACGGGTCAGCGCGAGCACCTCGTCGCGCAGGCCGCCGGGGTACGCCGTGGTCGCGGTGGCGAGGACTTCGAGCGCGGGTTCGAAACGGACCAGCGCCGCATCGATGCCGTCGGCGCTGGTGCCGGAAATCAGGCCGAGATAGAGCGCCGCATCGGCCGGCATCGGGATCAGTCGGCGCGCGCGAGGCGGATGGCGTCGACCATCTTGAGCTTGGCCAGCAGCGGCGCGGACTTCAACTGGAACTCGGCGAACTGGCTCGGCGGCAGCGGCTCCTGCTTGGGCAGGGTCACCTTGAGTGGATCCTTGTGCACGCCGTTGACGCGGAACTCGTAATGCAGGTGCGGCCCGGTCGCGAGCCCGGTCATGCCGACATAACCGATGACCTGACCCTGATCGACCTTCTGGCCCACGTGAATCTTCGCGAAGCGCGACATGTGGCCGTACAGGGTGCTGTACTTGCCGCCGTGCTTGAGAATCACGACGTTGCCGTAGCCGCGCTGCTTGCCGCGAAACACGACCTTGCCGGCGCCGGCGGCATGGATCGGCGTGCCGGTCGGAGCGGCGTAATCCACGCCGCGGTGGGCGCGCATCTTGCCGAGGATCGGGTGCTTGCGGCCGTTCGAGAACACCGAGGAAATCCGCGTGAACTCAACCGGAGTACGCAGGAATGCGGTGCGTAACGGCCGGCCGTCCTCGCTGTAGTAGAGGGTCTCGCCATTTGCGTTGGTATAGCGGATCGCGCTGTACCGCTTGCCCTGGTTGATGAAGGTTGCGGCGATGATGTCGCCGCCCTTGAGGCGCTCGCCCTCGCGGTACACCTCATCGTAGATCACGCTGAAGCTGTCGCCGCGGCGCAGGTCGCGGGCGAAATCGATGTCGTAGCCGAATGCCTTGGCCAGCTTCAGCACCATCGCGTCGCTGAGGCCGGCCTGGTCGCCCGCTTCGAACAACGAGCTGTCGACGACCCCGTGGGCGACGTGCATGCGCCGTTCGACGGCACGATCTTCGTCGGTGCGGGTCACGCCATCCGCGCCGAAATGCAGGGTGACGCGCGTCGCGTCGCCGCGATCGAAACGCATCGCGGCAAGGTCGTGGTTGGCATCGAACGCGAATGCGAAAACGTCGCCCGGGTGGATGCGGCGCAAGGTCGACTCGTCGCCCTCGGCGTCCAGTGCGCGCTGCAGGTCGGCCGGGCGGATGCCCTGCGCGCTGAAAATGTCCGACAAGGTTTGACCGGCGCGCACTTCGACGAATTGCCATTCCGGTTCGGCCGAACCATGACCGAGGGTGCCGATCCCCGGGTCGGCTTCGACGAGTCGCGGCAACGGCAGGGTCAGGGTCGTGTGCGCGACCGCTTCCGGTTCGGTGCGCATCGCATTCGCCCAGGTCGGCATGACGACCCCGGCAAGCAGGGTCAGCACGCAGGCGACACTGCCGAGGACCCAATGCTCGCCGCGCCAGGAAATCGGCGCCGCGGCGACGTTCTGCAGGAACGTCCAGTCATGGCAACGGGAGTAGAACGAGAAGTGGCGACGTTGCGCATGCCGGCGGATGGCTCGACAGCGTGAGGTGCAGGCGGAACGCTGGGGCCTGGGTTTCGGTTCGGTCACGGTCGAATTCCGGCAAATCGCCGCGTACCATACCGGCCGCCAGCGAGCGGCGTCAATGTCCGAACCCGGCATGGGTTTTGCGTGTCCGGCCAATGGATTGCGGCCGAAAGCTCATCTAACATTTATTTAAGAATTGGCGCGTGCCGAATGCCGGCTTCGTTTCATTGGAGCGTGGTCGTTCGTGCGCGTCGCCGCAGCCGGTCGCGGCCTCGTACACTTCGACCAGCACAACCCGGGAAGCCCGCATGACGGAACACGAAGACGCCCTCGCCCTGATCGGTCGCGGCGCAGAAGAGATCATCAAGCGCGAGGCGCTCGCCGAGCGGCTCGCGCTCGGCCGGCCATTGCGGGTCAAGGCGGGCTTCGATCCGACCGCGCCGGACCTGCATCTCGGTCACACCGTGCTGCTCAACAAGCTGCGCCAGTTCCAGGACCTCGGCCACACCGCGATCTTCCTGATCGGCGACTTCACCGGCATGATCGGCGATCCGACCGGCAAGAACGCGACCCGCAAGCCGCTCACGCGCGCCGACGTCGAAGCGAACGCGCGGACCTACGCCGAACAGGTGTTCAAGGTGCTCGATCGCGAGCGCACCGAGCTGCGTTTCAACTCCGAGTGGTTCGACCGCATGACCGCGGCGGACATGATCCGGCTCGCGGGCAGCCAGACGGTCGCGCGCATGCTCGAGCGCGACGATTTCTCCAAGCGCTACCGGTCCGGGCAATCGATCTCGATCCACGAGTTCCTGTATCCGCTGGTCCAGGGCTACGATTCGGTCGCGCTCGAAGCCGACGTGGAACTCGGCGGAACCGACCAGACATTCAATCTGCTCATGGGCCGCCAGCTGCAGGAAGCCGCGGGCCAGGTGCCGCAGATCGTCCTGACCATGCCGTTGCTGGAAGGTCTCGACGGGGTCAACAAGATGTCGAAGTCGCTCGGCAATTACGTCGGAATCGACGAGCCCGCGATCGACATCGTCAACAAGACGATGAAGATCGGCGACGACCTCATGTGGCGCTGGTACGAACTCCTGAGCCTCGACCGTTCGCTGGCCGACATCGAACGCATGCGTGGCGAGGTGGCGGCCGGCCAGTTGCATCCGCGCGACGCCAAGCTCGCGCTCGCGCGGGAACTCGCGGCGCGCTTCCAGGGTGCCGACGAGGCGCATCGCGCGGTCCAGGCATGGAGCTCGATCGTGCGTGAGCAGCGCATCGATGCGGATCTTCCGCTGGCCGACATCGCGGCGCCCGCCGAAGGCCTGCGCATAGGGCCCTTGTTCGTCGCCGCAGGCCTCGCGCCGAGCAATTCCGAGGTCGCGCGCAAACTCAGGGAAAGGGCCGTGCGCATCGATGGCGTGGTGGTCGAGGATCGCGAATTGGTGGTCCCGCTCGGCGCCGAGCACTTGCTGCAGATCGGCAAGCGAGCGTTCGCGCGGGTGCGTCTGGTCCGGGCCTGATCCGGGTGCGGCGAAGACGCGCGCAGCGGAATGTTGACGTAACGGATTTTGGTTGTATGATGCGCGGCTCGCTGGAGCGAAATGCCCCAGACGCGGTGCGATGCAAACCGTGCCATCCCGGAGGATCGGGGAAGATCTTTGACAGTGTGCGCAGGT
>CAYWZC010000067.1:0-15641 GCA_964462745.1 uncultured Rhodanobacteraceae bacterium
TCCACCGTGCCCATCTCGCGCATGTACATGCGCACCGGGTCGGTGGTGCGGCCGACCTCGGCGTCGACCGCGGACAGCACCGCGACCGCCTCCTCGGTGGCGGTGTCGTCATCGTTCGCGGCGGGCGCCTCGGGCGACAGCAGCTCGGTATCGGGTGCGATCTCGTGCACCTCGATGCCCATGTCGTTGATCATGCCGATGATGTCCTCGATCTGCTCCGGATCGACGATGTCGTCGGGCAGGTGATCGTTGACTTCGGCGTAGGTCAGGTAGCCCTGTTCCTTGCCCTTGATGATGAGGGTCTTGATCTCGGACTGCTGGTCGGGGATGTGGTCGTTGGCCATGTGCTTGCGTATTTCCGTGGTCGGTGCAGCTCGGGGCAGGGAGGCGTGCAGTTCTTGTGAGGGCTTGGCGATTCTTGTGGGGCTTGAAAGTATAGGAGTCGCGTCAAGGGCGACCGCAGGCGCCGCGTAGCGCTTCGCGCGGGGGTTTACGGGGGCTGGACGCGGAACGGCCGGTCGGGGCGCGCGAGACTCTCGACACGGTAGATAGGGGCGATCGCGCGCAAATCCATGCCCCACCAGCGATTTTCTTTCGTTTCGCGCGTGCGCGCGGAATTCCCGTCCCGCAGGCCCTTCCGATCGCGGATCCGGACTCGTTCCCTCGAATCAGGCACTTGCGTGCCGGGTTCGCGAGCGGGCGCGTGGCGCCGGGCCGGGAATGCGGAACGTCCACCCGCTCTCAGCGGGCTTCCAGCCAGAACGTCACCGGGCCGTCGTTCAGCAGGCGAACGCGCATGTGCGCACCGAATCGCCCGGTCGCGACCGGGTCGTGGCGCGCCCGCGCACACTCGACGAGCCGCGAGAACCAGTGCTCGGCGGCCGCCGGGGGGGCCGCGGTGCTGAAACCCGGCCGCAGCCCCTTGCGCGTGTCCGCGGCGAGGGTGAACTGCGAGACCAGCAGCAGGCCGCCGCCGGTATCGGCCAGCGAGCAGTTCATGCGACCCGCACCGTCGTCGAACACACGGTACGCCAGCAGGCGATCGAGCAGGCGCTGCACCTGGGCTTCGCCGTCGTCCGGTTGCACCGCGACCAGCGCGAGCAGGCCCGCACCAATCGCCCCGACCGTTTCGCGATCGACTTCGACGCTGGCTTCGGTGACGCGCTGGATCAGGGCAATCATGCACGGTTTCCGGTCCGGACCGCGCATCGTCGCCGCGACTGCGCACGCGCGTCAACGTGCGCCTCGACGCGTCCGCTGAGCCGGCGCACACGGTACGATTCCCACCGGGCAGCGTGGCGGTGAGCTGCGGCCCGCTCACAGGACCGTCGCTGGCATGGCTGGTTTTTTCGTCATGAGCCCAATCCCCAAGTTCCGGCTCGCATCGATGCTGCATGGCAGCTTGCGACTCGTCGGTCGCCTGCCGCTGCCGTGGTTGCATTCGCTCGGCACCGTGGTCGGACACGCGCTGTGGCTTGCCCGCGGACGACCCCGCCGACTGACGGAACGCAACCTTTCCCTGGTACTAACGCAAAAGAGTGCCGAAACCAGACACATTCTTGCCCGCGGCGCGCTGATCGAAGCGGGCAAGGCGGTCGCCGAAAGCGCGCGCATCTGGACCCGGCCGGCGCCGGAAACCCTGGCCCTGGTTCGCGAAATCCGCGGCGGCGAACGCCTCGACGCGGCGCTCGCCGACGCGCGCGGCCTCATCATCGCGGCGCCGCACCTCGGCTGCTGGGAACTGCTGAACATCTGGCTCGCCGGGCGCTGTCTCGCCGCCTGCCGCTGCGCGGATGCTACGGCGACCGGCGATCCGGCGCGCCGCGACTGCGCACGCTGCCGGCTCGCGATCCTGTATCGCCCGCCTCGCCGCAGCGCGCTGGAACCGCTGCTGCGGCAGCTGCGCGGCCCGATCGCGGTCGACCAGGTCCGCGCCGAAGGCCCCGGCGTGCGCGCCCTGTACCGGCGCCTGCGCGACGGCGGCACGGTGGGCATCCTGCCGGACCAGCAACCGCGCGCGGGCGACGGCGTCATGGCGCCGTTCTTCGGCGTACCGGCGCGCACGATGGTGCTCGTCTCGCGCCTCGCCGAGCGCAGTGGCGCGAACGTGCTGTTCGCGTTCGCCGAACGCCTGCCGCGCGGCGCGGGCTATCGCATCCACATCCTGCCCGCCCCCGAAGGCATCGCCGATCCCGACACGTTGCGCGCGTGCAGCGCGCTCAACCGAGGCGTCGAGGACTGCGTGCGCCTCGCGTTCACCCAGTACCAATGGCATTACAAGCGGTTTCCGAGTCGATGAGGGCAGGTGGCCAGGGCTGAGGGCTTGGTGGTCACGCGTGTCCGGCTGCTGCTTTTCCGCTCACCGCTCGCCTCTCACCGCTCACCGCTCTCCGCTTCCCGCTCACCGCGCTACAACCCATGAATCCCCGCACGATTGCCGAGGATCTTCGCGAGCACGTCGGGTGCGTAGTCGAACGAGTCGTAGTAGAGCCGATCCTCGGGCAGGCCGGCCTCGGCGAACGCGTGGCGACCTGCATCGATGAGCGCGGGCGGGCCGCTCATGTAGACATCGAAACCGGACAGGTCCGGATGCGCGTCGAGCACGGCCTCGTGGGCGAGGCCGACCGGCAACCCGGCCGCGCGCTCGGGATCGGAAATCACCGGCAGGAACCGCACCGGGTGCGCGCCCTGCGCCCATCGCTCCGGCAGTTCGCGCGCATACAGTTCATCGGCCGCGCGCGCGCCCCAGACCAGGGTCATCGCGCGGCGCGTGCCGATTTCGAGGAAGTGCTCGACGAGTGCCTTGACCGGCGCGAAACCGGTGCCGCCGGCGACGAACAGCATCGGCCGCTCGCTGTCCTCGCGCGGCACGAAGGTGCCGAGCGGGCCTTCCGCTTCGAGGCGCATGCCGGGTTCGAGCTGATCGAACACGAACGACGTGAAGCCGCCGCCCGCGACGTGCCGCACGTGCAGTTCGATCGCCGCGCCGGTATGTGGCGCGTTGGCGATCGAGAACGCACGTCGCTTGCCGCCATCGAGCAACACGTCGAGGTACTGGCCCGGCAGGCGCCGCAGCGGTCCGCCTTCCGGGTCGAGCACGAGGCGCACGACGTCCCCGGCAAGGCGCGTCTTCGCGGTCACGCGCAGGCCGAGCCGGCGGCGCGGGATATCCGCGACCGAAGCGACCTCGCGTGCGGCGATGACGAGGTCCGAACACGCGACCGCCTGGCACAGCAGCATCTGGCCGCGCGCCTGTTCGGCCGCGCTGAGCGCGGTCGGCGGATTGCGCGCATAGCGGAACTCGCCTTCGATCAGGGTCGCCTTGCAACTGCCGCACACGCCGGCAAGGCACGAATACGGCAGCGCGAGTCCCGCGCGTTGCGCGGCCTCGAGCACGGTTTCGCCGTCCGCGATCGCGAAGCGCTTGCCGCTGGCCTGCAAGGTGACGGTGTGAATCATGTCGGGTCCGATCCGGTCGCTGCGGTGATTGTCGCCGAATGCGACGACCGGTCGCACGGTTCCTGTTGTTTCACGCCTGCGCGAATCACCGGCAACCCGGCGATCGAATCGCGCGAACGCGGCGATGCCGGAATGGCGCAGGCGTTTCAACCGCTGATGGCCGTGCCCGAAGGGCAGCGCTCGATCTGTGCCGCGGTCCGCGCCGGATCGACGCCGCGCGCGTCCGGATTCGCTGCGAGCAGATCGACCAGCGCCTGGTGATGGCGTTGCGCCTCGTGGCAATGACCGCTCGCGGCTTCGGCCAACGCGAGGTTCATCCGGATGGAGGCGATCAGGCCATGCGTCGGCGGCAACGCGGCGCGGGCAATCCGCAGCGCGCGCGACAACGGTTCACGAGCCCGATCCGGCCGGCCCTGCATCAACAAGGCCTTGCCGACGTTGTGCCATTCGATCGCGACGAAGAAATGTCCGGGACCGTACACCTGTTCCGCGAGCGCGGCGGCCTCGCGATGGATCGCTTCCACCCGTTCGTGGTGGCCACGCTTGGATTCGGCGCCGCCCAGCGCGTTCAGCGCCTCGTGCAGGCGCGCGGCGCGCGGCGGATCGGCCTGTCGCAGCGAGCCGATGGTCTCGTCGAGAATGCGCAACGAGCCCGCGAAGTCCTCCTGCGAAGCCAGCACGCGGCTGAGCATCAGCGCGGTATCGATGGAGCGGTCGTCGACCGCGCCGTACAGCTTCCGGTTGATGTCGAGCGCCTGCGTCCACTCCTCCCGCGCCACCGCATATTCCTCGTCGAGGAAATGCAGCAAAGCGCCGAGATTCAGGACCTTCGCGCGCACCGCATCCGCACGCGACGCCTCACCGATCATGGGCAGCAACCCGCGCGCTTCGGCCACGGCCCGCGCGGTTTCCTCGTTGCGGGTCAGGCTCTTCAAGGCGGCCGCTCGCAACATCAGCGAATTCGCGAGCGCGACCGGATCATCGAACCCGCGGCGCAGGGTGATGGCAGTGTCCGCCAGATGCAGGGCGTCCTCGTGCAGTCCCAGCCCGGCGTACGCGCCGCTCATCGCATCGAGCAGGTCGGCGCGCGCGGAGGGCGCGTCTGCGAGCGAGGTGGGGATGCGCGCGGCACCGCGATCGAGCAGCTCGCGCGCGCTGATCGGCGTGCCATCGGTTCTGCCCGGATCGGCCAGCCGGAAATTGTCGACCATGAACTCCAGCACCCGATCGGACTTGCGCGCTTCGACACGCGCGAGATTGCGCTGGTGCACGGCGACGAACAGGCCAGCCAGCAAGGCGACGATCGCCACCGCGGCCATGCCGGTTGCGATCCCGTTGCGGCGCAGGAAGCGGGACGACCGGTACCGCCAGCCGCCACGACGGGCCAGGACCGGTCGCATTCGCAGATGACGTCCGATGTCGGCTGCCAGGTCGGCGACGCTCGCGTATCGCTGCGCCGGTTCGGTGCGCAGGGCCTTGTGCACGATCGCGTCGAGATCCCCGCGCACCTCGGCCGGTGCGAGCCGCTGGCGGGCGTCGGTCGCCGTTCGACGCTGCAGCAGGATCCGGCTCGGCAACGGCGGATCGGCCTCGCGCAGCGCCTTCTCGAGCAGGAACGGATCGGCCTCGCAATCGCGGAACGGCCGCTCTCCAGCCAGCAGCTCGAACAGCAGCAGGCCGAGCAGATAGACGTCGGTCAGCGTGCTGGTCGGCGCACCGCTCCATTGTTCCGGGCTCGCATAGCGTGGCGTGAGCGCCCGCGATCCCGCGCGGGTCGCCTCGCCCTGCTCGACATCGAGCGTCTTCGCGATGCCGAAATCGAGCAGTTTCACCTGGCCGTCGGCGGTCACCAGGACGTTGGAAGGCTTGATGTCCCGATGCACGACCAGATGGCGATGGGCATGGGCGACCGCGCCGCAAACCTCGACGAACAGCCGCAGCCGATCGCGGCGACCGAGCCGATGCTCGTCGCAATACCGATCGATCGGCGTGCCCTCGACATGTTCCATGGCCAGCCACGGTCGGCCGGCGGCGTCGATTCCGCCGTCCAGGTAGCGCGCGATGCGCGCATCCGACAGGCGCGCGAGGATGCAGCGTTCGAGCAGGAAACGCTCGACCAGGTCTTCCGATCCGGGGCCGCCCGCCATCCGCTTGAGCGCCGCACGCTGGCAAACGCCGGCATGGTGGCGTTCGGCGAGGAAAACCTCGGCCATGCCGCCGACGCCGATGCGTTTGACGATCGACCAGTCACCGACTTCGACGCCTTCACCCGCTCCCGCATCGAGCGCATCGACGAACCACCCGGAGCCGCCGATCCGATCCAGTTCACCCGGCTCCCCGGAATAGCCGAGCAACCGGCGCAGGTCCGCGGCGCAATCGGGATGCTCGATACATTGCGCATCGATCCACGCTTCCCGTTCTTCCCCGTCCAGTTCCAGCGCGCGGCGCAACGCGGAATCGAGTCGCTGCCAGTGCTCGGCGTCCGGCAACCGGCTCATGCCTCGCCACCGGGTTCCGCATCGACGGCGAGCGCCTGCCCCACCCACGCCCTCGCGCGCAACCAATCGAGCTGGATGGTGCGCGGCGTCAGGCTCAGCAACTCCGCGATCTGCCGCGTGTCGAGCCCGGCGAACACGCGATACTCGATCAGGCGCACGAGCCGCGGATCGCGCTCGGTCAGCGCCGTCAGCGCCTCGTCGAGCGCGACGATCGTCTCGGGTCGATCGGTGCTTTCCATTTCGATGCCGCTCAGCGACATCGTCACCTTCTGCCCGCCACGCTTGTCGGCCTGCCGGCGGCGCGCATGGTCGACCACGATCTGGCGCATCGCGCGTGCGCACAGCGCGAACAAGTGAGCGCGGTCGCTGATGGTGAGATTCGCATGGCCGACGAGCTTGAGGTACGTCTCGTTGACCAGGGCCGTAGTCGACAGCGTGGCGTTGCCGCTGGCACGCAGCAGCGCGCGATGCGCGATCTGCTTGAGCTCCTCGTAGACCAGCGGAAATACCCGCGCGAGCAGATCGGCGTCGTCATCGGCGCACGCCGCGAGGAGTTGGGTCACACCTGGATCGACCGCCTGCCGCACGTGTGCGTATCCGACCGCGAAGGACTCCCCTGCCCCGGGTGAAGGCTCGCGCGACCGGTTGCCAATTGCAACCGACCACGCCGCATTCGCGGAATCGCATGCGGACATGCGCCGGCCGCGCGTTCGCGCGCGACGCCATCGCGGCGCATTGCCGTTGCATCGCCGGAATCGGTGCGGACACACACCACGACGGACGCGTTGCGCACGCGGGCGCGTCCTTGCCGACGGCATGGAAATCGCGACCGGAACTCGCCCGTCGACCACTCATTTCGTTTTCGCCTTTGCTTTGCGTATTGACCATGAACACCCCAACGAACCCACCACAAGGAGGTTTTCATGTCGAAGTTCCCGAGCTGTTTCCTCGGTCTCACGCTGTTCGCCGGGCTGCCGGCCGTCGTTCTCGGTGGCATCCTGCCGCCACCCGGTCCGCCCGGGCCGGTGCATACCCTGGTTCAACAACTGGAGGGCGACTTCTCCGGCCTGCCGGAACAGGATGATCCGCGTTTCGGCTTCGCGGTCGCGCTGCACGGCGACACGCTGGTCGTCGGCGCACCCGGCGCCCTGGTCGCCGCCGGCGATCCGCCGGTGATCCGCGAACGCGGCGTGGTGTTCGTGTACCGGCGCCAGCCGAGCGGAACCTGGCAGCTCTCCCAACGCCTGCTCTACGGTGCCGGCGGCGCGGGGCAATGCGGTCATGCGGTTGCCGTCAACGAATATTCCCTGCTGGTAGGTTGCCCGTTCCATTCCGATCGTGGTCGCGCGGTGTTCTACACGCGCAGCAACCCGGATGCGGAGTTCGACGACCCGGTCTCCTTCGTGGACACTTCGATGCAGGAAGGCGCCGATTGCGGAAGCAGCGTGGCCCTGATCGACGCGGATCCGGAAGCCGACAGCCCGTTGCAGATGGCCGCGGTGGGCTGTCCGAATCGGCGCGATTTCCCCGGTGGCGACAGCGGCCTGGTCGGTGCCGTGGACATCTATCGCAACTTCTTCACCTGGGACTTCGCGACCTCGATCAATGGTCCGGGCACGGTGGCGACGGATTACGCTCGCAGCGTGAGCCTGAACCGCGCCGGCCCGAATCCCGGCAAGACCCTGTTGCTGGTGGTCGGCATCCCCGGAACGACCAGCGGCAATGGTTCGGTGCGCATTTACGCCAATGGCGACACGGTCAGCGACTGGTCGCAGGAGCACATGATCGTCGGACCCGACGCCGGTTCGCGTTTCGGCTACAGCGTGCACATGCGCGGCGGCCGGCTGGCGGTCGGCGCACCCGAGCGGCATGTGCTCAATCCGGGACTCAATCCCCCCTTGCCGGTTGCCTCGGGCAGTCTGTCGATCACGACGCGAGCCTGCACCGTGCAAGGGGTTTGCACCTGGGTGGCGAACGTGGACGAGTTCCCCGCGGCGCCCCTGCCGATCGCATCCCTCGTTGCGCAGAACCGCCTCGGCCATGCCGTCCAGGTCCTGACGACCGACCGCGTCATCGCCGGTGCACCCTGGTATCCGTTCGGCAGCCTCCTCGGACAGGCGCGCCACTTCGTCCTGGACGACGGCGAGTGGGTCCTGAACGAGGAGGAACCGTTCTACCCGGCGGCGCCGGTACCCGCGACCTCAGGGTTCGGTTCGGCGATATCCGGCGACGACACCTGGATGGCGATCGGCGCGCCCGGCTACCCGCAGGAGAACCGCGGCCGCGTATTCCTCTACGCGTACGACTACGACGACGTCATTTTCCGCGACGGCTTCGAGGCCCCGTAGGCGGAGGACCCCGCCAGGGCAGCGAGGATTCGCGCGGCCCGGCCCGGCAGTCGGTGACGCCCCGGATCACGACCGGTTCCGGGGCACGCGATTCGCGCTCGTCGCCTCCGGCAGCATGCTTCCGGTCGGCTTCGTCGTTCGCACACCCCCGCGCCGTCGGATCGCCGAGCCCGGGACCTGCCCGGGCTCGACTCCGGCATTTCAAATTCCCTAGGATGGGCGACCCTCCCGTTCAGGAACTCACGTGGGAATCTGGAAGCAGGACACCGATCTCGAGCGCATGAACGCATGGAACCGCGACACGCTGTGCGAGCATCTCGGCATGCGCGTGACCGCGATCGGCGAGGACTGGCTGCGCGGCACGATGCCGGTCGATCGGCGCACGCGCCAGCCATTCGGGCTGCTGCATGGCGGCGCGTCGGTCGCGCTCGCCGAATCGCTCGGCAGCCTCGCCGGCAACCTGTGCCTCGATCCGGCACGCGAAATCGCGGTCGGCCTCGACATCAACGCGAACCACGTGCGCAGCGTGACCGACGGCGAGGTCACCGGCACCGCGCGTGCGGTGCACGTCGGGCGCAGCACCCAGGTCTGGGAGATCCGCATCGTCGATGCGCGCGATCGGCTCGTGTGCATTTCACGGCTGACCCTCGCCGTGGTGCCGCGCGCCGCGCCGGCCGCGGGCTGACACCTTGTCCGGCGCTGCCGATTCCTATGCGGGCCTCGGCCCGGACGTGATCCTCGACGCGGTCGCGGCGGCCGGCTTCGAGCCGGACGGGCGCCTGCTCGCGCTCGCGAGCTACGAGAACCGCGTCTACCAGGTCGGCATCGACGCCGGCCCGCCGCTGGTCGCGAAGTTCTACCGGCCGGGACGCTGGTCGGACGCGGCGATCGCCGAGGAACACGCGTTCGCGCGCGAACTCGCCGACGCCGAATTGCCGGTGGTCGCGCCACTGGTGGTCGGCGGACGCAGCCTGCTCGCGCATGCGGGCTTTCGCTACGCGCTGTATCCGCGCCGCGGCGGGCGCGCGCCGGAACTCGAATCGGCCGATCACCTGGCCTGGATGGGACGCCTGCTCGCGCGCCTGCACGGCATCGGCTCGCGCGAGCGATTCCGCGCGCGCCCCGCGATCGACGTCGAGGGATTCGTGCGCGCGCCGGCACGCGCGGTGCTCGCGTCGAACCTGTTGCCCGCGGCGTACCACGAGCGCTACCGCTCCCGCATTGCAGCGCTCGCCGGGCGCCTCGACATGCGTTTCGCGGCGCTGCCGGTCGCGACGATCCGGCTGCACGGCGACTGCCATCCCGGCAACGTGCTGTGGACCGATACGGGCCCGCACTTCGTCGATCTCGACGATGCGCGCATGGGTCCGGCGGTACAGGACCTGTGGATGCTCGCGCCCTCGCCCGCGGCGCTCGACGCGTTGCTCGAAGGCTACACGGAGTTCCGCGACTTCGACCATCGCGAACGCGCCCTCATCGAACCGCTGCGCATCCTGCGCCAGGTGCACTGGGCCGGCTGGGTCGCCGAGCGCTGGACCGATCCCGCATTTCCGCGCGCGTTCCCGTATGTCGGGGATGCGACCTGGTGGGAACGGCATCTCGACGACCTCGCCGAGGCCGACGCACGCCTTGCCGAGGAGTGAAGCGCGGCGCGTGGCGATCGCGTCCTGCTACAGTGCGCGCCCATGAATTCCCCCGAGTCCCCGCCGGCGTCGCGCCGTGATCCGTGGCGGCCGTTGCGTTACGCGTGGCGCGTGCCGCTGCTGTTGCTGCACGCGCTGATCGCACCGTTCCTCGCGATCGCGGTGTTCAATCCGCTCGGCCGGCGCCTGCGCATCGGTGGCGAGCGCCTCGACGAACGCGCGACGCGCTGGTGGTCCGGTCGCATCCTGCGCATCTTCGGCATGCGCATCCGCCGCTTCGGCACGCCGCTCCCGGGTGCCGTGCTGTACGTCGCGAACCACATCTCCTGGCTCGACATCGAACTCATCCACAGCCAGCGCGCGATCCATTTCGTCGCCAAGAGCGAGATCGAGCGCTGGCCGCTGGTCGGCTGGCTCGCGTCGAACGCGGGCACGATCTTCCATCGCCGCGGCAGCACCGATTCGCTGGCCTCGGTGATGCGCCGGGTCGTCGACTGCCTGCGCGCGGGCGCCGCGGTCGGCGTGTTCCCGGAAGGCGGCAGCGGCCACGGCGACCGGGTCGGCACGTTCCATGCGCGCATCTTCCAGGTTGCGCTGGATGCGGACGTGCCAGTGCAGCCGGTCGCGTTGCGCTACGGTCGCGACGGCCGCCAGGACCCGCGTGTTCCGTTTGCGCACCGCGAGTCGTTCGGCGCCAACTTCCTGCGCGTGCTCGGCGGTCCGCCGATGGATGCCGAAGTGCATTTCCTCGAACCCGTCGCGGCCGCGCCGGATGCGCGCCGACGCATGGCCGAGGCGAGCCGCACGCGCATCGTCGCCACCCTCGGCTACGGCGACTGATGCGCGCGACACGCATCGCACCGCCCGCATGAACGCGGCCGATTTCCAACCGCCGCGCTGGCTGCGCAATCCGCACGTGCAGTCGGTGTTGTCCTCCAGCGGCCCGCGGCGCCTGCTGTTCCGGCACCGCGCCGCCGAGCTGCAAGCATCCACGACCGAATGCGTGCTCGACTGCGGCGATGGCGTGCGCCTGCAAGGCTTCCACAGCGCGCCCGCGGCGCGCGCCGCGGCGGGGCTCGTGGTGCTGCTGCATGGCTGGGAGGGCAGCGCGGAATCGGGCTACATCGTGAACACCGCGACGCGCCTGCTCGCCGAAGGCTACGAGGTGTTCCGCCTCAACTTCCGCGACCACGGCGACACGCATGCCTTGAACCCGGGCCTGTTCCATTCCTGTCGCATCGACGAAGTGGTCGGTGCGATGCGCGCGGTCGCGGCGCGCTTCCCGACCCGCCCGCTCGCGGTCGCGGGCTTCTCGCTCGGCGGCAACTTTGCGCTGCGCGTCGCGTTGCGCGCGCCCGATTCCGGCATCCCGTTGCGCTACGCGCTGGCCGTGTGCCCGGTCGTCAGTCCGGGCGCCGGCCTGTTCGCACTCGAGAATGCGCCGTGGTTCTACGAGCGCTATTTCCTGCACAAGTGGCGCGGCTCGCTGCGCCGCAAGCAGGCGGCGTTCCCGGACACCGTGTTGTTCACGCCGACCGAGCTCCGTGGCAACCTGCGCGAACTGACCCGTTCGCTGGTCCTGCGCCACACGGATTTCGGATCGCTCGAAAACTACCTCGACGGCTATTCGATCGCCGGATCGCGTCTTGCCGGCCTGCGCGTTCCCGCGACGATCCTGACCGCGGCCGACGATCCGGTCATTCCGGTCGCTGATTTTCGCATGCTCGAACTGCCGCCCGGCGTCGAACTCGAGATCGCCGCCCACGGCGGCCATTGCGGCTTCCTGCACGACGCCTCGTTGCGTCCCTGGACCGAGGACTATCTCCTTGCGCGCCTGCGCCGACACCTGTAGGAACCGGCTTCCGCCGTGATGCCCCTGCGCTTCGCGCAACATTGCGGAGGAGCATCGCAGCTAAAGCTGGCTCCTGCATTCGTACCAGATATTCTTCGCAGGAACCGGCTTCAGCCGTGATGCCCCTGCGTTTTGTACCGGCTTCTGCGAGCTTGTCCCGGGGGCACTCAATCCGCCGGCACGGTACGTTCCCGCGCCCACGCGCGCAACGCGGCGACCTTCTCGGCCATGAGCACCGCGAGCGGTCGCGTCGCATGGACTTCCGCGATCAGGTGGCTCTGCGCGGGGCGTGTCTTCTCGGCCGCCGCCGCATACAGCGCCGCGACGACGACCTGTTCGATCTCGGCGCCGGAGAACCCGTCGCAGGTCTCCGCGAGCGCGGCGAGATCGTATCCGTCCGGATCGAGATCGCGGTGCGCGAGGTGGATGCGGAAGACTTCCGTACGCGTCGCCGCATCCGGCAGATCGACGAAGAACACCTCGTCGAAACGTCCCTTGCGCAACAGTTCGGCAGGCAGCTTGTGCACCTGGTTCGCGGTCGCGACGAGGAACACCGGCGCCTTGCGCTCGGCCATCCACGTCAGCAGGTAACCGAGCACGCGCTGCGACACGCCCTCGTCCGCGGTGTCGGTGGCGAGCGCCTTCTCGATCTCGTCGATCCACAGGACGCACGGCGCGAGCAACTCGGCGCTGGCCAATGATTCACGCAAGTTGCGCTCGGTCTCGCCCTGGAACTTGTTGTACAGGGCGCCCATGTCCAGGCGCAGCAAGGGCACGCCGAACCCGCCGGCGATTGCCTTCGCGGCGAGGCTCTTGCCGCAACCCTGCACGCCGAGCAGGAGCACGCCCTTCGGCGGATCGAGCTTGACCGGCATTTTCTCGCCGATGAACGCGGCGCGACGTTGCGCGATCCATTTCTTGAGCCGCGCGAGGCCGGCGACGTCGGCGAACTTCGCGGTCTCGTACTCGAAATGCAGCAGGCCGTGTCGATCGAGCAGCGCGAACTTCGCGCGCGCCAGCGCAGGCAGGTCGCTCGCGGCGATCGCCCCATCGTCGTGGATGAGCTTGCGCACGATGCGCCGCGCATCCTGCAAGGTCAGGCCCTGCAAGTTGCGCACGACCGCGCGCGCGGCTTCGGCATCGACCTCGACCCGGCGCCCGCCGTGGTCGCGCGAATAGCGAAACGCCTCCTCGCGCACCAACGCCGCGAGCGCTGCGGCGTCGGGCAGCGGAAACGCGAACCGCGTCGCCGCCGCGGCCAGTTCCGCGGGCAGTTCGTAACCAAGCCCGACCAGCACGATCGTGTGCTCGAGCGAACCGCGCCGCTGCACGATCTCGCGCAGCAGGCGCACCGCCATCGGGTAGCGCAGGTAGGGCTGGAAGTCGAGCAGCAGGTACACGCCTGGCTGGCGCGCCTGCTGGATCGCACGCAGCATCATCGTCGAATCGGGCGGTGGCGGCTCCTCGTCGTCGTCGATGTCGAGACGCACGAGACCGTCGGTGATGCTCCAGGAATACAGCGGCCGCAGGGCCTGCGCGATCGCATGGCGGAACCCCTCGATCACGCGCTGCTCGTCGCGCGCCTCGACCAGCAGCAATGGGGTTCCGGCGCGGATCAGGGTCGCCAGGTCCTGGTTCGTGCTCATCGCGGACGCGGTTGCGGGTGGGAGAAGCGGCGCAGTCTAGCAGGCTGCCGGGCGAGTCCTTTCCGGCCCCGCGGCGGTGCATCTCCGCTACCTGCGGCATAATCGCGGGTTCCCTGCTCCCGATTGCGGAACCTCATGCTCAACGATTCGATCGAACTGCACCGCCAGGGCCGTCTCGGCGAAGCCGAGGACGGATACCGCGCCCATCTCGCCGACCATCCCGACGATGCGGTCGCGCTGCACCTGCTCGGCGTCCTGTGCGCCGAGCGCGGCCATCTCGACGAGGCGCAGGAACTCGCGCAGCGCGCGCACGACCAGGCGCCCGAGCGCGCAGACATCGTGCTGACCCTCGCCACCCTGCGCTTTCGCGCGGGCGAGCCGGACGCGGCGCGCAAGCTCTACGAACAGGCACTGACCCTCGATCCGAACCTTTCCAAGGCGCATACCGCGCTCGGTCATTTCGCGGCGCAGGCCGGCGACCGGGAGCGCGCGGAGCTGCATTTCCGTACCGCCTTGCGCGCCGAGGAGGATCCGCAGGCGCTGGCCGGGCTCGGCGCACTCGCACTCGCGGACCGCGATCCCGACACCGCGCTCGGCCATCTCTCCCGGGCGGCCGAACTCAGTCCCGACAACGCGCCGATCCAGGTCATGCTTGCGCGCGTGTTCCTGCAGCGCGGCACCTCCGCATTCGCCGAACAGGCGCTCAACAACGCCTTGCGTCTCGATCCCGCCGACCATCACGCGCGCGGCATGCTCGCCGACCTGCTCATGGACGAAGGCCGCGCGGCGGAGGCCGAACCGCATTTCGCCGCGCTCATGGGCACCGAGAACACCGCCGCGATCGGCGAACTCGGGCTCGCGGATGCGGCGCGCGCACAGGGCCGCCTCGACGAGGCGATGCAGCGCTACGACGCGGCACTCGAGCGCAACCCGCTCCAGCCGCGCGTGGTGGAAGCACTCGCCCGGTGCCTGCTCCAGCAGCAGCGCAGCAACGACGCGATCGCGGTTTACGATGCCTATCTCGGCGCCGCACCGGACGATTTCGCGGTCGCCGCTTCGCGAGCGGAAGTGTTGCGCATGATCGGTCGCCGCGCGGACGCGGTCGAGGCGTGGCAGCTGATCCTCGATCGCGACCCGTCCAACGTGCTCGCGATGCAGCGCCTCGCGTGGCTGCACGAGCACCTCGGCCAACTGGACGCCGCACGCGACCATGCCGAACAGGCGAGCGAGCATGTCGACGATCCGGAAATGACCCTGGTGCGGATCCGCGCCGCGCTGCGCGAGGGCAAGCCGACGCACGCGCAAGCCCTGCTCGACGAACTCGGCACGAAACAACTCAGCGTCGGCCAGGCGCGTCTGCGTTCGAGCTACATCGGCCATCTGCGCGACCGGGCCGGCGATGCGAGCGAAGCAGCCGCCTCGTTCGCCGCTTCGCAGGAAGGCATGCCGTCCGCATGGCCGGACCTTCCGGAATCGTTCGGGATTCCGCCGGCCGGCGCCGCCGGGGAACCGCTCGACCACGCACCGGTGCTGCTGCTCGGCACGCCCGGCAGCGGCGTCGAGCGCGTCGCCGCCCTGCTCGCGGACCAGCCGCGACTGGCAGTATTGCGCGACCGCATCTTCGGCTCGCAGCGCGCGGACGACTTCCGCGATCCGGATTTCGTGCGCTACGCGGACGAACTCGACGAGGATGCGATCGCGACCCTGCGCGACCGCTACTACGCGCCGCTGCGCGCACTCAACGTGCCCGAGGACCGCACGATCGTCGACTGGCTGCCGCACTGGGACGCGCGTTTCCTGCCGTTCGTGCGCCAGGTACTGCCTGGTGCGAAACTCGTGATCGTCGGGCGTGATCCGCGCGATGCGCTGCTCAACTGGCTCGCGTTCGGCTGGACGGCGGAGTATTCCTGCATCGATGTCGATGCCGCGGCCGACTGGCTCGCGCGCGCGAACCGGCACCTGCATGCGGATGCCGACGCTGCCGAGCCAGGTCGACTCGTCGTCGATGCCGACGCCGTGCTCGACGACCCGACCGGCGCCGCGGGACGCGAACTCGCGCAGTTCCTCGGCCTCGAACGCCTGGAGCCGGGCAGGCAGTTCGATGAAATGATGCGCGGACTCGGCGGAACGCCGGTGCGCTTCCCGACCGGCCACTGGCACGGCTACGCCGACGCGCTCGCGACGCCGTTCGCGAA
>CAYWZC010000068.1:0-10373 GCA_964462745.1 uncultured Rhodanobacteraceae bacterium
CGCAGCACGAATTCCGCGCCGCCTTCGGCGCGATTCGCGGCGCGCACGCTGCCACCATGTTCCTCCGCGATCTTCTTGACCACGGCGAGGCCGAGTCCGGTGCCGTGGCTCTTGCTGGTCGTGTAGGGTTCGAACCAGCGATCGCCGAAGTCGGCGGGCAGGCCGGGGCCGTTGTCGCCGACCACGAGTTCGATCCAGTCGCCATCGGCGTCCTGGATGACCCGCGTCTCGATGTCGATCTGCGGCTTGCGGCTCGCACCGACCGCCTCGAGGGCGTTCTTGAACAGGTTGTGCACGGTCTGGCGCAGGCGTCCCGCGTCGGCGCGTACCAGTGGCTCGCCGGGCGCGAGCTTCCGGGTCAGGCTGATGCGCTGGTCGTTCTCGTACAAGTCCAGCACCTCGGCGAGCAACACGTTGAGCGCGATCGGCCGCGCGGTCAGTTGCGGCGGTCGCGCATAGTCGCCGAACGCATTGACCATGGTCTTCAACGCCTCGACCTGGGACACGATCGTGTGCGTCGCGCGATCGAGCAGCTCGCTGTCCTCGGCCGGCAACCGACCGAGGAACCGCCGGCGCAGGCGTTCGGCCGCGAGCTGGATCGGCGTCAGCGGATTGCGTACCTCGTGTGCGAGGCGCCGCGCGACTTCGCCCCACGCCGCATCGCGCTGCGCGCGATTGAGCACGGTCAGGTCGTCGAATACCGCGACCGATCCGGCTTCGCCCGGCAGCGCCGCGCCGCGCAGCATGAGCATGCGCCGGCCCTCGCCGGTTTCGATGACGATTTCCTCACGCCACTCGCGCGGCCCCTCGCGCAGGTGGCGCGCGAGCGGCCCGGTGAACGGCGCGAGTTCGGGATGGCGACGCTGCAGTTCCGCCGGCGTCGTACCGAGATGCTGCGAAAGCGCGACGCCGAGGATGTTCTCGCCGGCGCGATTGGCCACGCGCAGGCGATCATTCTGGTCGAAGCCGAGCACGCCGGCCGACAGTCGCTCCAGCACCGCGCCGAGCCAGGCACGCTGCTGCTCGACCTCCTCGGCGCCGCGCTGCGCACGCGCGCTCGCAAGCTCGAGTTCGCGCGTCATCTGGCCGAACGAGGACACGAGGAAGCCGAGTTCGTCGTTGCTCGCGACCGGCAGCGGCGTGTCGTAACGGCCCGCACCGACCGCGCGCGTGGCCGCGACGAGGCGCCCGACCGGCGCGACCAGGCGTCGCGCGACGCCGAACGCGGCGAGCACCGCGATCAGTACCGACAGCAGCAGCACGAACGACAGGATCAGCGCGAAGGTCAGCTTGAGCGAACCGCGCAGGAACTTGAGTTGCTGGAAGTCGAAGCTCGCATCCTCGATGTTGCGGGTCAGCGGTTGCAGGCGCGGCGGCAACGGAAACAGGCCCTGCAACAGTCGCGCGCCACGCCGTGCGTCGCGCGCGAGCGGCAGCACCACGCGCAACGCAAGTTCGTCACCGAGCGGTTCGGCCGCCGCGTAGCGACCGCTGCCCTGCACGCGCATCAGGGTCTGTGCGTCCGGCAGCGGGGGTTGCAGGTAGCGCGGGTCGGAACTCGCGCTCGCGAGCACCCGATGATCGGCGCCGAACACGCTGAGCTGGATCGCACCCATCGCGTCGATGCTCGAGTCGAGCTCGGCCTGGGCACCCGCTTCATCGAGCGATTCGATGCGTTGCGCGAGGTCGTCCATCTCGATACCGGCATTCGCGAGCCGCTGTTCGATCATGATGCGGCCGACTTCGAGCGCATCGTCGAGCGCACTCTCGAGTTCGACGTTGAACCAGGTATCGACGGTCGCATTGAGGAAGCGCAGCGAAAATCCGTACACGACCACGACCGGCGGAACCGCGAGCAGGACCAGCATCACCAGCAGCCTGCGCGAGAGTTGTGCGCCGGGTGCGGCGCGTGCGAGGTCGCGGCGCAGGCGTACGAGGCGCAGCACGATCGCGACCGCGATGCCGAACAGCGCGAATGCAGCGGCGCCGAGGATCCACGGCGAATACGGCAGCAGGCGATGACCACCGCCGGCTGCGTCGTCGGCCAGTTGCAGGGAGACGCCGAGCAGCGCCAATACCGCGAGCGCCGGCAGGACGCGGCGCCACAGCAGGGCCGACCAGCGGCGGGGGCGACTCATCCGTTCCACCGGTAAGTCGGCGCGGACAGCCACCACGCCGGTTCGATCGCGGCTGGCAGGCGCAGGGCACCGGGCAACGCGCTGCGATCGACCGCCACGTCGACGCGGTAGGTGCTGCCCCGGGGCAGCGCGCCGAAATCGTCGGGCAGGTCCAGGCGCAGTCCCGCGAGCGCGTCGATGAGTGCGGCCGGTGCAGTGAAGCTGCGGATTCCGCCGCCTTCGAGTTCGCGCAACTGGTATCGCCGCGACAACGGGAAGTAACGCAATTCGACGAACCGAACGCCGTGGGCATCGATGTCGCGTGCCTCCGCCGGTCCTTCGCCGCGGATCGTCACGCGCAAGGTGATCGGTATGCCGTGATCGAGCGCATCGCGCATCGGTCCGCTCAGGCGGCAGTCGAGGCCGAGCACCAGCACGTTGCCGTCGACCATCGCCGCGATCCGCGCATCGCGCACCGCGAGATGTCCGGGCGCCTGTTCGCGCAGCGCGCCGCAGCCGGTCGCGAATCCGAGCACGACGAACACGATCGCAAGTTCAACCGGTCTTTTCCAGCAGCGCATAGAAAAATCCGTCCATGCCGTCCTCGCCCGGCAAACGCTGCCGACCCGCCCCCGCGACGTGGCCGAACGTGTCCGGCACATCGAGCGCCCGCGCATCCTGCCGCGCGGCGAGCAAACCCGCGACGGAGGCCTCGTTCTCCGCGCGCAATACCGAACACGTCGCATACACGAGGCGACCGCCGGGTGCGAGCAACGGCCACGATGCATGCAGCAATTCCTCCTGCACGGCAGCCAGCGCCGCGATGTCCGACGCGCGCCGATGCAGGCGCACGTCCGGCTGACGCCGCAGGATACCGCTTGCCGAGCACGGCGCATCGAGCAGGATACGGTCAAACGTGCGGCCATCCCACCATTCGTCCGGCCGCGCCGCGTCCGCGACGCGGATTTGCGCATCGAGGCCGAGGCGTTCGAGATTCTCGCGCAGGCGCGGCAGGCGCGCCGGATCGCGGTCGATCGCGAGCAGGTCGATGTCGGCGCATTCGAGGAGGTGCGCGGTCTTGCCGCCCGGTGCCGCGCACGCGTCGAGCACGCGCTGTCCGTCCGCAGGGGCAAGGAGATCGGCGACCCGTTGTGCCGCACCATCCTGGACGGAGAACCAGCCCTCGACGTATCCGGGCAGGCGGCTGACCTCTCCGCCGTGCGGCAGGATCAACGCATGCGGAAGCCGCGCATGCGGCTCGGCTTCGATGCCGGCTTCGGCGAAGCGCGCGCGCAGGGCATCGCGATCGCCGCGGCGCCGGTTGACGCGCAGGGTCAGCGGCGCCGGTTCGTTGTTCGCGGCGAGGATCGCATCGGCCTGCGCGGGCCAGTCGCGTGCGATCGCGTCGATGAGCCAGCGCGGATGCGCATGGCGCGTGACCGGATCGCGATCGAGCTCCGCGCCGAGCGCCGCGCGTTCGCGCAACCAGCGGCGCAGCACCGCGTTGACGAGACCGGCGTGGCGCGGATGTCCGAGCGTGCGCGTCGCATCGACGCACGCTCCCACCACCGCATAGTCCGGCAGGCCGAGCGTTTCGATCTGGGCGAGGCCGACGACCAGCAGCGCGCGGACTTCGCGCAGCTTGCCGGACCACGGTCTTGCGACCATTCGCGCGAGCGCGGCATCGAAACGCAACCACCAGCGCGTGGCAGCGAACAGCGTGCCGCTGAGCAAGGCGCGATCGCGCGGATCGGTGACGAGGGATGCCGCTTCGGTCGCAACCGTACGCAGGGAAACGCCGTCGAACACGATCCGCGCGAGGGCCCGTGCGGCATGCGCGCGCAGGCGGGCGCCGGCGGGCGCCGGGTCGCGATGTGGGTTCGCGCCGCTCACCGCACCGCGCCGCGATCGCGGCGCGCGTTGAGCCAGTCGCGCGCCGCGATGCGGCGACCACCCGCACGTTGCAGTTCGTGGATGCGCAAGACGCCGGCGCCGGTCGCGACATCGAGGGTGTCGGCGCGCGCGAGCCGGCTCCCGGGCGCCGCGTCGGTGGATTCCGCGATCGCCTCGGCGGCGAAGATGCGCACGCGGTCACCATCGATTTCCGCTTCCGCGACCGGCCATGGATAGAACGCGCGGACCTTGCGCGCGAGACTCATCGCGGGTTCGTTCCAGTCGAGTCGCGCCTCGGCCTTGTCGAGCTTGTGCGCGTAGGTGGCGTCATCGGCCGACTGCTCGACCGCGGCAAGGGCCTCGCCGTTCGCGAGCCGGGCCAGGCCTTCGGCGAGCACGTCGGCACCGAGGGCGGCGAGACGATCGTGCAGGCTAGCGGCGGTATCGTGCGTGGTGATCGGCGTGCGGCGTTCGAGCAGGATCGGGCCGGTGTCGAGACCCGCGCGCATCTGCATGAGGTCGACGCCGGTCTCCTCGTCGCCGGCCAGCAGGGCGCGCTGGATCGGCGCCGCGCCGCGCCAGCGCGGCAGCAGGGACGCGTGCACGTTCCAGCAGCCGAAGCGCGGCAGGCCGAGGACCGTCTTCGGCAGGATCAGGCCGTAGGCGACGACGACGAGCAGGTCCGGCGCATCGGCCGCGAGACGATCGACGGCCGATGAATCTTTCAGGGTTTCGGGTTGGCGGACCGGCAATCCGGCCGCGAGCGCGGCCCGCTTGACCGGGCTCGGCGCAAGCCGGCGCCCGCGCCCCGCGGGTCGGTCCGGCTGCGTGTAGACCGCGAGGACGTCCGCCGCCGCGCGGCAGGCTTCGAGGCAGGGCAGCGCGAACTCGGGCGTGCCGGCAAAAACGACGCGCAGGCGTTCGTTCATCCCGGCGCGCGGCGGGCTCAGGCGCTCGCCGCCGCCGGTTCGGCGTGGCGGCGCTGCTTCTCGAGCTTGCGGCGCACCATCTCGCGCTTGAGCGGCGACAGATAATCGACGAACAGCTTGCCGAGCAGATGATCCATCTCGTGCTGGATGCAGACCGCGAGCAGGCCGTCTGCTTCGATGATGCGGGTCGCGCCCTCGACGTCCTGCGCCTCGACGCGGATGCACTCGGCACGTTCGACATCGGCGTAGATGCCGGGTACCGACAGGCAGCCCTCCTGGTAGACCTGGTTGCCTTCGCGCTCGAGGATGCGCGGATTCACGAGCACCATCGGTTGGTCGTGTTCTTCGGAAACGTCGAGTACCAGCATCTGGCGATGCACGTCGACCTGGGTCGCGGCGAGACCGATGCCGGGCGCCGCGTACATCGTCTCCAGCATGTCATCGGCGAGCCGCGCGAGATCCGGCCCGAAGTCGGTCACCGGCTGCGCTTTCGTGCGCAGGCGCGGGTCGGGAAATTCGAGGATGGGAAGCAGGCTCATGTCGGGTTCCGGCGCCGGTCACGGCGCGTTTCGATGCAGGATGCCGTTCAAATGCGGTCGATTCGCCGCGGTCCAAGGGCATGAGGCGCATTCTACCCGTTCGGTCGGCTCCACGCCGGGCGGTCGGCAGTGGGGACCGTATGGAAAAGAATGCCCGCCGAACCCGAAGGTCTGGCGGGCGAAGGGAGAACCGAGGCTCAACCGCGGCGTTCGAGCACGAAGCGCCCGTTGCCGGCGACGGCCATGTCCAGGTCGACCTCGGTGCCGATCAGAAGCACATGCGGGTTGCCCGAGGCGTCGTTGTAGAGGCCGAGCGTGGCGCCGGGCGCGATCAGCTCGCTCCATGTGCTTGTCCGTTCGATGCCGGCGTCGCGTGCGACCAGACGCAGCCAGGCCACGTCACCGACACGGATTGCGTCGAGCCGCAACGAGCCGTCCGGGGTTCCGGCCAGCGTCACGACGCGACGCGGCACCCGGCTCGCATCGATGTCGAGCGCGACGATGCCCGTAGCGGACAACTCGCCGAGCGCCACGACCGGACCCGCGTTATCCGGATCCTCGGCACCGTCGCCGCCGAACTCGAAGCCGTTGCGGAAGATCACGATCATCGTCGTGTCGGACGCGGTGATCGTGCCGTCCGCGGTATCCACCTCGACCACGTTGACGACCGTGTCATCCATGCCGCCATTGACCAGCGCGGTCAGGATGTACACGACGCCGCTGTGCGCCGGCAGGTCGACGGTGTCGATGACGTCGCCGCTGCCGACGGGTGTACAGGTTGCCCCGTTGACCGGGACGCACTGCCACTGCGCGGTCGAAGCATCGAGTTCCGGAGGCAACATGTCGCTGATGCCGATCGCCGACTCGTTCGAGCCCGAGTTGTTGCTGACCGTGATCGTGTAGGTCAGCACGTGCAGCGCCTGGGCATACTCGCGCGAGTCGTCGATGTCGACGCTGATGCCGCCGGTCGGCATCTCGCCGGTCGCGGTGAACACGACCGTGCCAGCCACGCCCGCCGCGCTCGCGGTGACCGTGTTCGCGCCGGGTTCGGCATCGAGGGTCCAGCCGCCGAGCGTCGCGAAGCCGCCGCCATCGGTGCTCTGCACCGCGCCGCTGAGGCTGCCGCTGTTCGCCCCGGCCGCAAAGGTCACGGTGACCCCCGCGACCGGGTTGCCGCCCGCGTCGGTGACGCGCACGGATGGCAACGGACCGGCGAGCGGCTCACCGGCGATGCCGGTGAACGTGACTGCGCCGTTCGCGGCGATCGCATCGGCGGCACCCGGCAGGACCTGCAGGGTGCCGGTTGCCGATCCGGCATGGTTCGGATCGGTGACGACCGCGCTGACCGCGTAGGTGCCTACGTCCATCGGCGGCGTTGCGCTGCCGTCGTAGGTGACCGCGACGGCGAGGCCCGCTGGCGTCGTCGTGACCGTGACCGGATGCGGTCCGCCGTCCCAGGTCTGGACCAGGTCGGACAGGCTGACCGTGGCCGCGGCCGGAGTGATCGCGATCGTGCCGTTCGCGGGACTCGCGCTGTAGTTGGTCGAACCCGCATCGAGCACGGCGAGGACGGCATGGTTTCCGACATCCACCGGAGCCGCCGAGCTACCGTCGTAGGTCACGACGGTCGCGGCCGGGAAGCCAGTGACTTCGCCGTTCACCGTCGCCGTCGCCGCGTGCGGCGTGCCGTCGTAGACGAACGTGCCGGTGCCGGCGAGCGCGATCGTGACCGGCTTCGGCGACACCACGAGCGTGGTGCTCGCGCTCGCCGTCCAGTTGTCGCCGTCGCAGACCGCATCCAGCGACGTGCTGCCCGCATCGGTGCGCGGATAGTCGCCGGCGCTCGCGGTCAGCGTGCAGGCGGTCGCGTTGCCCGGCTCCTGCGAAATCACCGCGGTGGTGTCGTGCGCCGTTCCGTCGAACGTGTAGTTCGTCGGCCCGAAGCTGACCACGCCGACCGCCTTCGCGATCACCAGCGTATCGCTGGCCGTGCCGCTGTAGTCCGGGTCGGTGATCGTCGCGACGACCGCATAGCTGCCCGCATCGACCGGCGGCGTTGCGCTGCCGTCGTAGGTCACGCTGTAGGCAAGGCCGGCCGGCGTCGTGGTCGCGGTGACCGCGTGCGTGGCGCCATCGTACGTCGCGCTGAGCGTTCCCGCGTCGAACACGATCGTCGCCGCCTGCACGTCGACCACGAGGGTGCCGCTCGCGGTGACCACGTCGTAGTTCGGATCGGTGGTCGTCGCCTCGACGTGGTACTGGCCGGCCGCGGTCGGCGGGGTTGCGGTCAGCGGATAGACCGTGCCGCCGTCGCCGACGTAGGTCACTGCGTAGGAGACACCCGCCGGTGTGGTGGTAGCGGTGACTGGCGCGACCGGGGCGCCGCTGAACGTGCGGTGGATCGTGCCATCCGGTGTGCCGTCGTCGTCATCGAGCACGATGCTGGTGCCACCGACGGTCGCGATGACCAGGGTGCCGGTTTCGCCGCCTTCGTAGTTCGGATCGTTGATCGTCGCCGCGAGGCTGTAGCTGCCGGCCGCACTCGGCGCGGTGGCGTTCCCGTTGTAGGTCACGTCGATCGTGCCGGTCAGGGCCACCGGGGTCGAAGCGGTCACGACCTGTGGCGTTCCGTCGAACGTGCGGCTGACCACGCCCGCGACCGCGCCGTCGATCGTGACCGGCGCCATCGCCTTGGCGACCACGACCACGCCGCTCGCGCTGCCGACATAACTGCCGGTCGCCTCCACGTACACGCAGTAGCTGCCCGCGTCGGTCGGCGGCGTCGTGTTGGCACCCACCGGGCCGGCCGGACAGGTTCCCGCCTGCGGCTCGTAAACCACCGTATGCGGAACCGCGGCCGGGTTGACCGTGATCGCGCGCGGCGAGCCGTCGTAGACCTGGTTGAGGTCGCTGAGGTCGAAGTTGACCATGTTCGGCGCAATCGTGATCTGGGTCTGCTGGTCGGCGTACACGACCAGGCCCGTCGCGATGTCGACGACCTCGTAGGTCAGGTCATAGACGCCGTCGCGGTGGAAGATGCCCTGCGCGGAATTGGTCGCATCATGGCCGTCCTCGAGCGGGAAGCCCGAACCCGGACCGAAGAAGGTCACGAGGTTGTTGCCGTCCTGCGTCCAGGGCAACGGGAGGAAGTTGCCGCCGTCCTGGTAGTACACGTCCGCGTCGGCCGGGGTCAGCGCGGCGCTCGCCGCGTCGGCCAGGGTGATGCGCACGATGACGTTGCCGTCCACGCGACCGCCGATGTTGGTCAGCGTGCTCGTCGAGAGCAGCGCGTCCTCGGTCTGGCCGCTGGTCGGGCCGCTGTAGCTGATCGCGGCATCCGGCACCGTGGTGCCGTCCATCGCGGTCGCGTACACCGTGCCGTCGTCGCCGACGAGGCTGAGATGCACCTGGTACTCGCCGTGCTTGAACTGGAACTTCGACGGCGGCAACGCGATGGCCGGGTCGATGGTCGGCAGCGGCAGGTCGTTCGCGGCGAGGTTCGGGTAGCGGAACGTGGCCGCCGGGCGGCCGTTGACCGAGCCGGTGCCCTGGCTCAGGAACAGCGACTCGTAGTCCTGCGGACAGCCGTGGTGGTTGCCCGGATCCTGCGCGGCCCAGCCGCTCGGATCGTACACGCAGACCAGCACGTCGTCGGGATCGATCGCGATCGGGGCGCCACCGGTCGTGTTGCCGTCGTCGATGCGCACCACGCTGATCACGCTGTGCACGTTCTGCGCGGTCGGCGAACCGATGTTCGCGATCGTGCCGCTGTAATCGACGTGGTCGGTGTACGGCGCGCTCGCGCCGATCAGGGCCATCGACGGACCGTCGAGGGTCAGGCTGACATCCGCCGCGTCACCGACGTTGAGGATCGCCGTCGCAGAGCCCGCGTAGTTCAGCTCGTCGATCGTCGCGACCACCGCATACGAACCCGGTTGGGTCGGCACGGCCGCGGAGCCGTCGTAGGTCACGTCGACGTTGAGCCCTGCGGGCGCGGTCGTGACACCGACGGCGTGGGTCGAGCCGAAGTCCTGGTCGAGATCCGCCGGGTTGATCGTGACGGTCGCCGGCGCCTGGGTGATCGTGATTGCGTCGGTTACCGGCGCGGCGGCGTAGTTGCCGCCCGCGGCGACGCTCGCAGTCACGCCGTAGGTGCCTGCGTCGACCGGCGCGCTCGCGCCACCCGGGGTGTAGGCGACATCGACCGTGGCCGGGAAGCCCGGAAGCTCGCCGATCACGGTTGCGGCCGCCGCGTGCGCCGCACCGTCGTAGACGAAGCTGCCGGTACCGGCGAGATTGATCGTCACCGACAGCGGCGAGACCACCAAGGTCGTGCCCGCATTGGCCGTGTAGTTGGTGCCGTCGCAGGCCGCCGCGATCGAGGTGCTGCCCGCATTCGTGCGCGGGTATTCGCCGCTCGGGGTCAGCAAGCAGGCCGTCGCATTGCCCGGTTCCTCGGTGATGACCGCCGTGGTCGCATGGGCGGCTCCGTCGAACGTGAAATTGGTCGGACCGAAGCTCACCGAGCCGATCGCCTTGGCGACCTGCAGGGTCGCATTCGCGACACCGCTGTAGCCGGGTTGGGTGATCGTCGCGACGACCGCGTAATCGCCCGCGTTGGTCGGCGGCGTCGGGCTGCCGTCGTAGGTCACGGTGTACGCGAGCCCGCTCGGCGTCGTCGTGACGATGACCGGATGCGCGCCGCCGTTGTAGGTCTGGGCGAGCGAGGCCGGATCGATCGCGATCGTCGCGCTGCTCGCACCGACCGCGATGACCTGCGCGGACTCGGCGAACACCGAGCCGCTGCTGACGCCGACCACACGCGAGGTGACCGTATAGGTTCCGTCGAGCGTGAACAGCGTGCGGAACAGCGACGTCGCGTTGTAGCCGACCGC
>CAYWZC010000068.1:10473-14207 GCA_964462745.1 uncultured Rhodanobacteraceae bacterium
AGTTCGGCGACTTCCACGCTGCGCGAAGCGCTCGCGTAGGTCGCGCCGGACGTCACGCCGTCGATCGCCACGTCGACCAGGTACTCGCCGCCCGCGTGGTACGCGGTACGGAAGTACGAAGTCGCGCCGTCGGTCAGCGGGAAGCCCGACCCCGGCCCGAACGTCGAGCCGAGCGTGCCGTCGCCGTTGTCGACGAGTGGCAGCGGGCACCAGAAGCCGGACGGCACGGCCGCCACGCAACTGACGCTTTCCTGGGTCGCAGCGAGGTAGTCGATCGAGAGATCGGCGGGGCTTGCGCCACCGGAGCGTCCGATGAGGATATGCGCGATCACGTTTTCGGCCGGCGGCGTGCCCGTCAGATGGGTGGTCGAACTCGACATCGAGTACAGCGGCGCCGAGGACGCGGTGGTCACCGCACCGACCGGATCGCCGGCCATGTCGAGCGTCGCATTGGACGGATCGATGGTCAGCACGTCGATCGCGCTGCCCTGCCAGTTCGGATCGGTCACCGACGCGACCACGATGTAGCTGCCGACCGCGGTCGGCGGCGTCGGGTTGCCGTCGTAGGTAACGGCGACCGGCAAGCCGGGCGGCGACGTCGTCACGACCGCCGCATGCGGGCTGCCATCAAACGTCCAGTCGAGCGAGAGCGGATCGATGGTGACCACGGCGTTGGCCGGGTTCACGACCAGGCTGCCGGTCGCGTGGCCGGAGTACAAGCCGGTCGCGTCGGCCGCCACGGCGTAGGTGCCCGCGTCGATCGGAGCGCTCGCGCTCGGGCCGTAGCTGGTCCCGCCCGAACCGGTGTAGACCACGTCGATCGTGCCGGGCGGAACGCTCGGCGTGCTGCTGACCGCGACCGGGCGCGGGTTGCCGTCGTAGGTCTGGGTCAGGTCATTGAGCGTGATCGCGAGCGCGAGCGGGTCGATCGTGAACGCATGGGTGTCGCTCGCGTAGACGGTCGTCAAGGTCGCCGCGTCGACCACCTCGACGAGCAGGTCGTACTGGCCGAGGCGATGGAAGATGCCGCGGCCCGCGGTGCTCGAGTTGTAGCCGTCACCGACCGGGAAGCCGGTAACCGGTGGCCCGAACAGGGTGACGAGCGCACCGCCCTGCTCGGTCCACGGCAGGGTCTGGTAAGTCGCGCCGTCCTGATAGGCGAATTCCGCATCGGACGCGACCAGCGGGGCGCTGCCCGAATCGGTCAGGGTCAGGCGCACGAGCACGTTCTCCGGCAACGGGCCGCCGAAGTTGGTCAGCGTCGTCGTGCTGAGCAGGGACTGCTCGGCGGAACCCGTGAACGAGCCATCGAGCGTGATCGCGGCATCGGGCACCGTGGTGACGATCGTGCTGCTGGTCGCATAGATCGTCGTGTCGTCCGCGCCGACCACCTCGGTCAGCAGGCGATACTGGCCCGGCGCGAAGCGGATCTCGAACGGGATCGCCTGCGGGCCGCCGGTGTTCGGCAGCGGCAGGTCGTTGGCCGGCAGATTCGGGTAGCGGAAGAACACCGCCGGGCGGCCGTCGTGGTTGCCGCTGGTCTTGCCGACCTGCAGGCTGAAGTAGCCAGCGCTGCAATCGCCCGCGAATCCGTCACCGATGCCGACGCAGGCGTCGACATCACTCGCGGTGATCGGGTCGAAGTTGCCGTCGTCGATGCGCACCACGGTCGCGCGGTAATGCACGGCCTGCGCGGTGACGCCGCCGGTGTTGTTGATCGTCGCGGCGAAGCCGGGGACGTAACTGCCCGATCCGGCAACGCCCGGACCCGCAAGCGCGAGACTGATCCCCGCGCTGTCGCTGATCACGAGGGTGCCGCTCGCGCTGCCGGTCCAGTCGACGTCGTTGACCGACGCGACCACGGCATAACTGCCGGCTGCGGTCGGCGGCGTTGCGCTGCCGTCGTAGGTCACCTCCACGACGAGGCTGCCGGGCAAGGTGTTGACCGTGACGCTGCGCGGCGTGCCGTCGTAGGCCTGGGCGAGGTTGGACAGGCTGACGATCGCCTGGCCCTGGCCGACGACCGTGGTCGCGGTATCGCTCGCGTAGACCGTGGCCGGGTTTGCGACGCTGCGCACCGTGGCGGTCGATACATAGGTGCCGACATGCGCATGGGTGTAGCGCAGTTCGGCGTCGAAATCGAAGCCCGCCGTCGACGCGAAATCGGCGTCGACCTGCGCGCAACCGGCGCCGTCCAGGGTCAACGTGTTCGCGTAGCTGCCCGTCCCGTCGGTATCCCAGGCGATCGCGACATCGGTGTTCGTCGCGGCCACGCCATTGCGCTCCACGCACAGGATGAACTCCTGGGCGCCGGGAATCGCGCTGCCGCCGTTGTGGTAGCTGCCGAGGTACGCGACATCCTCGCCGACGCCGACGCCCGACAACGGGCCATCGAGCGACAGCGTGCGCCCGCCGGTCGGCTGGGTCACGAGGGTCGATTGGTTGAGCGCCGCGTAGATCGTGCCGCTGGTCGCGCCGACCAGTTCGCCCATCATCACGTAGGCGCCGGGTTCGGCGAAGTTCAGCGTGAACGTCGCGGTCTGGTCCCAGCCGGTGACGAGGGTTTCGTCGCCGAGCTGCGCACAGCCACCCGCGTCGAGGGCCAGCGGCGCCGTGAACGTGCCGCCACTGCCGGTGAACGCGATTTCGCCGACCAGATCGGAGGCAGCGACCGGGTTGCCGTCGCGGGTCAGGCAGAACTGCGAGTGCACCGGCTCGGGCAAGGTTGCGCCATGGTTGCGCAGGTGACCGACGTAGATCGTGTCGTTGCCGACCTCCACGCCACTGACCGGGCCGGTGGCCGTGAACTCGACATCCGTGGTCGGAACGATGACAGCGGTGTCGACCTGGTCGGAACCATACGACTCCGCCGGACTACCGAGGCCGTCGGCGGCGAGGCGCAACTGATACGTCACGGGAGTCGCAAAATGCACGCGCACGTGGCCGACGAAGGTGCTCATGGCGCCGACCGCATAGCCGGCACCCGCATTGTCGAACACATACTCGAGACCACCGTTCGGTCCGGGCGCAACCTGCGCCGTCACGGTCTGGTAGCCGGCGCCAAGCCCATCGTCGAACTCGAGGCTGAACAGGTCGCCCGCGACGATCGGACCCGGGACATCGGTGACTTCCAGCGTGAACGCGGCGGGTTGCGACAACGCATCGCCGGACGGGTTGTCGAGACGCACCGTGTAGATCGCCGCTTCGCCGATCTCGACGCCAGCGGATGGGCCATCGAGGTCGACCTGCGCCGCGACGCCCGCGTTCACTGCGAGCGATGCGGCCGCATAGGTCGTCGCGGGCAGGCTCACGCCGTCCACGGTCGCGTTGACTGAATACGTGCCGGAGCGCGCATAGGTCACCTGCAACGACGTGGTCGCGTCGTATCCGTTCGGCACCGGGAACCCGGAACCGGGTCCGAACGTGCCGCACATCTGGCTACCGCACGCGACGAGACCGATCGGCTGGTAACTGCTGCCGTCGAAATACGCGATCGCGAAGTCACCGGGGTCAATGCCTCCGTCGCGCCCGATCGTGAAATGCACGACGACGTTTTCGGGTGCCGGGCTGCCGGTGTTGGTCAGGCGTGCGCTGTACGGCGTCGGCGTGTTGACCGGCGCGGCGAGCGGGCCGTTCAGGCTGAGCGCGATGCTGGTATCGGCCGGGACGACCTCCGTCGCGAGCATGTCGGTTGAATAGACCGTGCTGCTGGTGGCGCCGACCAGGCTCGCGGT
>CAYWZC010000068.1:14307-15540 GCA_964462745.1 uncultured Rhodanobacteraceae bacterium
GCCCGCGTCATTGGTCAGCGCGAAGGCCGCAGCGGTCGCGGTGCCGTCGGCCGCGGACACCGCATACGTGCCGGCGAACGAGTTCGCGGTCGCGCCGGTGCTCGCGTAGCCGTTGAAGTCGGTGTTGGCGGACGCTGGTGACAGGACCGCGCTCGCCCCCGCGCCCGGCGCGGTGAACGTGACCGGGTCGCCCGCGACCGCACCACCCAGCGCATCCGTGACCCGCGCGACCAGCGGCTGTGCGAACGGCGCATTGACCGTGGCCGACTGGGGCGTTCCGGAAACGGCGGTGATCGTCGCCGGCGTGTTGTCGCCGCACAGTGGATTGCCGATCGGCGTGGCCGCAAGCGGGTCGGCGATCAGGAGGCCCGAGCCTTCCGTCGACGGCGCCGCGTTGTCGTACCAGTTCGAGCCGATGACCAGGTCCTGCGCCAGGCCATTGCGCAGGTCCGCGCCTGCGCCGCTGATCGCGTTGTGCAGGATGGTGATGCCCGTGTTCGGGATGCCGCCGAAGAAATCGAAGCTGCTGACGCCACGGTTGCTCGCGACGATCGTGTTGCAGGTGGCGCTGATGTTGTTGTCACTGTCGGAAAGGAACAGCCCCGAAGCGATGTTCTCGAATGTGTTGCCCGATACGGCGACATTGTCGGCATTCGTGATGACGATGGCATTGTTCGCATCGCCCAGGGCCGCCGTATCGCGGGTGACGTTGCCGGTGACGGTCACGCCATCGACGCTGCCATTGCCACCGTTGATCTGGATGGCGATGTTCTCGAGGCCGTCGAACACGTTGTTGCTGACAACGGCGGTGCGGGTTCCCTTGTAAAGCTGGATGCCGACACCGTTGAGCCCGGTGCCACGAATGTTGCTGAACAGGTTGCCCGAGATCACCAGGCCGCTGGCTGGCGTGCCCTCGCCCGGCTCGAAGCGGATCGCGGTGCCGTTGGCGATGTCGACGACGCGGTTGTTGACGAACTGCATGTCGTTGCGGCTGGCGCCGCCGGGGCCGATCGCCACGCCGGCGTTGCCGTGGATCGTGAATCCGTCCACCACGACCTGATCGGCCGCCAGTTCGAGCGTTTGGCCGGACGCGGGATCGAGGACAGCTTCTCCGGTGCCCGTACGCGCAGGATCGTCACCAATCGTCCCGGCGAAGGGCCCTTGCAGGATGAGCGATTTGTTGACCACGACGTTCTCGTCGAAGGTGCCCGCCTCGACCGAGATCGTGTCGCC
>CAYWZC010000069.1:0-15524 GCA_964462745.1 uncultured Rhodanobacteraceae bacterium
ACGGTTTCGGCGGCATCGTCACGATCGAGGTCAAGGGCGGCCTGCGCAAGGCGCGACGCATGCTCGAGCGCTGCGAGCTGTTCGCGCTCGCCGAATCGCTAGGCGGCGTCGAGAGCCTCATCGAGCACCCCGCAATCATGACCCACGCTTCCGTCCCGCCCGCGAACCGCAAGCGCCTCGGCATCAGCGATGCGCTGGTTCGGCTGTCGGTGGGCGTGGAGGCGGTGGACGATTTGCGCGCGGAACTGACGGCAGCGCTGGGCTGATCTTCGATGCCGCATTCCGCCGGGTCAGCGCGGCAACTCGTGCATGTAGTTGATGCCGAGCTCGAAGCCACGCACCAATGACAGGTTGACGTTGTAGTACGGGTCACCCTTGCCGAGCAGGTCGGCGTGGCGCTGTTGCATGTAGCGGATCTCGGCTTCGTAGCGAGCTTGCTTTTCCGCCGACATTGCATCGAGGCCGCGGGTTTTCGACTCGTGGTGGTAGAGCGCGGCGCACGGCGTGTAGACCACGAGGTAACCGGCTTCGCGCGCGCGCAGGCAGAAGTCGATGTCGTTGTAGGCGATCGTCAGGTCGGTCTCGTTCAAGCCGTCGAGTTCGTCGAACACTTCGCGCCGCATCATCGCGCAGGCGAAGGTCACGGCGCTGACGTTCTGGATGATCTGCGCGCGTGCGCAGTAGCCGACGTACTGGTCGGCCAGCTTCCAGTGCGAGTGCCCGGCGACGCCGCCCAGCCCGATGATGACTCCGCCGTGCTGGAACGTGTCGTCGGGATACAGCAGCTTCGCGCCGACCACGCCGACCTCGGGCCGTTGCGAGTGCTCGAGCAGTGCCTCGATCCAGTCCGCGCTGATGACCTCGGTGTCGTCGTTGAGCAGCAACAGGTGGTCGCCGCGTGCCTGGCGGACGCCGAAGTTCATGATCGCGGAGTAATTGAACGGCACGTCGTGGCGCACGAAACGGATACGCGCATCGCGCTGTTCGAGGGAGCGCATCAGGTCATGGGTTTCCGGTTTGGCGCTGCCGTTGTCGATGCCGATGAACTCGAAGTTTCGGTACGTGGATTTGCCGAGGATCGATTCCACGCACGTCGCGAGCAGGTCCGGATTGTCGCGGAACGGCACGAGGATGCTGACCAGCGGCTCGCCGCGGATCACGCGGCGCACGTGCCAGGTTTCCGGCAGCGGTCCACCCCGAATTGCGGCATCGACGCCGCGGCGGGTCAGTGCCTCGTCGAGCGCGCGACCTGCGACCAGCGCGACATCGGGATTGGCGACGTGATCCTGGATGAGTTCGACCGCCGCACGTCCGTGGTAGAGCACCATCGGAACATGCACGATGCCGTTGGTGCGCTCGGTGGCGCGCAGGATCAGATCGTAGTCTTCCGCACCTTCGTATGCGGAACGCAAGCCACCGAGATCCTCGATGAGGGTTCGCCGGATCGCGATGAAGTTGCCGATGTAGTTCGTGGACAGCAGCAGGTCGGGACTGAAGTCGGGTTTGAAGACCGGGTCGTAATGGGTTCCGTCAGCGGCGATCCTGTCCTCGTCGGAGTAGACGAAGTCGATGCCTTCGCCGGCATGGCGCGCGACCTCCAGCAGCGCATCGCGCGTCAGCAATGCATCCTGTGCGAGGAAGCCGACGAATGTCCCGGTCGCGAGTTCGAGCGCCGCGTTGGCCGCTCGCGGATGGCCCTGGTGCCGGGCGAGCCGCTTGACGAGGATGCGCTTGTCGTCGCGCTGTGTCAGCTCGTCGAGGATTTCGCGCGTATCCGCGCGCGTCGATGCATCGTCGACGATGCACAACTGCCAGTGCGGATAGAACTGTGCGAGCACCGATTGCACGGTTGCCGCGAGCAACTCCGGCGCGGCGTTATGGACCGTGACCACGATGGAAATCGACAGCTGACGATCATGCTCGGCGAGGAACTTCGCGGCATGTCTCGCATCCATGCGCTGCGATCGTTCGCGCATGTTCTCGAGTTTGCGTTCCTGCTGGAGCAGGCGATAGGAAAGCGTGTGTCGGGTCAGCCAGCTCGCATGGTCGTGGAACCACACGATCAAGCGGCGCTTGCGCTCCGCGTTCAAACCGGGTATCCGGTAATACAAGCCGAACAGCAGGTTTTCGATGCCGCGCGGCACGCGCAGGGTCACGAAGTCGGCGAGCCAGCGCAACGGCGCGGTCACCCGCCAGGACAGGGATTCGCGCAACACCTGGGAGCCGTGCTCGAGGGCGGATGCGCGGCTGGTCAGCGCGATGTTGCGCGCACGCAGTGCAGCGGACTCGGAGCCGAGTCGCTCGATTTCTCCCTGGAGATGAGCGCGCTCGGCTTCCAGCGATTGCGTGTGGCGGCTTTGCGCAAGGATCTCGTCCACCAGTTGTACGCGTTCGTCGGCGAGCTGGTCGCGCTGCCGGGTCAGTTGGTTGCATTGCGCGATGAACGCCGATTCGATCTGTGCGAGGCGATTGCGCAGGTCGTCCATCGCCTCGCTCGATTCGAAGCCTCTGAGCCGCGTGACGACCTGGTCGACGATTCGCGCATCGCCGAGCGAGACGCGGGCCTCGACGCGGGTCAGATGCTCCGTGATGCCGGCTAGGGCGCGGTTCTTTTCTTCCCGACCTGCGTTTGACGCTTCGAATTCGCGCAGAACCGGATCCGGAGAAACGCCGTCGGGAGCGCCCTGGACCGTGACTGGGCCCGTGGCACGGGTCTGTTCGACAAGCCAGTCCGAAAGACCTTTCTGCGAAGGCGACAGCACGACATGTGGCTGTATCGCGCTGCGGTGCAGGTTCCGGTCGAAGAACGCATCGATCCGCTCCTGCGATGGCGCATGCAGGGATTCGATGCCTGCGGCGCGGAAGGCCGCAAGCAGGCGTGCACTCTCCGCCGCCGGGTCGGCCAGCAGCCGCTCGTAGGAAACGAACAGCGCGGACCGACCACGCAGTGCATCCAATGCACAGCGCAGGTATTTCTCCCACAGCGCGAGCAGGAAATGCGAGGTGTAGACGCCGCGATGGCTGTGTTGCATTGACGCGGCGACTTCGCGAGGATCGCGCACCGCGATCACGTATACCGGATCATCGAGTACGCGCTGCCAGATCGGCAGTAGCAGGCACAGGCGCGGGTCCTTGACGGTCAGCACCTTGCCGGCCGTATCAAAGTGCTGGACGATGCTTGTGAGTTCGGTTTCGAGTCGTTGCTTGAGGCTTTCGTCCACCCGCTCCAGGTCGAAGTCGGCGACGCGATCCCAGGCGTGGCCCGCGGCGTCGAGGAAACCGTCCTGTGCGATCAGGATGTCCCGACGCTCCCAATACCCGGTAGGATTGTCCACCGGATGGGCAGGCAACAGGTCCGCTTCCTCGCCGAGCCACGCGCCCATGAGGCCGAGCAGCCGGGTCAGGGCCGAGGTGCCCGAGCGGTGCATGCCGAGGACGAGGATCGGGCCGTCTCGTCGCGAAGCGGATGATTCCATGATTTCCTGTACGCTCTGTGTCCGCCGCCGGCTGCGGCATGGGGGCGCAGCCGGATCCGGGTCGGACCGAATCGTGAATCATACGACAGCTCCGGCATGATCCGGTCCGCCACCGAGGCTCGAGGGGGCGAGGTGCGGAGTCATCAACAAGGGTCGGCGCCAGGCGGCGTGGCAATGCCTGGCGGGATCTTCACGTAGGAAGCGCATGTCATCGATCGTTCTACCCGAGGTCCATCCGAAGGATTGCGTCGTTTTCGAACGCGCTGGTCGCGTCCCGCCGCATGGGAGGGAACTTCGCGATGACAGCGGAGAGTGCGCGAAACCGGCATGAGCACCGATCATTCCACACCGCTGGTAAGCGCGCTTCGTGCCGCCTACCGCGTCTTCCCGCTTCCCGACTCGGTCAAGCTGAAGCTCGTCGAGGGATTCGCGCGCGTCATCCCGCCGCTGCGTGGCGTGACCGAAATCGCGAAGCGGCAGGTCGCAGCCGAAATCGCCGCGCGAATGACGGACTCCGCGGCAGTCGAAAGGGAACCTGCTTGCGACGAAGAGCCGGTGAAACCGGATTCGGCGACGTCGCTCGAACCGCATCGCGTCCCGCGTGTCCAGGCCCGGACCCGGGCGGTCGGATATGTGCCCAACACCGCGGCCGCCTTGCCTGCCGAGCTGCCTGCGCGGGTCATCGCGTTCTATCTTCCGCAGTTCCATCCGATTCCGGAGAACGATCAGGCGTGGGGCACGGGATTCACCGAATGGACCAACGTCACGCGTGCGCTGCCGCAGGTCGAGGGTCACGTGCAGCCGCGGCTTCCCGGCGAGCTGGGTTTCTATGACTTGCGCATCCCGGTGGTGCAGGAACGCCAGGTTCGGCTCGCGAAGGAATACGGCATCGGCGGATTCTGTTTCCATTTCTACTGGTTTGCCGGAAAACGCCTGCTGGAAGCTCCCCTACGACAGTACGTCGACAATCCCGCTTGCGACCTGCCGTTCTGCCTGTGCTGGGCGAACGAGAACTGGACGAGGCGTTGGGACGGTTCCGAGGACTACGTGCTGGTCGCACAACAACATTCCCCGGCCGACGATCTCGCGTTCATCGATCATGTTTCCGGGTATTTTCGCGATTCGCGTTATATCCGCGTCGATGGCAAGCCGTTGCTGGTCGTCTATCGACCCGCCCTGTTGCCGGATCCACGCGCGACCGCCGAGCGGTGGCGGGAACGTTGCCGCGAAACCGGCATCGGAGAAATCCATCTCGTCCTGACCAACTCGTTCGAAGGTTCCGATCCGCGCGAGGTCGGCTTCGATGCCCTGGTCGAGTTCCCGCCCAACAAGACCCGGCCACCGATCATCACTGACGATGTCCGGCATCTGAATCCCGGGTTCTCCGGCATCGTCCATGACTGGCGCCCCTTGGTGAAACGCAGTCGCGACTACGGTGAAGCGCCGGACTATCCGTTGTTCCGCGGGGTCAATCCCGGCTGGGACAACGAACCGCGCAAGCCTGGGCGCAGCACGTTGTTCCTGCACGCCTCGCCACGTGGTTACGAGGAATGGTTGTCCAATGCGCTGCGTGACACCGTGCGGCGCTTCCCGTCCACCGATCATCGGCTCGTCTTCCTCAACGCGTGGAACGAATGGGCCGAAGGCGCATACATGGAGCCGGATGCGCGGCTCGGCTATGCGTATCTCGCGGCCAATCGCCGCGCATTACGGCGTGTGGCGGACGAGATCGCGGGAACCGGGCGGGCGCCGGACGCGCAGGTGCCGATTTGCGTGGTGATCCACGCGTTCTATCCCGAGCTGCTCGACGAGATGCTGGACCGGCTCGCGGGTTGGGAAAGCGCGACACGCCTCATCGTCACCACGACCGCGGAACGCGAGAGCGAAGTCCGGGCGCGGCTTCGCGCGCACGGGGTCGAGGCCGATTGTCGCGTGTTCGAGAACCGGGGGCGCGACATCCTGCCGTTCCTCCATATAGCAAACGAACTGGCCGACGCGGGCGAACGGCTGGTCGTCAAGCTGCACACCAAGCGTTCGCCGCATCGCGTCGACGGCGACGCCTGGCGCCTCGACCTGCTCGACAAGCTGATCGCACCGGACAATGCGCGGCGCATTCTCGATGCGTTCGACGGGCACCCCGAACTCGGCATGGTCGCACCCGAGGGCCACATCCTGCCGATGCCGTTCTACTGGGGGTCGAACGAAGCCAACGTGCATTACCTTTGCCGGCTCATGGGCATCGCCGAGGTCGATCCGGCGAACGAGGTATTCCCGGCCGGCTCGATGTTCTGGTCGCGCGTCGATGCATTGCGGCCATTGCTCGACACCCATCTCGATGAGGCCGAGTTCGAGGCCGAGCGAGGACAACTGGACGGTACGATGCCGCATGCGATCGAGCGCATCCTCGGCTTGTCGGTACGCGAGGCCGGCTTGTATCTCGCATCCACCGCGTCGCCGGATGCGGCGGCCGCGCCGCTGGATGAGGAGTACGGGTTCGCGGAGTCGAGTCGCGAAGCAAATACCTGAACCAATCTGCGCTTTTCTTGTTTTCCTGCTTTAACAAACGTGGCGAATTGTCAGCATCGCTTCGATGAACTTCCGACTTGCTTCCGATAATGGTTGCTGACAACTATCGTTACGTGGGTGGGCTTTTCAAAGCGGGAGTGGTGCCTCCTCGACGACGCCGAAAAGATGAGTGAGTCTGGAGTATCCGATTTGCTCCTGCCTCGGGCCCACCACTTCACGCACGAACTTTCCACTTCATTCTTTGCCTGGTCGCATGAAGCAGGAGAAAGGCGACCGCGGCAGCAGCCAGCCACCATCCCGTGATCCTCCCGACGGGCGAATAGGAAAGCACCACCCGGTGTTCTCCGGGCGGTACAAGGAGTGCAGTCAATCCGTAATCGGCCCGGAATGGCGCCGAATCCACGCCGTCGATGGATGCTTTCCACCCTCGATCGAACGGCATCGACAACATCAGGATCGCCGCTCGCGGCGAACGCGTCGTGCCGCTGAAGTGATCGTCGCGCAGCTTGCGCAGATCCACCTTCGCAGTGAATGTATCCGCGCGCTCCGCGCCAGCGTCGAGGTTCGCGAGTTGTTCACCCACGCGGATTGCATCCTCGACGATCGCGGTATGGCGCAGCACGGCATCCCGCTGCTGCCTGCGCATGGCGTTCGCAACCGATTCGTCGAGCACGTCGTCGACGAAGAAGCCGAACGGCAATGCGGTTTGCCTGCGATAGACATGAATACCGTCGGCGCTACCGACGTACTCCATGTTCGCTGCGCCATCGAGTTGGCGATCGCGCGTGAGCAGGTACTCGACGGCGAGCAGATCCAGCAAGGCGGGGCGATTCAGCGGTGCGCTGATGTAGTTCGAATGCGCAACCCCGCGCGGGATCGCGAGGCTGTCGACGAAGCGCGTGATCGACTGGCCATGGAAATAGTACGACCGCGTGCCCGGATAATCCTGCACGAGCGAATCGTCGAAGAATACCGAGTTGTAGGTTTTCTCGACCCGGTAGAAGCGCTCGTCCGGCTCCTGCGCTGCGACGATTGCCAGCGCTCCGCCGGTGCCGTCCTCGAATGTGCCCGCGGGACTGCTTCCGTCCGCATCCACGGCTGCACGCAGGACGACTGCCGGCATGGAAAACAGCAGCAACTCGATCGCTACGGCTGCCAGCAGCAGATGCCGGCTACCCGGGAAAGTAAACCACCGCCCGCCCGGCAGCAGAACGGAGTAGGCGACTGCAAATGCAGCCACGAACGCAACATAGGTCGCGTTTATGGACTCGGGTGCGAACCACAACCCACCAATGCCGATGGCGAGGATGGCTGTGGTACCCAGCGCGACTCCGAGAAGCCAGGGACCCGATCTCGTCGCCCGACGCAGGCCTGCAAGACCGAGCAGGAGGATAGCCGCGGAAATCCAGACGGTCGAAAACCGAAAGCCGGTGTGACCGAACGCGTACACCGCGTAGCGGAGACCCGGAAAGACCAGATAGGCAAGGATCGCGAGCAGCGCAATCATGCACAACATGCGTTCGCGACGCGTCGCCGTCGGCCCCAGCAACTGCGGAATGCACAGCAATGGAAGGAGCCCGACGTAGAAGCCTGGCCCTTCGAAGTAGTTGCCCCAGCCCGTGTAGCTGTTACCGGTGCCGAACAAATCCTTGCCGAGGAAGCCGCCGACTTCCGACGAAATCGTGCTCCGGCCGTTGAGGCTGAAAGCCTGTCGCAGCACCGCATGCAGAATGGATTGGTCGCCGGATACGCGAGGACTGTCCAGGAAGTAGTACGCGGCAGGCAGGATGAGTGGCGCGGTCAGCAACAACCCGACGATGCACCAGGCCGCGAATGACGCATAGCAGCCGAGCGCGCGGCGGACGCGCATGGACGGATCGATGCCGAAGCGGACAACCATCAGTACCAGGGACAGCAATGCGAAAAGGTACAATCCGAATGGATTGCCCAGTCCAACGACCACGCCAGCTCCGACCGCCGCCCAATGGTTCCGCGTCCGGACGTAGGTTTCGAAGAAGTACAGGTAGGCCGCGAACTGCACGAATTCCGTGCCGTGCACGACCTCCCATTGCGCATTGATCACACCGTAGGACGAGAACGCAAATCCGAGCGCGCCGATGATCGCGAGCCGGTTCTCGAGGCCGATGCGTGCGAGATATGCGTAAAAGAAGCCACCAGCGGCAAGGATTCGCACGCAGAACATCGGCAATCGCAATGCCGCCTGCCAATCTTCGGGAAACCAGGCCGATACCAGCCACAGCGGATCGAACAGCGTGCCGAGGTAGCCGCCGAGCCCGAGATCGAACGACCATGTCAGGGAATGCAACGCATGCCACTGTCGCGTGAATCCGACCTGCAGGGGGTAGAAGCAGTACAGCGTATCGGTACCGATATCCGCGAACAGGAACAACTTGTCCGACCACAGGTAATAGATGGCGATGACCGAACAAATACCGGTCGCGATCGCCAGATAGAGCCGGAAGCCTTGCCAGGGAGACGGCATGGGAAGCCGGTTCATGACGGCGGCCCGACAAGGGCAGGATGATCGCCGTGGCGAAAGTCCGGACTCGAGAGCATCGTCAGCGGCGGGAACTTGCGCGTGCGTAGCGCGCCTTCAACCGTGCAAGCCGATGCTGGACCGGGTAGGGCAGGCACCGGATCACGCTCTTGCGCAGGCGGAACATCGTCGGCGAGACATCCGCCACCGGCGATGCGTCGGCGATCCGCGTGCGGCGTATGGACTCGGGTATCGCGGATGCGACATCCGCGCGCAAATACAGAAGCGTGTTGTACCGATACCAGAACGAGATATCCGCATCGCCCGCGATCAGTGGACGCACGTAGTCGTACGCTTCATAGCCCTGGGCGCGGAACTTCGCGCGCCAGTAATCGTACGGCTGCTCGTTGACGTGGAACTCGCCGCCCTGGCCCGGCGGTGCGGCGGAGAACAGGATCACGCCGTCCGCATGGCGGACGAGGTTCGCGACGAACTGGCCGGCGGCGTCGGCGCGCACGTGCTCGGCGACCTCGAGTGACTGGACCAATGCGAAGCGGCGGCCCAGGTCGATCGGCTTCGCGAGATCGGCGGCGGTGAATTTCTCGCGTGGAATGTGCAATGCGTTCGTGTCGACGTAATCGCCGTCGACGCCGAACACGTCTTCCACGCCCGCCTCGCGCCAGGCCGCAAGCCAGGTGCCTTTCGCGCAGCCGATGTCGAGCACGCTGTCGATCGGCAGCACCTCACGCAGCAACCGCGCGATCGTCCGCGCGGAATGACGCGAGGAGCGATCCGTGTAGTCCATGAACGTGGTGTCGTAGGAATGTTCCATGGCGGTCCGGTTCATTCCAGGCACAGGCTCACGAACAGGCCGAGCGCGATCAGCGCGATGCCGAGCCATTGCACGCCGGAGATGCGTTCGCCGAGCACGACCGCGGCGAGGACGATCGCCGCGATGAACTGCACCGACACGACGACCTGGGCGGTGTGCAGCTCGAACTGGCGCAGGGCCCACGCATAGGCGAGTACGCCGCAGCCGAACGAGGCGATGCCGGCGAGCGTCTGCCACGCGACGAGGCCGAACAGCAGGTTCCCCGGATCGCGCACGTCGGCGCCGATCTTCATCAGCAGGTTGCCGCACGAACTGCCGATGATGACGAGGCCCAGCGCGGCGAAACCGAGCACGCGCTGCCCGTCCAGGTTCCATGCTGCCCAACTCATCTGCTGCCCCGCGGGTGCTGCGCACAAGGCGCGAAGGGTATCATCCGGGGTCGGCATTGCATAAGCGGGTCCGGGATGGAGATTTCGACATACGCGATTGAGGCGCAAGTGGAGGCCACCCACTGGTGGTTCACCGGGCGCCGACGCCTGCTCGGGCGCATGATCGCGGCGTTCGGCCTGCCCGCCGATGCGCGGATCCTCGACATCGGCACCAGCACCGGGACCAACCTGCGCATGCTGCGCGACCTCGGATTTTCGCGCTACGAGGGCCTCGACATGAGCGACGAGGCGGTGCGCTGGTGCGCGGACAAGGGCTACGGCAAGGTGACCCGCGGCGATGCCTGCGCCTTGCCGTTTCCCGACGCGAGCTTCGATCTCGTGCTCGCCACCGACATCATCGAGCATGTCGATGACGATGTGCTGGCCCTCGACGAGATGCGTCGCGTGCTGAAGCCCGATGGCCGCGTGCTGGTCACGGTCCCCGCGTTTCCGATCCTGTGGGGCCTGCAGGACGAGATCGGTCACCACAAGCGACGCTACCGGATGGCCGAACTGGTCACGCGCATCGGACAGGCGGACCTGGTCGTGCATCGCAGGTTCCATTTCAATTACCTGCTGTTCCTGCCGATCCTGCTCGCCCGCCGGATCATCGCCGTGTTCGGCATCCGGCTGCAGAACGAGAACGAGGTCAATTCGCCGCTGATCAATCGCGTGCTTTCCTGGGTGTTCCGGTTCGACGTGTGGACCGCGCCGAAGGTGAAGCCGCCATTTGGCGTGTCCTGCCTCGCCGTGGCCGGTCCGCGACGCGAGGACGCCGCATGATGCGCCGTCCGGGCAGGTCGCGCTGGGCGCTTGCGTCGCTCATCGCGGTGTATGGCGGCATCGCATTGCCCGTCAGGGGCACGACCCTCGGCACCTGCCCGACGCTCATAGATGACAGCGAAATCGGCATCACCAGCGTGCAGGATCTCGAACAGACACGCGCGCAACTCCACGAGTACATCTGGGGCCAGCCGAGCCTGCCGACCGACGCCGGCGTCGTGGTCACGCCGGATGTGCCGAGCCCGATCGGATGCAGCGACGGCGTGCTCGACCACGTCGACAGGCTGCGCATCGACATGGGACCGACCACCACGGGGGAAACCGTGCATGGCGAGGCCTGGCATTTCGTGCCGGCGACGACAGCCCTCGTGCACCGGCGCGACCGGCTCGTGATCGTGCACAACGGCCACATGGGACCCGACGCGTGCCACGACACGTTCGCGGACGGCGAGGACGGTCTCGAGGTGATTCCGAGCCGTGGTTACATGGGCTTGCAGATGACCATCAACGCGCTGCTCGCCGACGGATACGACGTCCTCGCGGTGCTGATGCCGTTCTTCACCGAATCGCAATGCAGCGGCAACCACGGCTTGCTGTTCACGCCCGAATACGCACCGCCGACCGGCAGCGGCATGCGCTACTTTCTCGATCCGACCCTGCGCAGCGTCAATTACGTGCTGTCGCAACATGCGTTCGAGGATGTCAGCATGACCGGGCTTTCCGGCGGTGGCTGGACCACGACCGTCTACGCGGCGCTCGATCCGCGCATCGAGGCGAGTTTCCCGGTCGCGGGTTCGATCCCGTTGTACCTTCGCATCGGCGCGAGGACGACTGCGGCGACGCATGCGTTCCTCGATGGCGTCCTGCCCGGCCAGATGCTCCAGGATCCTCCGCCGCGCGGCGGCTGCGGCAACAACCTCGGCGACGCCGAACAGTACATCGCGGACCTGTACGGCATCGCGGGCTATCCCGACTTGTACGTCATGGGTGCGTACGGCACCGGTCGCGAACAGGTGCAGATCCTCAATCGACGCGACACCTGCTGCTTCGGCCAGGCGCAGCATCATGATCCGACAGCCTACGACAGCGACTTGCGCGACTATGAACGCAAGGTCCGCGCGACCTTGCGCCGTCTCGGTTCCGGCCGTTTCCGGGTGCAGGTCGACGAAGCCTCGACGATCCACCAGATCTCGCGCGATGCGGTGCACGGCGTGATCCTCGCCGCACTCAATCGCGCGTCACCGGAGGTCGGCGCGGCCTCGGCATCCAGCGTCGTGGTACGCGGTACGAACGGAAACCTGTGGCACTACGCGACGCAGGGCTGGATCGACACCGGATTGCCGATCGTCGGCACGCCCGCGGTGCTCGAAGGCGCGATCCACGCGATCGACGTGGTCGCGCGCGATGCGCAGAACGCGCCGGTCCACCTGTATTTCGATGAAACACAATGGCATTCCCAAGCGCTGCCGACCAGTGCCGCGGGAACGATCCTGCCGCGCGGCAAGCTGGTCGGCGACCCCGTCGCGATCTCGACCGTGCCCGGTGCGTTCGACGTGGTTGCGCAGGGCCCGCATTCGGCAACGGCACCGGGCACCGATTTCTACCATTGGCACGTCACGGCCGACGACGCGCTGCTCGACAAGATCGCGGTCGCACCGCATGCAGTCGGCCTGTCCGCGCTTGCTGGAATCGCACCCGACCGGCTTGGCCTGTATTACCGCGACGGCGACCAGACCCGGATCGATCCGGCGCCGATCCCGCCCGGTGCGACCGAGTGCATCGAGCAACCGCGCGTACCGTACGAGCTTGCGCAGGACACCGGCGGCGACTGGCAGCCGGCCGCGCGCCTCGTCATCTCGACCTCGTTGCTCGCGTTTCCGGCCGTTGCGAACCTCGACGCGGACACGCGCCTGTTCTTCGTCTCCGAGGGTGGCGGCATGTGGACGTCGAACCTCGATGACGGCGGCGTGCAGACGCGCCTGTCCGACCTCGTGCCGCCGGGTCTGCTGTTCGACGGCAGCCCGAGCCGGCCGATGCCGGCCGGCAGCGGCTTCGGTTTCTACGCGCGCACGCGAGCCGGCGACCTCGCGCGTTTCGACCATGACGACAGCGCCTGGAGTTATGCCGCGCTGCCGCTCGGCGCGATCTCAGGCGGCGCCATCACCGATTCGCCGCGCGCGATTCCGGACGGCGTGCTCTGGACCGGCGTGGACGGCGCGATCCACCGCTACGACGGCAGCGGCTTCGGCGTGCTGGACCGGACTTTCGCCGACGATTTCGACCAGTGAGAGTTTGGTTGTCCGGGGCGGACATCCCATCGATTTGCGGCCGCCCCATGGCGATGGCCATGCGTGACACGGGGAGGGGGATCATGACGAATGCCGCTTCGCCATTCGACTGCATGGCTGGGTCGTGAATACCGCGCGGCACCGGATAGACCGTGGGGTGACGTTGCGGGGCGCGCCGCAACATCGTGGCGGCACGTCCGCGACAAACCGGCAAACCTGACCATGCTGTTCAATTCGACGGAATTCCTTTTCCAGTACCTGCCGATCGTCCTCGCGGGGTTCTTCGCCCTCGGTGCTTTCGGCCGTCGCGACCTCGCGGCCGGGTGGCTGCTCGCCGCATCACTGTACTTCTACGCATTCGACGATCCGCTCCGGCTTCTTGCGATCGTCCTGAGTTCGATCACGTTCAACTTCCTCGTCGGGCGCGTGCTCGCACGATCCCGGCGCCCACTGTTGCTGGCCCTGGGGATAGCCGGAAATCTCGCCTTGCTCGGATATTTCAAGTATGCCGGCTTCCTGCTCGGGACGTTTGCGTCGCTGACCGACAGCACATGGCCGGTGCCCTCCATCGAGTTGCCGATCGGCATCTCGTTCTACACCTTCACCCAGATCGCCTTCCTCGTCGATGTCCACCGTGGTGAGGCGAGCGAGTACAAGCCGCTCCATTACGCCTTGTTCGTGACGTTCTTCCCGCATTTGATCGCAGGGCCGATCCTGCATCACAAGGAGATGATGCCGCAGTTCTCACGGCTGCGAACCTACGTGTTCAGTTCCGGCAACATGTCGATCGGCCTGGCCTGGTTCACGCTGGGCCTGTTCAAGAAGGTCGTGTTGGCGGACAACGTCGGTCATTACGCCGACGTCGTATTCGATCCCATGGAAACCGGCCAGATGCCGGACATGGAAATGGCCTGGATGGGAATCCTCGCCTACACGTTGCAGCTCTATTTCGACTTTTCCGGTTATTCGGACATGGCGATCGGGCTGGCGCGCATGATCGGGATTTCATTTCCGCTCAACTTCGACTCTCCCTACAAGGCCACGTCGATCATCGATTTCTGGCGGCGCTGGCACATCACGCTTTCGCGTTTCCTCCGCGACTATCTCTACATTCCCCTCGGTGGCAACCGCCGCGGATCAGCCCGGCGCTATCTGAACCTGTTCATCACCATGCTGCTGGGTGGTCTCTGGCATGGCGCGTCCTGGAACTTCGTCGTATGGGGCGGACTGCATGGACTGGGGCTCGGCATCAACAACGCATGGCGCAACCTCGCCGCGCGAGCGGGGATACGCATGCCGGTCCCTGTCGCAAGGATCATCACATTCGGCTTCGTCGTACTTGCATGGGTGCCATTTCGCGCGCCGACGCTGGAAGCGGCTGCCGGCATGTGGCGCACGATGTTCGGCATGGATACGGTCAGCCAGCTCGCAGCATCATCGTCCGGGCATGCCTGGTACTGGATCGCGGGCCTGCTGCTGGTCGCGTTCTTCGCACCGAACACGCAGGAGATCATGGCGACCAGCGGCGAAGATGCGGCACGACGGTGGGTCTGGAAGCCGAAAGTGCGCTGGGCGATCCTCATGGGTGCCGCGTTCGGAGTCGCCGTGGCGGAGATGCTCATCAGACCTACTACATTCCTGTATTTCCGATTCTGAAGATGATTGTTACTGGCAAGCTGTCCACCTATCTGGCGGGATTCATCGCTACGGCCCTGATCGTCGGGAGCATCGATTGGTACGCCGGGTGGTCGGTATCCGTCGCCAACTGCCCGGTTCCCGGCGATGGTCAGTTCCTCGCCGTCTGCAACAACGACCACTTCGGCGATTATGAACACGGTGCGTATCTGTACGGTTTCGAACAGGAAGCAATCGCTTCACTGACGCGCGCCGAGGTCGTGGTGACGGGTGACAGCCGAACCCAGTTCGGATTTTCCACCGCAGCCGTACGCGATTATTTCGCGACCCACAAGGTTCCCTACCATCTTCTCGCGCTCGGCTATTCGTCGAGGAGTCCGATGGCGCTCGCGATACTCAGTCGCCATCATGTGCATCCGAAGGTTCTCATCATCAATGCGCAACCGTTCTTCAGCGATGTCGGTGCGCCGCTCGATGTCGAACTTCTCGATGGCGGCTTTCCCGAGTGGCTGGGCTATGCGAGAAAGAGCTGGTTCCAGTCCACCCATGCGTGGTTTTGCCGTTGGCTTCCGTCCACTTGCCGCCCGCCCGTCGGCGGCGTTTTCCGTTCCGAGGCGACCGGAGAATGGATCTGGCAGCGGGTTCTCATGGCACCGGAGACGGCCGTTGCGTTCGGCAACTATTCGCTCACCGAGGAAGCCATCCCCGACATGACGAGGTTGGCTGCGGAGTTTGTTTCCCGACTCCAGATCGACCCGTACTGCGTGATCCTGACGGCGGTCCCGGCCAATGCCGCGGACGCGGAACGGGTCGAGGGCGAAGTGGCGCATTCGATCGGCGCTACGGCGATCATCCCCGACGTCGCGGGCCTGATGAGTCTCGATGGTTGGCACCTCAATGCGGAAAGCGCGGAGAGGTGGTCGTCGGCATTCGTCCGAATGGCCGATGACCGTATCACCGAGTGTCTGGCCCGGTGAGACCGGATTCCGTGCCGCGTCGCAGTTCGCCCAGATGCGACGCCGCGAGAATCCAGTCGGCCCAGAGGTACAGGCGCTGGTC
>CAYWZC010000070.1:0-15486 GCA_964462745.1 uncultured Rhodanobacteraceae bacterium
GATGGTGCTCGGCGTGATGTCGCTGGTGTTCGCGAGCGGCGCGGGCGCGGCGGGTCGCTTCAACATGGGACTGGTGATCACGACCGGCCTCACGATCGGCACGATGTTCACCCTGTTCGTGGTGCCCGCGTTCTACCTGCTGCTGGCCCAGGACCATCACGCCGAGCAGGCCGCGCATCCGGAAGCCGGGCTAGACGAGCCGGTGACCGCCTGAGAGCGGCATGACGATGCTTGAAGATTCCCCGCTCGGCAGGAAGGTCGCGCCGAGCGGGGCGTACGATCCGGGGCTGCTGTTCCCGATCGCGCGTGCGCCGCTGCGCGAGGCGCTCGGTATCGGCGCTGCGTTGCCGTTCCGCGGCGTGGATATCTGGAACGCCTACGAGTTCTCCTGGCTCGACGCGCGCGGCAAACCCGAGATCGCGATCGCCGAATTCCGGGTGCCCGCCGATTCGCCGAACCTGATCGAGTCGAAGTCGCTCAAGCTGTACCTCCACTCGTGGATGCGCGTGCGGCTCGCCCGCGGAGAAAGCCCCGTGGCCCGGCTCGCCGCTGATCTCTCCGCCGCGGCCGGCGCCGAAGTCCGGGTGACCCTGATCCCCGCCGCCGAATTTGCCGGACTCCGCCTGGAACCCCTGCAGGGCCAGCTCATCGACACGCTCGATGTCGCGATCGACGACCAGGGACCGCCACGTCCGGAATACCTGCGTTGCAACGCCGATGACGAACCGGTCATCGAAAGCCTGGTCTCGCACCTGCTGAAATCCAATTGTCCCGTGACCGGCCAGCCGGACTGGGCCAGCGTCCAGATCCGCTACCACGGACCGGCCCTCGATCGCGCCGGCCTGCTGCGCTACCTGGTGTCGTTCCGCGAGCACGGCGAATTCCATGAAGCCTGTGTCGAACGCATCTTCACGGACATACGCGAGCGTTGCGCGCCGCCGCAGCTCGAGGTGTACGCGCGCTACACGCGGCGCGGCGGCATCGACATCAATCCGTGGCGCGGCACCGGCTTCATCGACCCACCCAACCCGCGTGGCGCAAGGCAGTAGCAGCGGTTCTGGCATCGCCGCGAGGCCGCGTGGGGCGGCTCGCCGAGGCCGGCCGTCATACGCGGTTAAGCAAGACGCGCTAAAGTCGCGCAGGCGGCGACCGCCGATACCGGCGATCGCCATCCAGAGAAGGAGCAGCGATGATGAGCAATGATCCACGCAAGCCGGACTTTTCCAACGTGAGCGGGGGAAGCACGTCGGATGCACCGCGGGTGCCGGAAAGGAAGGCCGATTTCGGCAACGTCCAGTCGGGCTCGAGTTCCAGTGCAGCGGTCGAAGCAGCGGTGACCACGCGGACCTACACCGTGGTTTCCGGTGATTCGTTGTCGAAGATCGCTCGGCATTTCTACGGCAGCGCGAGCCGCTGGCCGGAGATTTTCGATGCCAATCGCGACCAGTTGTCCGATCCCGACCTGATCAAGCCCGGGCAGGTCCTGAAGATTCCCGGGGATGTCGATACGGACACCAACCCGGCTGCCTGACCGATTGTTTGTCTCGAACGAATGGAGGATGCGAACATGATGCGCAGTTATTCCGCCCTGGTCCTCGCCTTGAGTGGCGCCCTGGCCCTTTCCGCCTGCAACAAGAACGAGGAAACCCCGGCTCCGATGGAGACAGCTCCGCCGGCGACCGAACCCGCACCGGCGCCGCTGGAAACCACGCCGCCGACACCCGTGACGACTCCAGCCGCGCAGCCGGTCAGCGTCACCGCGATCAACCTCGGCAACGCGGTCGATGCGAGCCAGAATGTCAGCACGCCGTCGACGACCTTCGCGTCGACCGACACGATCTACGCGTCGGTATCGACCGCCGGAACCGCGGCGAGCGCGACGCTGACCGCGAAGTGGACCTACCAGGATGGCCAGACGGTCAACGAGTCGAGCCAGACCATCGCGCCGAATGGCCCGGCCGTGACCACGTTCCACATCAGCAAGCCCGACGGCTGGCCGGCCGGCAGCTACAAGGTCGAGATCTCGCTGGACGGCACCGTCGTCGACAGCCGCGACTTCACCGTGCAATAAGGAAACCGGTCGCCGCTCCCCGCGTGTCGGGGAGCGGCCCGGCCACCACCCACCGGCAAGCGGCCGGCGTGGCGTAAACTTGCGGACTTCGTTTCGCAACGTCCCGGCACCGCATGACCTCCAGGCAACGCGTCCTCACCGGTATCACCACGACCGGTACGCCCCACCTCGGCAATTACGTCGGTGCGATCCGGCCCGCGATCGCGGCCAGCCGGCGCGACGACGTCGAATCGTTCTACTTCCTTGCCGACTACCACGCGCTCGTCAAGTGCGACGAACCCGTGCGTGTCGCGCGCTCGCGGCTGGAGATCGCCGCGACCTGGCTCGCGCTCGGCCTCGACACCGACCGCGCATTCTTCTACCGCCAGTCCGACATCCCGGAAATCCCGGAACTGACCTGGCTGCTGACTTGTGTCTGCGCCAAGGGCCTGCTCAATCGCGCGCATGCGTACAAGGCCGCGGTCGATCGCAACGTCGCCGATGGCGAGGACGCGGATGCCGGGATCAATGCCGGCCTGTACCTGTATCCGGTGCTGATGGCGGCGGACATCCTCGTGTTCAACGCGCATCGCGTGCCGGTCGGCCGCGACCAGATCCAGCACATCGAGATGGCGCGCGACATCGCGCAACGCTTCAACCACCTGTACGGCGAGGCGTATCGGCGCGCGACCGGCGGCGACGCCGATCCGTTCGTGCTGCCCGAAGTCGTGATCGAGGAGAACGTCGCCACCTTGCCCGGCCTCGACGGGCGCAAGATGTCCAAGAGCTACGACAACACGATCCCGCTGTGGCTGCCGCGCGAGTCGCTGCGCAAGGCGATCCTCGGCGTGGTCACCGACTCGCGGCGGCCCGGCGAGCCGAAGGATCCCGATACCTCGAACCTGTTCGCGCTGTATCGCGCGTTCGCCTCGGACGCGGAAACCGCCGCGATGCGCGATGCGTTCGCGGCCGGCATCGCCTGGGGTGAGGCCAAGCAGCAGGTGTTCGAACGCATCGACGCCGAACTCGCGGAGCCGCGCAAACGCTACGAGAAGCTCATCGCCGAGCCCGCCGCGATCGAGCGCATCCTGTCGGCCGGCGCGCGCAAGGCACGCGAGCGCAGTGTGCCGCTGCTCGCCGCATTGCGTGAAGCGATCGGCCTCGGTGCGCTGCGACCTGCGCCGCAGACCACCGGCCCGGTGGGTATCCCGCCGGGAAAGGTTCCGGCGCCTGTAGTCGCTGCGGTGATATCGGCGTTCAAGCAGTATCGCGAGGCCGACGGCCGCTTTTACTTCAAGCTGGTCCGCAACGACGACACCCTGTTGTTGCAAAGCCGCGGATTCGACGCGCCGAAGGAAGCGGGACGCCTGGTCGCAAACCTGGTCGACGCCGGCGCGGCAAACGACGCGATCCCGGTCGGTGACGGGACGGACCACTTCGTGCTGCGCGACGCGCATGGCGCCGAGTACGCGGACGGCTTCGTGCCGGTCGCGGAAGTCAACGCCGCACTGGCCGCGTTGCGTGAGGCCAAGCTCGCAAGGCAGAAGGGCTAGCAGGCTGCTGAAATTCCCTGTTCAGCAGCCTGCCGGCAAGTCGCGGATTCGCACGACACACGGCTTCGCATCTCCGCAAGACGCACGCTTCACGCGCCGGCGTCGACATGCCCCTCGATCAGTGTACGGATCTCGTCCGTGCCGACGGTTCCGCCATCGCGAACCCTTTCGGCGAGTTCGAAGATCCGTTCGATGCGCGGCTCGCCGTTCGGTTCGGGGCGGATCGTGACGACCGGATGCGCGGCGAGGACGCGTTGCCATTCGGCGCGCACCTCGGACCAGAATGCACTTGTCCGCTTCCAGTACTCGCGGCCCGCATCGAAGTCGTAGTCGTCGATGCGCGTGTAGTGGTTGATGCCGCGTTCGCGCGCGAGTGCCCGCGCGCTGCCATCGGCGCCGAGCGCGAGCTTGGTGTTGTCCTGTTCGTGGACCCAGCCGGCCGGGGTCAGCGTGTGCCGGTTGACCACTTCGAGCGCGTGGTAATCGGTGCGTTTGGTGTATTCGCGGCGCGGCAGCGGGCGCCAGCTGCGATCCGATTCCCACGCATCGACGCCGTCGGCATGGCTCCAGCGGCCGATGCCCGCGTAGCGCGGCGCATCGTCGACCTCGTACACGGTCTGCGACCACGCACCGCGCGCGTTTTCGGCCGGGACGGAGACGGTCTCGAAGCGGCCATGCCCGCGATAGCGCAACACTTCGGCCGGTTGCCAGCGCCAGTCCTGGCGCCAGTGCTTGACGACGACGTGCTCGTCGCCCATCACGAGGATGTGTTGCAGCGAGATGAAGTCGCCGGTATCCGCGATGACCTCGACCAGTTCGGTGCCCCCGCTGCGCTGGGCGGCATGTGGCTCGTAACCCGCGTCGAGCGCGGCGGTCTCGTCGAACGCGAAACGCACGCGGAACTCGCCGGCCATCGCGAGGATGCTACGGCGATCGCATTCGCGCGCCGTCCACTGCTCGGCGGGCAGGTCGGCGCAGGGCCGTTCGTAGGTCGCGGGCGCGGTCCGCGCAAGCGGTTTCGGCTGCGCGGCGCCGTCGCGATAGGTCGCAGTGCCGGCGCAGCCGCCGAGCAAGGCAAGGGTGGCGATGAGCGGAAGCAGGTGACGCATGACGAACTCCTGTGGCTGACGATTTGCTGGCGAACGGAAGGAAAGCAGCGGTACCGCCGGCAGGTCGCTACGACACGCCTTGCCGGTGGCACAGTTCGGCGTGCTCGCCATCGGCGATTGCGCGCGCGAGTTCAAGCCCGAGCGGCGAAATGCGCGCAGGCGTGCGCGCGTCGAGCAGGGACAGGAACTGGATGCGTTCGAAACGGAACGTGACCAGGTGTGCTCGCCACGAACGGCCGATTCGCGCGAGCGCGCCGCGCAGGAATGCCGCATGCGCATGCCAGGGTTGCGGCCGGCGCGGCAACGGTGGCCTCGCGAAACCCTCGAGCATGCGATCCCACGCGAAGTAGTCGGTATCCGGCAGCAGGAACAGCCGGGCTTCGACACTGGCGCTCGCATCGCGGAAGTCCAGCCATTCTCGCGGTCCGTGCGCGGTCACCGCGAACCGTGCGGTGACCGACTCGCAACGGCCGAGCATCGCGACGGCGGGGTGGCCGAACAGGACGCCGTCGTGCGTGTCGAAGCTGGGTCGTGTCGGCGATGCGTGCAGCGGATGGCGTTCGAGCCACAGCACGGGACCGAGTCGCGGCAGGTACGCGGCGATGGCAGCCAGATCGAAGCGCGTAGCGTCGCGAGTGCGCGCGCCCGGCGTCGCAGGCGGCAACCCGCAAGAAGCCTCGCAGGCATTCGGTGTATCCACCCAGGTTTCGGTGCAATGGCGCAATCCGTCGTATGCGTCGCTCACGGGTTTGCTCCGGTCGTCAGAAATTCGCGCGCAGGCCGACGCTGAACGCACGACCCGGCGCGCTGTAGCGATCGATCGCGTCCGGATTCGAGGCGAAGCCGCGCACCATGCCCCAGTTCCAGTAGCGCCGGTCGGTGAGATTCGTCAGTGCGCCGAACAACTCGATGCGCGGGTGCGGTTGCCAGTGCGCGTACAGGTCGAGCGTCGCGTAACCGGGCGCGGCGAATAGCGGCGGCTGGCCTTCTTCCGTCGCAGGCAGGCGGTGCTTGCGTTGCACGAAACTGCCGACCAGTTCCGCGCCCCAGTCCGTCGTGTCGTACGCGATGCCGATGACCGCACGAGCCGGATCGATGCTGGTCAACGGTTCGTCGGCCGATTCGTCGTCGCCGTGCGCGTAGGCGAAGCTGCCGTTGACAGTCCAGTCGGCGAGCCCGTCGTGGAAGGCGCCGAGGTCCAGCCCGTACCGCGCTTCGGCGCCGCGAATCCTGACCTTGGCGAGATTGATCGACTGGAACCGGATCAGGCCGGTTTCGGGATCGACGCCGACGAACGACAGCGATTCGATGAAATCGCGGTAGCGGTTCTCGTAGGCCGACACGCTGAACCAGCCGAGCCGGCCGCCGCCGCGCAAGCCGACCTCGAGGCCGTCGCTGGTCTCCGGTTCCAGGTCCGGATTCGGCAACGCGCTATAGCCGAACGCAAGATTGGTGAAACCGATGTTGACGTCGTCGTACGGTGGCGCACGGAATCCGTGCGCGTACTGCGCGAAGGCGCTGAGCGAGTCGCTGAAGCGCCAGATCGCGCCGAGCTTCGGCGACCAGCTCGTATGCGTGAGGCCGGTCGTCGCAATGCCCGGGTTGTCCTCGTGGAAGATCGCATCGGGCTTCGGGTCGAGATCGTAATGATCGACGCGCAGCCCCGGGATCAGGCTGAGCCGGCCTCCGGCGAGATGAACTTCATCCTGCGCGAACAGCGCCGCGCTGATCGTGTCGGTGACCGGGAAGTCGCGTACCGGGAACGCGTCCGGCGGCACGACCGGCGTCTGCTCGCCGGTTACGGGATTGCGCTGGTAACCATCGCGCAGTTCCTCCGTGCGCGTCCGCGACACGTCGAGACCCCAGGTCAGATCGTGGCGCACGTTGCCGGTATCGAACGCCTTGCGCGCCACCGCCTCGATGCCGGCGATGCGCTGTTCGAAATCAAATCGGCGGAAGCGTTGCAACGGATTGACCGGGCCGTCCTCCGTCGGCGTCACTCGTTCCTCGAAGGTTTCCTGCACGCTGTCGCTGCGCTGCGCGTAGACCTGCCAGTCGATGCGGTCCGCGAATGCGGCGCGCAGCGGAATCTCCTGGCCGAATGCGAGCCGTGCACGGCGGCGTTCGTCCTCGCCGTACAGCGAGGTGACTTGCGCGCCGGTCAGTGCCTGGACGACGAGCGCGTGCAGCACGTCGGTATCGGTGGAACCGCGACCGGCGTCGAAGCTGAGCCGATCCACCCGGCCGCCCGTCGCGTTGTGCACGTACTTGGCGAGCAGCGCATCGCTGGTTGCGTCCTGCGGATTCGGCTTCGTGCGCGTACTGCCGATGCCGCCGACGTCGCCGCGGTTGTCGCGCTCGTGGCCGTTTCGGTGCGTGGCGACCAGCACGACGCCGTCGCTGGCGGTGCCGCCTGCGAACGTGCCGGTGACCGCGGTTTGCTCGTTGACCGAACCGTAATGCAGCTTGCCGGACACGAACCGACCGCCGTCCGGGCCGAGGTAGTCAGCCGGATCCTTGGTCGTGAAACTGACCACGCCGCCGAGCGCGTCGGAGCCATACAGTGACGACGCTGCGCCGCGCACGATCTCGACGCGTTTCAGCGCGTCGACATCGACGAAATCACGGCCTGCGTCGGCGTAGTTTCCGATGCCGAACTGGTCGGGTACCGCGATGCCGTCGAGTTCGATGCGCACGCGGTCGCCGTCGAGGCCGCGGATCGAGAATCCGGACAACCCGAAACGGGTCGGATCGCCGGTCACCGATACGCCGGGCTCGTAGCGCACGAGATCGGCGATGTCCTGTACCTGGCGACGATCGATTTCCTCGGCATCGATGATACTGACTTCGCTGGCGACGTCCTTCTGCGCGCGCTCGTTGAGTGTCGCCGTGACCGTGATCCGGTCCAGCGCATCGAATTGCGGGAGGTCGTCGTCGGCGATCGCGCCGGATGCGAACAGTGCAGCGTTGAGAAGAAAAGCGCCGGAACGAAGCGTTACGCGCATCGATGTCTCCATGTGGTCCAGGGCCCGATCGATAGGGGCTGGCTGGCATAGGACGGGGATGGCGGTCCGTTCCCGGCTGGCTGCCGACGTTGAAGGTTCTTTGGGTGGGCTGAAGTCTTGCCGGATCGAGATCGAGGCGGGAATCGGGAGCCGGGAACAGGGAACGGGGAGTAGGGAATCGAAGCCTTCGCCGGAATCCGCGGTCCCGTCTCTCGTCTCTCGTCTCTCGTCTTACGTCTTACGTCTTACGTCTCCCGTCCCACTACTTCGTCAGGATCAGCTTGTCGTTGCGGGTCAGGCGCAGCCGGTATTCCTGGCCGGCATGCTCGATCACCGCCTCGTTGCCGCCGTCGAGCAGGCGTCGGCTGTCCAGGCGTTGTGGCGTGCGTGAATCCGTTCCTCGCGGCGCGCCGCCGCGTGGTGCGGCACGCAGGTTCGGAATGGTCGCGGACGGACCGGAAGCGTGTTCGTTCGGGTGCAGCATGACCGGTTCCCGTGAGTCGATAGTTATCAAATGATAACCATTCTCATTTAGGTGTCAAGCGGCCTCGATGCCTGCGATTGTCGCCTCGTCGAGTCGCGACGCGAGATCGAGCGCAGCGAGGTTTTCCTCGAGTTGGGAGCGCTTCGTCGCACCGAGGATCACGCTCGTGACCTGCGGGTTCCTGAGGCACCACGCGAGCGCGAGCTGTGCGGTCGATGCGCCGAGATTGGCCGCGATCGGCGCGAGCCGGCGCACCCGCGCAACCCTGGCGTCGCCATCGCCGTCACGCAACGCGCGTTGCAACCATTCGTAGCCCGGCGTGTCCATGCGCGATCCGGCCGGAATGCCGTCGTTGTACTTGCCGGTCAACACGCCCGATGCGAGCGGCGACCAGGTCGTCATGCCCATGCCGAATTCGGTGCACAGTGGCGCGTACTCGATCTCGACCCGCTCGCGGTGGAACAGGTTGTACTCCGGCTGCTCCATGCGCGGCGCTTCCATGTTGCGCTCGGCCGCGATCCGGTGCGCTTCGCGGATCGCCGCGGCCGGCCATTCGCTGGTTCCCCAGTACAGCACCTTGCCCTGGCGCACCAGCGCGTCCATCGCGGCGACGGTTTCGGCGATCGGCGTGTCGGGATCCGGGCGGTGGCAGAAATACAGATCCAGGTGATCGACGCGCAGGCGTTCGAGTGCCGCGTCGCAGGCCTCGATCACGTGCTTGCGCGACAGGCCGCGCTGGGTCGGTCGCGGCTCGCGCACCGCGCCGAAGTACACCTTGCTCGACACGCAGAACGCATCGCGCGGCAGGCGCAGGTCGGCGAGCACGTCGCCCATCACGCGTTCGGCCTCGCCTTGCGCGTAGGTTTCCGCGTTGTCGAAGAAATTGACGCCGTGGTCGTACGCGCACGCGATGAGATCGCGCGCCGCGCCGCGTCCGACCCGGTTGCCGAATGTGACCCAGGCGCCGAACGACAGCGCCGACAGTTGCAAGCCGCTCGAACCGAGTCTGCGGTATTCCATGTCCATCTCCGAATGCGAGGCTGCTTCGATCATACGGCGTAACGCAACGCCTCGAACGCAGGGACCGGCTTCAGCCGTGATCGACGGCCCGGCCATCCGGCTTCCGGAAAGAGCATCACGGCTGAAGCCGGTCCCTGCAATGGCGCGGCGCCGGCGATGCGGCGTACGCGGGTGAAACGCTGCGGCAACCGGGTTACAATCACGCCGCTCCATTGGGGAGTAGCCGACCGCGGCGAGCCGCCGCGGGGCCTGCGTCAACACACTTGGGCAACCGCCCATGGCGCAGGCGGCAGCGATGCCGGCGAGACCTTTGGTTCACGCATGACGTGCCCGGGCTGGGACGTTGCGCGCGAACCATCGTGTCCGATCCCCAGCCCCGGGAGCCCTGCATGCTCGTCACCCTCGCGTTGTTCGGCCTGTCGGCCGCGGCGATCTATTTCGCGTGCGAATACTTCGTCAACGGCGTCGAATGGCTCGGCCGGCGCCTCGTGCTCGGCGCGACCGCGACCGGCACCGTGCTCGCCGCATTCGGCACCGCGCTGCCGGAAAGCGCGGTCACCTTCGTCGCCGTCGTGTTCGGCCGCGACGCCGCGCACAAGGACATCGGCGTCGGCGCCGCGATCGGCGGGCCGCTGGTGCTCGCGACAATCGCCTACGCGGTGGTCGGCATGGCCCTGTATGCGAACCGGCTGCGCCTCGGCCGCGGCGCCGATCTTGCGGTGCGCGTCGATCACCGGCGTCTCGCCCGCGACCAGGCCTGGTTCCTCGCGATCTTCATGGTCAAGATCGGGCTCGGCCTCGTCGCATTCGCGATCAAGCCCTGGCTCGGCTTGCTGTTCCTCGCCGCCTACGGTTTCTATGTGCGCAAGGAATTGCGCGACGACGAGGCGACCGACGCGGGCGAATTGCTCGAACCGCTCAAGCTGCGGCCACGGGATGTGCAACCCGCGCTCGGCTGGATCGTGTTGCAGGGCGTGCTCGCGTTGATCGTGATCGGCATCGCCGCGCGCGTATTCGTCGGCCAGATGGAAGGCCTCGGCCGGATGTTCGGCCTGTCGCCGCATATCATCGCGTTGTTGCTGAGTCCGGTCGCGACCGAGCTGCCGGAAATCATGAACGCGCTGATCTGGGTGCGCCAGGGCAAGGAGCGCCTCGCGCTCGCGAACATCTCCGGCTCGATGATGATCCAGGCGACGATTCCGAGTGCGCTCGCGATCGGCTTCACACCGTGGTTGCTGGATGCGCCGCTGCTGCTCGCCGCCGCGGTCACGGCGCTGGCGGTGCTCTTGCTGTGGGCGATGTTTCGCCGCGGCGCGGTCGGTGCACGTGCGCTGATGCCGGTCGGCTGGCTGTATGCGGTATTCGCGCTCGGCGCGGTGTGGCTATTGCGCTGAATGTAACGCGACAAAGCGATCTTCGCGGTCCGATCCTGCGGTGCAGGCATGCACCGCTCGCAGCAACTGCGCGAGCAGTTGCTGTCGGTGTCGAGTTCGGGCATGTACCGGACTCGACGAGCCGAGAAAGTCCAGGATGGACTTTCTCGGCATCCGACTACAACGCGTCCGCGTCGAGTTCGCCGGTACGGATGCGCACGACCTGGTCGAGTTGCCACACGAACAGCTTGCCGTCGCCGATCTTGCCGGTGTTCGCGCTCTGCATGAGCACCTCGACGACGCGTTCGAGCAGGTCGTCGGGGATCGCGATTTCGAGCTTGATCTTGGGCAGGAAGTCGACCACGTATTCGGCGCCGCGGTACAGCTCCGAATGCCCCTTCTGGCGCCCGAAACCCTTGACCTCGGTAACCGTGATGCCCTGCACGCCGACCTCGGCCAGCGCCTCGCGCACGTCATCGAGCTTGAACGGCTTGATGATCGCCATGACCATCTTCATCGCGGTGCTCCATCGATCCTGCGTCCGCGGACTATAGCGGATCGCCACGCGCTGCCGCCCCGCGCTGTAGGAAATTTCCTACAGCGCTTTCAGCCTGCCACCGGCAGACGGGCGTAGCCGCCTGCGCCAGACTGGCCACGTGGAAGGGAGGCAACGCCACGGAACGGCCGCAGGGATGCAGGCAGGGATGCAAGTGCGGCGGCGGACTTCCGGGTTCGCCGCCGCACGCTCCGCGACCCCCGCCGTCCGCTGCGCCGGATTCCGGATGCGGCCGGATGGGTGACAATAGGCAGGGACACGCCGGTCCCTGATGCCGGCAATGGAAGCGAAACGATGATGAACGCACGAACCATCGAGGACATCGCCGAACGGCTGGCGGCGCTTGCGCCACCGGGGTTCCGCGAGGCGCGCGAGGACCTGACCGCGAACTTCCGCAGCGTGCTGCAAGGCGGATTGCGCAACCTGGATCTCGTCACTCGCGAGGAATTCGACGTGCAGCGCTGCGTGTTGTTGCGCACGCGCGAGAAGGTCGAGGCACTCGAACTCCAGGTCGCCGCGCTCGAACGGGCACGCGACGCGAAGGCCGGCGCCAGGGCCTGATGCGGGGCGCGGACGCGCCCGCCGATCCCGGAACCGGTGCCGCAACGGGCGTCCCTCGTCCCGTCCATGGTTTCAGGAGCCGCGTCCGATGAGTCTCGCCGTTGCCTACAGTCGCGCCCAGGATGGCATCGCCGCGCCGCTGGTGACCTGCGAGGTGCATCTGTCCGGCGGCTTGCCGGGCACTTCGATCGTCGGCCTGCCCGAAACCGCGGTCAAGGAAGCGCGCGACCGCGTGCGCGCCGCGATCCTCAACTCGCAATTCGACTATCCGGCGCGCCGCGTCACGGTCGGACTCGCGCCGGCCGACCTGCCCAAAGACGGCGGTCGCTTCGACCTGCCGATCGCGCTCGGTATCCTCGCCGCCAACGGGGCGATTCCGCGCGAGGCGCTCGCGCAGTACGAATTTTTCGGCGAACTTGCACTGTCGGGCGAGCTGCGCGCCGTGCACGGTGTGTTGCCGGCGGTGCTGCGTGCCACGCGGGCCGGACGCTGCGTGATCGTGCCGCGTGACAACGGCGCCGAAGCCGCGCTCGTGCGCGGCGCCGATGTGCGGGTTGCCGATTCCCTGCTTGCGGTGTGCGCGCATCTTGCCGGACGCGCCGAACTGCCGTGCGCGCAGGCCAATCCGGAGCCGGCGCCCACACCGGAAGATGAGGCCGATCTGGCAGAAGTCCGTGGCCAGCAGCAGGCGCGCCGCGCACTCGAGATCGCGGCCGCCGGGGCGCACAACCTGTTGCTCGTCGGCCCGCCCGGTACCGGCAAGACGATGCTGGCGAGTCGCCTGCCCGGCATCCTGCCGCCGCTCGCCGAGAGCGAGGCGTTGGAACTCGCCGCCGTGCGTTCCGTCGCCGGGCTCGCGATCGACGTATCGCGCTGGACCATGCGCGGCTTTCGCGCGCCCCATCACACCGCGTCGGCGGTCGCCCTGGTCGGTGGCGGGTCGGTGCCGCGGCCCGGCGAGATTTCGCTGGCGCACCACGGTGTGTTGTTCCTCGACGAACTGCCGGAGTTCGATCGCCACGTGCTGGAGGTACTGCGTGAGCCGCTGGAATCGGGTCGCATCGTGATTTCGCGCGCCGCGCGCCAGGCCGAATTCCCGGCGCGCTTCCAGCTCGTCGCGGCGATGAACCCGTGTCCGTGCGGTCATGCGGGCGATGTGTCGGGCCGCTGCCGCTGCACGCCGGATGCGATCGCAAGGTACCGCGCGCGCCTGTCGGGCCCGCTGCTCGACCGCATCGACCTGAAACTCGAAGTGCCGCGCGTCGCGCATGCCGAGTTGCGCGCCGCACAGCCCGGCGAACCGAGCGCGGCGGTCGCGGCGCGGGTCGCCGCCGCGCGCACGCGCCAGCTCGCGCGCAGCGGCAAGCCCAACGCCTGGCTCGGCAACCGCGCGATCGAGCGCGAGTGCAAGCTCGAAGCGCGCGAACAGGCCTTGCTCGACCGTGCCGTCGAGCGCCTCGGGCTTTCCGCGCGGGCCTACCACCGGGTACTGCGCGTCGCACGCACGATCGCCGACCTCGCCGACAGCACGCGCATCGGCGCGGAACACCTCGCCGAATCGATCCAGTACCGGCGCTTCGATGCGCGGGGGTAGCCGGTAGCCGGGATTCGGGATTCGGAAGCCTCGGCACGCCGCTTTCCGCTCACCACTCACCGCTTTCCGACTCCCGATTCCCGGTTACCATCCATCCAACGCATGGACATCATCGACCAGACCTACGTCCTGTTCGCGGCCGCCGCTGCGCTGGTCCTCGTCGGCGTCGCGTCGAGTCTGGTCGCGCGCCGGTTTGGTGCGCCGTTGCTGCTCGTGTTCCTCGCGATCGGCATGCTCGCCGGCGTCGATGGTCCGGGCGGCATCCGTTTCTACGATTACGACGCGAGTTACCGGATCGGCTCGTTCGCCCTAGCGGTCATCCTGTTCGACGGCGGCTTGCGCACGCGCCGCGAGAGCTTTCGCGGCGTGTTCGCGCCGACCCTGCTGCTCGCCACGCTCGGCGTGGTGATCAGCGCCGCATTGACCGGCGTCGTTGCGCGCTCGTTGCTGGAACTGACCCTGGTGCAGGGCTTGCTGGTCGGCGCGGTGGTCGCATCGACGGACGCGGCGGCGGTGCTGTTCCTGTTGCGCGCGGGCGGTTTGCAGTTGCGTTCGCGCATCGGCGCGACGCTGGAGATCGAATCGAGCGCCAACGATCCGGTCGCCGTGGTGTTGACCACCCTGATCGCGGGTTGGCTCGCCGCGCCGCACCACGTGACGGTCCTCGAAGTCGTTTCGGAACTCGGCATCGAGTTCGTGCTCGGCGGAATCTGCGGCGTGATCGGCGGGCTCGCGATCGTCACCGCGCTGCGCCGCCTGCCGCTGTCCGGTGGACTCGCCGCGCTGTTCCTGCTGAGCGGGGCGATTTTCCTGTTCGGCGCGGCCGGGATGATCCATGCGAGCGGGTTCCTTGCCGTTTACGTGGCCGGCGTGGTGGTCGGCAATCGCCAGGTACCGGGTTTCTCGAACCTGCTTTCGGTGCTCGATGCGAGCACCTGGTTGTGCCAGAGCGTGATGTTCCTCGTCCTCGGCCTGCTCGCGGCGCCGAGCGCGATGGCGGATGCGATCTGGCCCGCGCTCGGCATCGCCGCATTCCTGATGCTGGTCGGCCGGCCGGTCGCGGTGTTCGCGTGCACCGCGCCGTTCGGCTACAGCCTGCGCGAGATCGGGTTCATTTCCTGGGTCGGCCTGCGTGGCGCGGTCGGCATCTTCCTCGCATCGATTCCGATCATCATGCGCCTGGAAAGCGCGGCGTTGATCTTCAACGTCGCGTTCGTCGTCGTGGTGATTTCCCTGACCGTGCAAGGCTGGACCCTCGGTCTCGCCGCGCGCGTCTTCGATGTGGCCCTGCCGCATCGCGAGCGCGCGGTGCGGCGCGTGGAACTGGACCTGCCCGGCAGCCTGGAACGCGAGCTGGTCGGCTACCCGGTCGCTGCCGACGCGTCCATCCTCTCCGGCGGCACGCTGCCGGCGTGGGCGCAACCGACCATGATCGTGCGCGGCGGTTCGATCCTCGCGCCCGAACGAGCCGGCCCGCTGCACGCGGGCGATTACGCCTACCTGCTGACTCCGCCTGGCCGCCGCTACCGGCTGGACTGGTTGTTCGTCGCCGGCGAGGAAGCGAGCGCGGCGGAGCGCGAAATGTTCGGCGAGTTCAGCTTCGCGGCGGACGTGCCGCTCGGCGACATCGCCTCGTTTTACGACCTGCCGGTGAAACCGGCCGACGCGCAGTTGACGCTTGCCGAACATTTCCATCGCTACTATGAACACACGGTGGAAGTCGGCGACACGGTTGCGCTCGGCGCGTTCAGCCTGGTTGCCAGGGAGCTGGACGGCGATTCGGTATCGAAAGTCGGCCTGAAACTCGAGGGCGTGCGCGGGGTCATCGCGCACGGAACCGCGTTGCGCCGCTCGCGCGTGGCCGGGTGGATCGCGAAACATTTCACCCGGCCCTGACTTTCGTCACGCGCGCGGCCTGCGCGGGATCACTACGATGGTGGCGCTGCATCGGACGGGTATCCCCCACCTGTCCGGTGCCAGCGGGTCCGCATCGCGGACTTCGCGCGCGTCGGCGCCGGTATGCGTTGCCCGGTTACGCCAATCTCGCCGGGTTCCTCCCTCCCACGCCCCGGCGCCGACGTCGTGCATTTCCCCAAAAGAAGGTTGATGGCCAACGGCCGTCACCGGCGTCCCTCGCCCGCGCAGCGGGAGAGGGGGGGACCATTCGCGGCTGCGAATGGT
>CAYWZC010000071.1:0-8912 GCA_964462745.1 uncultured Rhodanobacteraceae bacterium
GCGGTGGCGATCGGGTTTGCGTTGCCGGGACGCGAGAACCTGGTGTTGACTCGCGACGATCGTGCACCGTTCACGGGCCAGCAGGTCGTGCACTCGCTGGACGAGGCGATCGGGCAGGCGGCCGGTCAGGAACTCGCGGTCATCGGCGGCGGCGAGGTGTATGCGCTGGCGCTGCCGCGTGCGACGCGCATGGCCCTGACCTGGGTGGACACCGAAGTCGAAGGCGCCGACGCGCATTTCCCGCGTTTCGATCCGGCCGAATGGGTCGAGGTGGCATCGCAGCCGCACGCGGCCGACGCGCGGCACGAGTTCGCGTTCCGGTTCGTCGACTATCGTCGCCGCGCCTGACCGCCGCGTCGGCGCGGGCGCGGCGTACGCGCGCGCGCGGTGGGCGACGGAGCGGGTTTGCGCGCGGATCGCACCTCGACGACCTGCGGTGTTTCGGCATCGAGGCGCAGCGCGGTCAGGGCGCCGCCCCACACGCAGCCGGTGTCGATTGCGTACACGCCGAGGCCGCTGAACAGGCCGAGGGCGGACCAGTGGCCGCACACGATGCGCAGCTCGCGCGGCTTGTGGCCCGGCACCGCGAACCATGGGTAGAGGCCGGGTCGTTGCGTGCCCGGCACGCCCTTTTCGGCGAACGCGATACGCCCGCGTGCATCGCAGTAACGCATGCGGGTCAGCGCGTTGATGCTCGCGCGCAGACGCTCGATGCCGCGCAGCTTCGGGTTCCAAAGATCCGGCTTGTTGCCGAACAGGTGGCGCAACAGGCGTCGCCGAGCGGATTCGTCGCGCAGGCGTTCCTCGATTTCGCGTGCGGCGGCTTCCGCATCCGCGATGGTCCAGGCGGGAAACAGGCCCGCATGCACGAGTGCGAAACCGAGTTCCCGGTCGACGTGCATCAGCTTGGCGCCGCGCAGCCAGTCCAGCAGCTCCTCGCGATCCGGCGCGAACAGGATCTCGCGCAACTCGGGATTGACCCGCGCCTGCTCGTGCTCCTTGCGTTCGGCGATCGCGAGCAGGGACAGATCGTGATTGCCGAGGGTGACGATCGCCGCATTGCCGAGCGCGCGGACCCGGCGCAGCACGGCGAGCGATTCGCCGCCGCGATTGACAAGATCGCCGCAGAACCACAGGCGATCGGCAGCGGGATCGAAACGCAGCTTCTCGATCAGTTCCCCGAGTTCCTGGTCGCAGCCCTGGACATCCCCGATTGCCCAGACTGCCATCAGTGCAGCGTCCGCGGGATCGACAACACGAAAACCGGGATATGTGCGTCGAATTCGGTGCCATCGTCGGCGATCATCTGGTAACTGCCGCGCATCGTGCCAACCGGGGTTTCCAGCACGGCGGCCGAGGTGTACTCGTAATCGTCGCCCGGACGCACCCAGGGCTGTTCACCTATCACGCCTTCGCCCTGTACCTCGCGAACCACGCCGTTGCTGTCGGTGATGACCCAGTGGCGCGCGAGCAGGCGCGCGCCGACCGCGCCGCGATTCTCGATCGTGATCGTGTACGCGAACACGTAGCGGTTGTCGCCGGGCGCGGACTGATCGTGCACGAACTGCGTCGCTACCGCGATCGCGATGTCGTAGGGCTTTCGAGCGGTCATGATGCGATTGTCGGGGAGGAAAGGATCGGGAGCAAGGAGCCAGATGGGAGCGGCGCTTGCTCCGCTGCTTTTGCTCTATGGTGCTACCAAGCCGAGCAAGCTCGGCTCTACGGAGCCTCGTGCTTTCGTAGAACGGAGCTTGCTTCGCTGCTTTTGCTCTATCGCGCCACCAAGTCGAGCAACCTCGGCTCTACGGGGCTCTCGTGCTTTCGTAGAACGGAGCTTGCTTCGCTGCTTTTGCTCTATCGTGCCACCAAGTCGAGCAACCTCGGCTCTACGGGGCTCTCGTGCTTCCGCGGAGGCGAAACGCGGAAAGCGGAAAGGCGAAGCGCGGAACGGGAGTTGGCTTGGCGTCTCACGCCTTTCATCTCCCGTCTCTCGTCCCGGCAATCAATTCGGCGAGCGCGACGTAGCCCTGCGGCGCGACCTGCTCTGCGCGCGTGCGCGGGTCGATGCCGGCGGCTTCGATCTCGGCGACGTTGGCGACATCGCGCAATGCGTTCGACAGCGTCTTGCGACGTTGGCCGAATGCGGCGCGCACGATGCGCGCGATGAGGTCGATGTGCCGCGCGGGTCGCTCGGCCGCCGGGCGCGGACGCAACCGCACGACCGCCGACTCGACTTTTGGTGGTGGCTCGAACGCACGCGCCGGCACGTCGATCAAGGGCTCGACTTCGCAGGCCAGTTGCAGCATCACCGACAGACGCCCGTAGGTCTTGCTGCCCGGCGCCGCGGCCATGCGTTCGACGACTTCGCGTTGCAGCATGAAGTGCATGTCGCGGATCGTGTCGATGTGGTCGAGGCAATGGAACAGGATCGGCGTGGAAATGTTGTACGGCAGGTTGCCGACCACGCGCAACGGCATGTCGGCCGCGAATGCACGGAAATCCACTTTCAGCACGTCGGCCTGGATGATCGAGAGCGACTGTCCTTGCGCGGGCAGTGATTCGAGGCGTGGCAACAGGTCGCGATCGAGTTCGATGACCGTGAGTTTTCCGAGGTCGCGCAGCAGCGGCGCGGTCAGCGCGCCGTCGCCCGGGCCGATTTCGACCATACGGTCGCCGGGCTTCGGGCCGATCGCGCGCACGATGCGCGCGATGATCCCGGCGTCGTGCAGGAAATGCTGGCCGAAGCGCTTCTTGTGCGCATGGCGTTCGCCGTGATGGGCCTGTATCGACATGCGTTCAGGCGGTCCGCGCCGCGAGCTCGATCGCGAGCCGGGTCGCTGCGATCAGGCTGCCCGGATCGGCGCGGCCGCTGCCCGCGATGTCGAGCGCGGTGCCGTGATCGACCGAGGTGCGGATCCAGGGCAGGCCGAGCGTGACGTTCACCGCGTGGCCGAAACCGGCGTACTTCAATACCGGCAGGCCCTGGTCGTGGTACATCGCGAGGATTGCATCGAACTGCGCGGCATGGGCGGGCACGAACGCGGTATCGGCCGGCAGCGGACCGACCGCGTCGATGCCCACGGCTTGCAGTTTCGCGATGGCCGGAACGATCGTGTCGATTTCCTCGCGACCGAGATGGCCGCTCTCGCCCGCGTGCGGATTGAGTCCGAGTACCGCGATGCGCGGGCGTTCGATGCCGAAGCGCGTGCGCAGGTCGCGTTCGATGATACGCACATTGCCGACGATGCCCGCCTGCGAGATCGCGGCGGGAACCCGCGCGAGCGGCAGATGCGTGGTCGCGAGCGCGACGCGCAGGCGCTCGGCAACCAGCATCATGACGACGTCGCAGTTCGCGCGCGCAGCGAAGAACTCCGTATGACCGGTGAACGGCACGCCCGCGTCATTGATGACCGCCTTGTGGAGCGGGGCGGTCACGATCGCATCGAACTCGCCACGCGACGCGCCGTCCGCGGCGCGCTCGAGGGTCGCGAGCACGAAACGCGCATTGCGCGTGTCGAGGCGTCCCGGTTCGGTCGTTACCGCGAGCGGAACCGGAATGACGCGCAGGCGCGGCCGGTCCGGACGGCGCGCAGTCGCCCCGTCGTCGTTCAACGCGAGATCGAGCGCAACGCCGAGACGCCGCGCGGTTTGCGCGATGAGGTCGGGATCGGTGATCGCGACGAGATCGGCATCCATCCCGCACTGCGCGAGGCGGACCAGCAGTTCCGCGCCGATACCCGCCGGCTCGCCGGCGGTCAGCGCGATCGTCGGGCGCGCGCGGTCAGGGCGTGGACGGGCTGCCGGGCAGGCGGATTTCGACATACGACTCGCCGCGCATCTGGCGCAGGAAGCTTTCGTATTCCTCGTCGGCCTTGCGGTTCGCGATGGTCTGGCGTGCCTGCTCGCGGGCCGATTCCTCGGTCTTGTCCTCGGTGCGCGTGCCGAGCCGTTGCAGGATGTGCCAGCCGCTGTCGCTGCGGAACGGCTCGGAAACCTCGTTGTCCTGCAGGGCGACCACGGTTTCTCCAACGCGCGTGCCGTAGCCCAGTTCCGGGAACCAACCCATGTCGCCACCGAGATTGGCGCTCGTCGGATCGTCGGAATATTCCTTGGCGAGCGCGCCGAAATCCTCGCCCGCCTCGATGCGGCTGCGGATCGTGACGATCTGCTCGTGCGCTTCCTCGTCGCTGACCAGTTCCGAGGTCTTGATCATGATGTGGCGCGCGTGATACTCGGTGACCATGTGGGTGGCGTCGTCGCGCTTGCCGACCAGCTTGACGAGGTGGAATCCGTTCGGACCGCGCATCACCGGCGAGACCCCGCCTTCCTCCAGCATCTCGGCCGCCTGCGCGAACGCGGGCGGCAACTCGTCGTAGCTGCGCCAGCCGAGGTCACCGCCCTCGAGCGCATTCTGTGCATCCGAATAGCGGATGGCCGCGGCCGCGAAATCCAGGCCCTCAACGATCTGGTTGCGCACGTCGTCGGCCTTGGCGTGCGCCGCATCGATCTGCTCGGGCGTCGCGCCGTCCGGAACCGAGACCAGGATCTGCGCGAGGTGCAATTGACCGGTGTTCAGGCTGCCATTCTTCAGCAGGTTGTCGATTTCCGCATCGGTCACGTGCACGCGACCCTGCAGCACCCGCTGGCGGAACTGCTGGATGGTCAACTCGTCGTGCACGCCCTTGCGGAACTGTTCGTAGTCCGCGCCCTGGCGTTGCAGGGCCATGCGCAGTTGACTGACATCGATGCCGTTGTCCTGCGCGATCCCCGCGATCGCGCGATCGACCTCCGCATCGGAAACCTGGATGCCGCTGTCCGAGGCACGCGTGAGTTGCAGCTTCTGCATGATCAGGCGCTGCAGGACCTGGCGCTCGAGCACGTCGCGCGGGGGCAGGCGTTCGGGGTTCTGCGCGTACTGGGCGAGGATGTTGTTGACCGCGCGATCGAGTTCGCTGCGCAGGACCACGTCCTCGTCCGCGATCGCGACGATGCCGTCGAGCGGCTCGACCGGCAGGAGGATCTGGGCATGCGGGCCGGTCGCACCGAGGACGAGCAGGGCGACGGCAAGGAACGAGGCGAGTTTGTTCATGAAGGGGCGCTGCGGTTCAACGATAGCCAAGAATACCACGGCGCAGGAAGTCGTCGGCCTTGCGCCCGATCGAGCCCAGGCCCTTGAATTCGATCTCGAAATACAGCGCATTGTCGGCTTCGCCCTCGATCGTGCGGACCCAGTGCCTTGCGAGCACGCGCCACGCGACGCAGCAGGTGTCGTGCTCGATGCCGAGGAAGCCTTCCAGGGTCTTGTCGTCGCGCAGCGAGTAGTTGCCGCGCGCGATGAGGCGCCAGGCGGGCGTGATCGGCAGCAGCACCGAGGCGTCGACCTGTTCGAGGAAATCGCGCCGGAAGCGGTAGGAGAAATTGAACACGCCGTCGCTGCCGAAGCGGTTCTGCACGCCGATCGCGGCGAGATCCGTGCGGTCGCTGTTCGGATTCCACTGCTGGTCCAGGGTCAGGCGCCAGCGCGGGGTCAGGCGCAGGTCGAGGCCCGCGACATACGTCGAGCCGGAAAAGTCGGTTTCCGGGCGATTCGGAAGTTGCACGCGCTGTTCGTCGAAATAGCGGATCTGGCCGATGCTGGCGGACACGCGCTCCTCGCCGCTCGCGTCCTCGATCAGGCGCGAGGTCAGGGCGAGGGTCAGGTTGTTCGCGTCCATCTGCCGGTCGGCGCCGACGAAACGATTGCTGCGGAACAGTTCGCCGAAGCTGAACGGGATTTCCTGGGTGTCGAAGATCGGCAGGTCGTCCTGGTCGCGGTACGGCACGCGCAGGTAGTACACGCGCGGTTCGAGCGTCTGCGTCCACGCGCCGTCGCCGATCTGGAGGCTGCGCTCGAAAGTCAGGCCGGCATCGAGGCTGAAGATCTGCACGCCCCGGTTCGGGCTCGACGCATCGCCGCGGTCGAGGCTGTAGGTCGTGTAGCGGTAACCGAGCTGCGGGCGCACGAAGTACGCCGCGGTCTCGATCGGGTAGGCGAGGTACGGATACAGATCCAGGCGCTGGCCGTCGAGCGCATCGTCCTTGGAGAACGCGACGAATTCGGAATCGAGGCCCCAGTCGAATCCGCCGCCGAGCGCGCGTTCGCCCGCGAACGTCGCGCGCGGCAGGCGCCGGTACGGCTCGAACTGGTCGGGCAGGGTCGGGTCGGTGATCTGGTAGGCGTCGGCGCCGAAACTCGCGGTCCACCAACCGCCGCGGCCGCGCAGGTAGGCGCTGGACGGCAGCAGGCTCGTCGCGCTGCTGTACAGGCTGCGGCCGAAATCCTCGAAGTAACGATCATCGGACACATGGTTGAGGTTGATCGTCGCGCCCCAGTTCGCGTTGAACGTGGTCCAGTCCTGCCAGCGGAACGAGCCGCGGTCGCGATCGGCCTCGCGGTCGTCGGGCAGGTAAGTGAACTCGAGCGTGCCGCGACTTCCTTCCGTCAGGTAGCGGAACTCGCCGCCGAGCATGAAGCCGCGCCGGGTCATGAGCCGGGGATACAGCGTCGCGTCGTAGTTCGGCGCGAGGTTGAGGTAATACGGCGTGGTCAAATCGAGGCCGCGGTCGTCGCTGAATCCGAGCGTCGGATACAGGAAGCCGGTGACGCGACGGTCGTCGAGCGGAAAGCGCGCATACGGCAGCCAGAACACCGGCACGTCGCCGACCCGGAACGTGAGGTCATGCGCGCGACCGATGCCTTCCTCCTGGTCGAGGGTCATGTCGGCGGCGCGGAATTCCCATTGCGGATCGGCCAGCGTGCAGGTCGTGTAGCTCGGCTGGCCGAGTTCCACGTGCTCCGGGTCGGTCATGTCCGCGACCGCGGCACGGCCATTGCCGCGCGAATCGAGCAACTGGAAGCGCACGCCTTCGAGTTGGCCCTGCTGCGGCTCGGTGCGACCGCTGGCCCGATCGGCAGACAGCAGGATGCCGCGATCCTGGTAGCGCACGTTGCCGTTCGCCTCGTAGGCCGTCGTCGTCGAGTCGTAGCGGATCGTGTCGGCGCGCAGCAATTGGTCGAGCCGGCGGATTTCGGCATCGCCGGTGAACACGGACCAGGATTCGCCATGCGCCTGCACGGTCCGCGCGGCGAAGTCGGTCGGCGCGCCCTCGCGATCGCCGCTGGTCGGCAGGCCGGGCACGAAGAAATCGAGCAGGTCGCCCTTCGGACACATCGAGAAGTCGACCGGCTTGTCCGGACACGCCACGACGCCGACCGGGCAGCCCGGCCCGGCGACTTCCGCGGCGTGCAGGATCGGGCTGCCGAGGACGCATGCGATGACCGCGCACAACGATCGGTGCAGCGGTCGCGCGCCGCAGGAGTCCGCGCAGGGCGGGTTCGGCGGGGAGACGATCGGGGTTCGCGGCACGGTGCGGCCTTCTCTGGCGGAGCGCGTAGCTTGCCGAATCTGTCGCGCGCGGGCAATCGACGCGCGCTTCATGCGAGCGCGGCGACGTGCGCCGCCACGCAGGCGCCGAGTGCGCCGAGATCGTAGCCGCCTTCGAGGCTCGACACGACACGGCCTTCGGCATGGCGATTCGCGATCTCGACGAGGCGCGTCGTGATCCACGCGAAGTCGTCGGTTTCGAGGTCGAGATTCGCGAGCGGATCGAGCCGGTGCGCGTCGAAGCCCGCGGAAACCAGCAGCAGTTGCGGACGGAATCCGTCGATCGCGGGCAGCACGCGATTCGTGCAGGCGTCGCGGAATCCCCGCGATCCGGTCGCGGGCGGCAACGGTGCGTTGACGAGGTTGCCGACGCCCGTCTCGTCCGCCGCGCCGCTGCCCGGGTACAGCGGCGACTGGTGGGTGGACGCGTACATCACGCGCGGTTCGGCGCGGAAGATGTCCTCGGTGCCGTTGCCGTGGTGCACGTCGAAATCGACGATCGCGACACGCTCCAAGCCATGCGCCGCGAGCGCATGCGCCGCACCGACCGCGACGTTGTTGAACAGGCAGAAACCCATCGCGGTGTCGGCGGTCGCGTGATGGCCGGGCGGGCGCACGGCGCAGAACGCGCGCACGATGCGTCTCTCGAGCACCGCATCGATGGCCGCGCAGACCGCGCCCGCCGCGCGCAGTGCGGCTTCGGCGGAACCCGGCGACATCAGGGTGTCGGCATCGAGCCGGCGCAAGCCGCCGCGCGGCGGTTCGTCCAGTACTTCGGAGACCAGCGACGCGGCATGCACGCGCAGCAGTTGCCCGCGCGTCGCGCGTGGTGCGTCGAGACGGTCGCATTCCGCGAATCGCGCATCCTCGAGCGCGGCGAGCACCGCGGCGAGCCGCGACGGCGATTCCGGATGGCCGGCGCCCGGATCGTGTGCGAGGCAGGCCGGATGAGTGCAGATCGCGAGCGTCATGGAGCGCGCCGGTCGCGGCTCAACCGGTATCGGATCCGCGTTTCCTGCGGCGTTCGTGCTGCCACAGCACCTCGCCGTGGCCGCTTGCGCGGGCCAGCACGCGCGCGATCACGAACAGCAGGTCGGACAGCCGATTGAGGTAGCGCACGGCCTCGGGCCGCACGTCCTCGTCGCGCGCGAGCGTGACCAGGTTGCGCTCCGCGCGCCGGCAGATCGTGCGCGCGAGATGGCATTGCGCCGCTGCCATGCCGCCGCCCGGCAGGATGAACTCCTTGAGCGGCGGCAGGTTTTCGTTGAATGCGTCGAGTCCGGATTCGAGGCGCGCGATGTCGGCGTCGTGGACCATCGCCATGCCGGGAATGCACAGCTCGCCACCGAGATCGAACAGGTCGTGCTGCACCTGGGTCAATACCTCGCGCACCGATTCGGGGATTTCGCACGCGAGCACGATCCCGATCGCGCTGTTCAACTCGTCGGTCGTGCCGTATGCCACGACCCGCGCCGAATCCTTCTGCAC
>CAYWZC010000071.1:9012-10437 GCA_964462745.1 uncultured Rhodanobacteraceae bacterium
CCGCCGCGAACGCCGCGACATAGGTCAGGTTGATGCGCAGGTACGCGGGGTACCAGTCGCCGAGATTCTGCATCCAGGCGCCGAAGCTGCGCGGCAACGGCACGCTGTCGGCGAGCCAGTAGAAACTGCCGTTGGAGACGAGATAGAACAGGTTGACCGCGACGAACGCGGTGCCGACGAGCAGGGCGAGCGAGCGCAGATCGAGGCCGCGATATTGACCACGCAGGAATGCGCCCGCGAACCACAGCAACGGGTACGCCGCGAGCAGGATCAGGTAGGCCGGCGACATGCAATAGTGGTTCCAGAACGCAAGCCCCTGCGCGGAGATCACGAGGTAGTCGATCAGCACGGCCTCGGCGAGCAGCAGCGGAAACGCCCAGCGCCACTGGCCGCGGAGGTAGAAACCCGCGGCGAGGAACACCGCCCATGACGCATCCGGCAACGGCGCGAAATGATTGATGCGCGTCGCCGCCATGACGAGCGCGAGAATCAGCAGGATGCCAACGCGGTGGGCCGGGGCAAGAGTCATCGGACAGGCTCCTCAAAACGATGCGGCCATTGTAGCTCGCATCGGCGGCCTGGCGGACCTCGCCCGAGCCGGATCGACGCGCGCCCGGTGGCGGGGGGTGAGCGCGACCGCTACGATGCGCGCATGCAGGCAACGTTCGATGTCCTCATCGTCGGCGGTGGACTGGTCGGTTCCAGTCTCGCGATCGCGCTCGATGGCGCGGGTTGGCGGGTCGCGCTGGCCGAGGCGCAGGCGCCCAGGGCCAATCCGCACGCGAGCCCCGACGAGCGCAATCTCGCGCTGGCCAGTGCCAGCGTCAATGCATTGCGCGGCCTCGGCGTGTGGGACCTCGCCGCACCCGCCGCGCCGATCCGGCGCATCCATGTGTCGCGGCGTGGCGATTTCGGCAGCGTCCGGCTGGAAGCGGCGAAGCTCGACCTGCCGGATTTCGGCGCGGTGCTGCCCGCGCGTGAACTCGGCAATGCGTTGCTGCAACGTCTCGACGCGTGCGCCGACCTGGTCCGGCTCGCGCCCGCAACGGTGGTCGCGCTCGAACCCGGTGATGCGAGCAACCGCGTCGTGCTGCGCACCGAATCGGGAGAGCAGGCGCTCGACGCGCGCCTCGTCGTCGCCGCCGACGGCACCGAGTCGTTCGTGCGTGCGGCGCTCGGCATCGGCGTGCACCGCGAGGATTACCGGCAATCCATCCTCGTCACCACCGTCGCGACCGAACGCGCGCTGGACGGCACCGCGTACGAACGATTCACCGACAACGGGCCGGTCGCGTTGCTGCCGCTCGCGAACGGCCGCGCGGGACTCGTGCTCACGGTCGCGTCGGAGGATGCGGCGGACGTCGCGGCGCTCGACGACCCCGCGTTCCTCGCCTTCGTCCACGAGCGACTCGGCTATCGCGCCGG
>CAYWZC010000071.1:10537-14593 GCA_964462745.1 uncultured Rhodanobacteraceae bacterium
GCGTTCAGCGACGACCTCGTGCGCCTCATGGGCAATGATTTCCTGCCGTTGCGCGTGCTGCGCTCACTCGGATTCCATGCGCTCGAACGCATCGCGCCGCTGAAACGCCGGTTCGCGCTGCGCGGCATGGGCTTTCGCGGCGACGTGCCGGACCTGGGCCTGCTTCCGTGAGCCGCCGCGGAGACTTCGACGCGATCGTGGTCGGTGCCGGCGTGATCGGGGCCGCGACGGCGTTGGCCCTCGCGTGCGATGGCTTCGATGTCGCGCTCGTCGAAGCGCGCGAACCGAAACCGTGGCGAGCGGACGACGACGTCGACCTGCGCGTCGTCGCGCTTGCGCCCGACGCGCGCGATCTGCTCGATGACCTGGGTGCATGGCCGACCATCGCGGAATCGCGCATCGGACCGTATCGCCACATGCGCGTGTGGGACGCGCTTGCTTCCGGTGAACTCGCATTCGACGCGGCCGATTCCGGTGAATCCGCGCTTGGTTGGATCATCGAGAACAAGCTGATCCAGCATGCGCTGTGGCAGGCGTTGCAAGCACATGGCGCGGCGCCTGCCCCTTCTCGGTCGACGGACCCGTCGCCGGCAGGCGTGCGCGGACGCAATGACGAATCCCGCCAACGTTCGGGCCCGGCGGCACCACCGCGGGTTTCGCGAAACGCCGACGAGTCGAGTGGCAGCGTGCGCCTGATCTGCCCGGCCGAAGTCGCCGAACTCGACGATGGCGAGAACGCCGTCACCGCCACATTGTCCGACGGCACGCGCCTGCGCGCGCACGTGATGGTCGCTGCCGAAGGTGCCGAATCCTCGCTGCGCACGAAGCTCGGCATCGCATTCGAGGGTCGTGACTACGGCCAGCGTGCGGTCGTCGCGCACGTCGCGACCGAGCGGGCGCACGAGGCCACCGCATGGCAACGCTTCCTGCCCGGCGGTCCGCTCGCGTTCCTGCCGCTCGCCGACGGGCGCAGCTCGATCGTGTGGTCGCTGCCCGACACGGAAGCTGCCCGAATCCTCGCCCTCGACGAGGAGGCGTTTCGCGCTGAACTCGGGTGCGCATCGGATTTCCGCCTCGGCGCGATCACGAACTGCACGGTCCGCGCCGCGTTCCCGCTGCGCCTGCGCCTCGCCGGACGCTACGTTGCGGGTCGCTGCATGTTGATCGGCGACGCCGCCCACGTCGTCCACCCGCTGGCCGGGCAGGGCATGAACCTCGGCCTGCGCGATGTGCGCTGCCTGCGCCGGATCGTGTCCGATGCGCGCACGCGCGGAGGCGACATCGGCGCACGCCATGTCCTGCGCCGCTACGAACGCGAACGGCGCAGCGAGAACACGCTCGCCGCGCACGGCCTCGACGCGATCGAGCGGCTGTTCGGCAACCCGGCCGCGCCGGTCGCGACCTTGCGCGGCGCGGGACTCGCCACCCTCTCGCGCATCGCGCCGCTGCGCGACCTGCTCGCGGCGGCCGCCGCCGGGCGGCTCTGAGAGCGGTTTCGATCCGCGCTTCCGTCCGGCACGCCGCGGTTCGCGAATGATCCGGCCGGACGACGTGCCCGGCATTTCTCGTGTCCGGATTCGCGGCACTTTCGCGCCGCGGCCATGTCTCATGGCATGCGCGGCGGTTCCTGGCCGGGCGCTAGAATCGTCCGGATATGATCGCACCGACCGCACCGATGCCCTCGACCCGACTTGCCGCGTTCGTACTGACCGTGTTCACCGCCCTCGCCCTTGCCGCCTGCGGCAGGGATTCCGCGCGCGAGCGCGAGTCCGCGGTGCCGGCCGCGGTCACCGCGACAGTGCTGGAGATGCAGCCGTGGAGCGACACGATCCGCGCCCTCGGCACGGTCAAGGCGCGCGAATCGGTGACCGTGACCGCGAAAGTCAGCGAGACCGTGCAGGTCGTGCATTTCGAAAGCGGCGACCAGGTCGAGGCCGGCGCGCCGCTGGTCGAGCTCAGCGGCAACCAGCAGCGCGCGATGCTCGCCCAGGCCGAGGCGACCGCGAAGGAGGCCGAGCGCCTGTACGCGCGCCAGGACAATCTCGCCGTGCAGGGCGTGATCCCGCGCGCGTCGCTCGATGCGCAGCGTGCGGTCCGCGATACCGCGCGTGCGCGTGTCGAGGAAATGCGCGCCGCGCTCGCCGATCGCGTGATCCGTGCGCCGTTCGCGGGCGTGCTCGGCATCCGCCAGGTCAGTCCTGGCGCGCTGGTCACGCCGGGCACCCCGATTGCGACACTCGATGACATCGACCGCGTGTATGTCGACTTCCCGGTGCCCGAGGCGCTGTTCGCGAACCTCGCGGTCGGCCAGCACCTGACCGCGACCGGCGCGGCCTATCCGGGGCGCGAGTTCGACGGCACGGTCAGCATCGTCGACAGTCGCATCGATCCGGTGACGCGCGCGGTCAATGTGCGCGGCGAGTTTCCGAATGCCGACCATGCGTTGCGTCCCGGCATGCTGCTCCAGGTCACCCTGATCCGGCCGTCGCGCGAAGCCCTGCTGGTGCCGGAGATCTCGGTCGTGCAGGTCGGCAACAGTTCGTTCGTGTACCGGCTCAAATCCGGCAACATCGTCGAGCGCGTCGATGTGGAGATCGGCAGCCGCCGCGACGGCCTCGCCGAGGTCACGTCCGGGCTTTCCGTGGGCGAGCGCATCGTGGTCGACGGCACCGGCAAGTTGCGGCCGGGTGACAAGGTCGATGCCGTGCCCGTGAAAGTTGCGGCCAAGGCGGCATCCGGCGAGGCCGCCGCGACGCCCGCGGCCGGCGGAGCCCGCGACGATGCGTGACGACTTCGCCGCCGCACCGCGCAGGCAAGCCCGATGAACCTTTCCGACCTGTCCATTCGCCGACCGGTTTTCGCGACGGTCATGAGCCTGTTGCTGATCGTGCTCGGCATCATGGCGTTCTCGCGCCTGACCTTGCGCGAACTGCCCGCGATCGATCCGCCGATCGTGTCGGTGGACGTCAACTATCCGGGCGCGTCGGCGGCGGTGGTCGAAACCCGCATCACCCAGGTGCTGGAAGACGCGCTGTCCGGCATCGAGGGTATCGAAACCCTGCAATCGCGCAGCGTCAACGGACGCGCGTCGGTGACCCTGGAATTCACCCTCAACCGCGACATCGAGGCCGCGGCGAACGACGTGCGCGATGCGATCAGTGATGTCGCCGATCGCATGCCGGACGAGGCCGACCCGCCCGAAGTCGAAAAGGCGGACAGCGATTCGGACACCGTGATCTGGCTCAACATGAGTTCGACCACGATGAACACGCTGGAGTTGTCCGACTACGCGGATCGCTACGTGGTCGATCGGCTGTCCAGCCTCGACGGCGTCGCCCAGGTACGCATCGGTGGACGCCAGCGCTATGCGATGCGCATCTGGCTGGACAGCGCCGCGATGGCCGCGCGCGGCATCACCGCGAACGACATCGAGGATGCGTTGCGCGCGGAGAACGTGGAACTGCCGGCCGGGCGCATCGAATCGGAAACCCGCGATTTCACCCTGCGCGTCGCGCGCGATTACCGGACCGCGGCGGATTTCGCGCAGATCCCGCTGATGAAGGGCGACGACGGTTACGTGGTGCGCCTCGGCGACGTCGCGCGCACCGAACTTGCGTCGGCCGAACGGCGCGCGTATTACCGCAGCAACGGCCAGCCGAACATCGGCCTCGGCATCGTCAAGACTTCGACCGCGAATGCGCTGGATGTGACCCGCGCAGCACGTGCGACCGCGGTCGAGATCCAGAAATCGCTGCCCGAAGGCACCAACATCTTCGTCGCCTACGACGACACCGTGTTCATCGAGGCTTCGATCGAACGCGTCTACGCGACCCTGCTCGAATCGATCGCCCTGGTCCTGCTCGTGATCTGGCTGTTCCTCGGCAGCCTGCGCGCGGCGCTGATCCCCGCGATGACGGTACCGGTGTGCCTGATCGCGGCGTTCATCCCGCTGTACCTGTTCGGCTATTCGATCAACCTGCTGACCCTGCTCGCGCTGGTGCTGTCGATCGGTCTCGTGGTCGACGACGCGATCGTGGTGCTGGAGAACATCCAGCG
>CAYWZC010000072.1:0-3363 GCA_964462745.1 uncultured Rhodanobacteraceae bacterium
CGTACATCTCCGGTGCGCGCCGCTTGACGTGCAGGCCACCGGGCAGGGTGCCGGACTCGCGCAGGCCGCGCGCAACGCAATCCTGCATCGCGCGCCAGATCGTCAGCAATCCCACGCGGATGTCCGTCTCGCTGCGCCAGGCCATCTCGTTCGCGAACATGATTTCGGCGATCGTCTTGCCTTCGCGTTCGCACAGCGCGAGCAGTTCGTCGCCGCTGTGGAACGGGAACGCGACCGGCGTGGTGTCGGCAACGATGCGATCGCCCGCGGCTTCGTCGTTGTTGACCACGAAGCCGCCGCCGACCGAGTAATAGTCGCGTTCGGCCAGAAGTTCGTCGTTCTCGGCGTACGCGCTGAAGCGCATGCCGTTGACGTGGTAGGGCAGCTTCTGGCGCTTGTTGAAGACGAGGTCGGTTTTCTCGTCGAACGCGATGTCGTGGCTGCCGTGGAGGCGCAGGCGACCGGTCGCGCGGATGCGTTCGAGGCGCGCGGGAATCGAATCCGGATCGATGCGGTCCGGCCATTCGCCCTCGAACCCGCACAGCACCGCCTTGTCGGTGCCGTGGCCGCGGCCGGTCAGCGCGAGTGAGCCGTACAGTTCGCAACGCACTCGGCGCACGCGATCGAGCACGCCCGGCTCGGCGAGCCAGCGCTCGCAGAAACGCGCCGCCGCCCGCATCGGCCCGACGGTATGCGAGGAAGACGGACCGATTCCTATCTTGAACAGATCGAAGACACTTACCGCCATGCGCGTACAGCCTCGGGTAGGGACCGTGTTGCAGTGGTCCTTTCAGGTTCACGTAGTATCGATCGGGATTATTCTACGCGCCCTTTCCATGCGCGCCGCCATCCGCAAGTTTTGCCCTCAGCCCTCAGCCCTCAGCCGCCAGCCCTCAAATGCACCTCATCCTCTATCAGCGCGACGATTGCCACCTTTGCGACCAGGCGCTCGCGGTCCTCGCCGCGGCGGGCGTGCCGGATTTTGAAAGCGTGTGGATCGACGACGATGCCATGCTCGAGGCGCACTACGGCGAACGCGTGCCGGTGCTGCGCGACGAGGATGCCGCACGCGAGCTCGAATGGCCGTTCGACGCCGCCGTGGTGCGTCAATGGCTGGAAGCGACTGCGTAGAGCGGCCGTTCCCGCGACGGCAGCGGAGCAAGCTCCGCTCTACGCAAGCGCGGGTTTTTGTAGAGCCGAGCTTGCTCGGCTGCGCGATGAGTGGACACGAGCGCGGGGTTCCGTAGAGCCGAGCTTGCTCGGCTGTGCAATGACCGGGGCACGAATCGCGATACCGTTTTCCAGGACGAGGAAAGGGTCGTCATGGGATGAATGGCCGGTTCGTGACCGCGTGCGATAAGCTGGCCGCATGTCGACAGATGAAACGCCGTCGCAAGGCGAGGGAACGGAGCCATCCGCCACCTGGCGCGTGCATTGCCCCGTCGGTGTGATCGAGCTCGATCCCGGCGCGCGCGAAGTGTGGCGCGACGGCGAACTCGTCGTGCTTGCGCCGCCGGTGTTCGACTGCATCGCGTACCTGTTTGCGCATCGCGAGCGCGCGGTCGGGCGCGACGAGCTGATCGCGGCGATCTGGGGCCGCGCGGACATCACCGATACGGTGTTGCACCAGACCGTGATGAAGGCGCGGCGCGTGTTCGGCGACAGCGGCGACGAACAGCAGGTGCTGCGTACGGTGCCGCGCTTCGGCTACCGCTGGATCGCGACCGTGGAGGGCGCGACCGAACGCGCAGCCACCGAGAACCCGCAACCGGCCGACCGTCGGGATTCCCGATCGTCGGCGCCGCGTCCGCGATCGACGCGCAGGCGGCGAGGCGTCATTGCGATCGCATCGGGCGTGCTCGGCATCGTGCTGCTCGCTGGCGTCGGGACATGGTGGTGGCGGGCGCCGGCGCCGGAATCGACACGGAAGCCCGCCATCGAACCGGTCGATACGAGGCCGGCGCCGACCGATGCGATCGTGGTTCTCCCGGTCGAAGTGGCGGCGGGCCGTGACACGGCGTGGATTCCGCTCGGCGTGATGGACGCGATCGGCAGCTACCTGCGCGACGGCGGCGAGGCGATCGTGCCGAGCCAGACCGTGATCGGCCTGATCGAGGCCCAGGGTGACTCCGTGCCGGAAGCCGCGCAGTGGCGCGACACGGTCGGCGCGACGCGCGTGGTGCGTGCGTTCGCGACGCAGCGCACGGATCGCTGGCAGGTGCGACTCGAATTCGAGGAAGGCGGCGCGCGGCAGGAAACCAGTGGCGAAGCCCCCGAGGTGCTCGCAGCGGCGCGCGAGGCCAGCGAACGCCTGCTCGCGCAACTGCACGGCGGTACCGTACTCGAGACGCTGGATGCGGATCCGGATGCGGCGGCCACCCGACTCCTGCAGCGCTCGCGCGCGGACATGCTCGCGAACCGGCTCGGTGCCGCGGCAGCGCTGCTCGACTCCGCGCCCGCCGAAATCCGCGACGAACCGCGCATTCGCTTGCAGCGCGCCGAAATCGACTATCGCGCGGGCCGCATGGACGTCGCCCGGGCGGCCTACGCGGCATTGCTCGACGAACTGCCGGCCGAATCGCAGCCGCTGCTGCGCGCGCAAACGCTGATCGCGTCGGCATCGATCGAACGCACGGCGGGGCGCATGGACGTGGCCGAACGCGGCTATGCGCAGGCGATCGCCTTGCTCGATCCGCTCGACCAGCCGATCTGGCTCGGTCGCGCGCATCTGTACCGCGGTTTGGCGCTCGGCAGCCTGCGCCGGTTCGACGAGGCGCAGCGCGAGATCGCCCATGCGCGCATCCTGCTCGGCGGCGCCGGTGACGTGGAAGGCGTGGCTTCGGCGGACACGGCGCTGGCGACCCTGAACGCGGATCGCGGCCGACTCACGGTCGCAAGCGGGTTGCTGGTCCGGGCGATCGCGCAGCTCGAACGACTCGGCGTCAATGCGGAAGTGTTCAACATGCGCATCGCGCTCGCGCAGATGAGCACCGAGCTGCTCGACCACGTGCGTGCGCTGGAACAGGCCGAGCGCGCCTGGCGCAGTTACGACAACCGCAGCGGCCAGCGCCTGTACGTCATGGCCGGCGCGATGTACGCGCGGGCGCTCGGCGACAGCGGCAGGCTGGCCGAGGCGTGGCGCGTACTGGAGCCGCTGGGAACCGGTCCCCTCGAACACGATTACCAGTGGCGTTACGCGCATGGCGTGGCGGTCACCCTCGCGTTGCGCGCCGGGGACGCCGAGCGTGCGGCGCGCATCGCCACCGAGGTCGTCGATGCGCAAGGCGCGGACGTGCATGCGGATATCGGTCCGCTGCTGCTGGGCTGGACCCGGTCACTGAGAATGCAGGGCAAGTCCGCGGA
>CAYWZC010000072.1:3463-10569 GCA_964462745.1 uncultured Rhodanobacteraceae bacterium
GCACGCCTGCATCGCGCATTCGGCAACCGGTCGGCCTGGGAACGCGCCCTCGAGCACGCGCGGGAGCTGGCCGGCGAGCGCCGCATTCCCGATTCGGTCGCCACGTTCGCCTCTCTGCCGATGCCGGCGGCGGGCGACCTCTGAGCGGGTGCCGGGGAACGCCCTTCGTCGGCGTCCCGGCCCGGACCCATCCACCACGTGCGTGTGACCGCCTCGCGAAGGGGAAATGCTGCCCCGCAAGGGGCTTCCCGCAGCCTGCTGTAAGCCTCTTGGAAGGCGCGCATCAGCCGGCTGGAAGGCATCCGGCAGGAATTCGTGACGCAATCCTGCGATATTCCGGTGGCTCGTTGCGCGGCTTGCCCGCAACCGGGTACCGCCATATCGGGAGATCGCCGTGTTCCTTTCCACTCGAGTAGTTCGTCTCCGCCTCGCCTCGCTCGCCATGGTCGCCCTTGCGGGGGTCGCCGTCGCCGGTGAGCCGATCCTGCAACGCCACGACAGCGGCCAGACCGTGTGCTACGACATGGAAGGCGAGCCGATGGCGTGCAATTCGCCGTTGTTCCCGATGCAGGACGCCCGGGTCGGTCGCGATCCGGCCGGCGAGGATGGCGTGCTCGCCAAGATCGGCGGCGGTCACGGTGGTTTCGACTTCACCAAGATCGCGAACGACGGCAGCGAACTGCCATCCGATGCGACGCTCGGCCCGAATCCGGAGGACTGGGCGTGTACGCGCGACAACCGCACCGGTCTGCTCTGGGAAATCAAGACCGCCAGCGGCATGCGCAGCTTCCAGTGGTCGTATTACTGGTACGACCCGGACCCCGAGAGCAACGGCGGCAACGAAGGGTTGCCTGGTTCCGTCGAGCCGATCTGCGGGTTCACGATGGAATGCGATACGCACGCGTACATCGAATACGTGAACTCGATCGCGCTGTGTGGCAATACCGAATGGCGCCTGCCGGAGGTCGACGAGATCGTCAACGTCGTCAACTACGATTCCTCCTTCCCCGATGGCGGCGCGATGGACCGCGTCTATTTCAACGACGGCAACAACTACAGCGGCTTCGGTGGCGGGTGGACCGCGACGACCGCGTTCGAGCCACCGGAAGGCGAGGCCGCGTGGTCGATGAACTTCGACGACGGCCATGCGGAGATGGCGCCCAAGCCGACGCCGTGGCCGGTGCGCGCGGTCAGTGGCGAGACGCAGCCGCCGCCGGGCGGTACGGAGCCGATGTGCGGCAAGCGCGAGAATCCGCAGATTCCGGCGACCACCGCGGGCGCGTTCACCCTCGACGAAGCCGGCATCGCGACCGATGCGCGCAGCGGCCTTTCCTGGTCGCGCTGCGCGATCGGCCAGGAACTGGTCGGCGAAGGCCCGGATGCGTTCTGCGAGGGCGAGGCGCAGCCGATGAACTGGCAGGAGGCGCTGCTCGCCGCGCAGGATCGCAACGCGGAGATGTGGCTCGGTCACGACGACTGGCGCGTGCCGAACGTCAAGGAGCTGATGAGCATCTTCGAGCGACGCTGCTTCGGGCCGGTCGTCGATCTCGCCGTGTTCCCGGAAAGCGGCCTCATCTACTGGAGTTCGACCACCTACGATTGGCATCCCGAACAGGCCTGGGCACTGGAATTCTTCGGCGGCAACAACGCGACGATGAACAAGGGCGAGGCGTTTCCCGTGGTGCGCCTCGTGCGCGGCGGCGGCGCGTTCGACGACTACAGCGGCACGCCGTCGTACAGCGTCGGCGGCAGCGTGGCAGGCATGGTCGGTGGCGACATCGAGCTTCGCCTCGAAACCGGAAGCGGCGAGGAGGAAGTGCTCACGGTCGCCGCGAATGGCGAGTTCACGTTCGCGCATGCGTTCGCGTCCGGCGACACCTGGAGCGTCAGCGTGTCGCAGCCGCCGGTGCCGTTCCAGCAATGTTCGGTCACGAACGACGAAGGCGCGATCGCCGACCACGACGTCACCGACGTGACGGTGACCTGCGAGGCGCCCGATCCGGCCGTGATCGAGGTGGACCCGGCGGATCTCGCGTTCAACGTCCTCGAAGACGGTAGCGCGAACGGAGCGTTCAGCATCACCAACGCCGGCGGCGGCATCCTGCACTGGAACATCGAAACCGCGCATGCGAAATCGCTCGTGGGCCTGACCGGCGTCGTGGACTGCGATGCGGAACCCGGCATCATCATCCAGGACGATGGAAGTTTCGAGAATGCCTATTCCGGCAACAGCGCATGGCCGGGCGGTGTCGCGATCGTGGACCGGTTCACTCCAACCTCGTATCCCGCATCGATTCGCTCGCTGTGCCTCGCGCTGGCCGGAGCCGGTGGCCATACCTCGCTGGATTTCGAGATCGTGGTGCTGGACGACAACGGCGCGGATGGTGCGCCCGGTACCGAACTTGGCGCGATCGCGGCCAGCGCGAGCGGCATACCGGCGTACCCGCCGGCCGCGCCGACCTGGTTCAGCTACGATATCTCGTCGCTGTACACGACGATCGATTCGGGCAGCCTGTACGTCGGCATCCGCTGGCAGCCGGCCTCGGTCAACAACCAGGTGTACCTGCTTGCGGACCAATCGAATGACCGGCCACCCGGTCATGCCGGCGGTTATTACTGGAATACCGGAGGCTCGGGCCTGTGGATGCCGACGGAACAGCGATTCGCCGAATACCGTTCGATGTTCCTGCGCGCCGTGGTCGGCGATGCGCAGCCGTTGCCGGTCGGTTGCGACGATCCGCACGCGGTGCCGTGGCTCGAGGTCTCGCCCGCGACGGGCAACACGTTGGCCGGGGAGTCTTCCGAGGTCAGCGTGTCGATCAATGCCTCGGGCCTCGCGGTCGGCGACTACAGCGCGACCCTGTGCGTGCACAGCGACGACTCGGCCGGCAACGAACTGGTCGAGATTCCGGTCAGCCTCGGCGTGTCCGAGCAGACCGGCGAACTCGTGGTGGCGCCGACCGCGATCGACTTCGGGCCGGTACCGCTCGGGACGACTGCCGCGGAACAGGGCGTGACGATCACCAATGACGGCGCCGGCGTGCTCGGCAACATCAACCCCGCGGTCCCCGGTGCGCCGTTCGCCCGCAGCGGTGGCAATTGTCCGGCCGCGCCGTTTGCGCTCGAGCCCGGGGAATCGTGCACGATTGCCTACACGTTCGCGCCGCAGACGCTGGGTCCGCACAACCAGACCCTCGCCGTAACCAGCGACGCCGGCAACGCATCGATAGCGCTGTCCGGCACCGGCGTGCCCGGCGCACCCGCGAGCCTCGTCGTCGTGTCCGGCAGCGGGCAGAGCGCAGTGGTCGGCGAGGCATTCCCGGTGCCGCTCACGGTCGAGGTGCGCGATGCATTCGACAATCCGCTCGCCGGCATCGAAGTGACGTTCGCGGCTCCGGCCAGCGGCCCCGGCGCGGCGTTGTCCGCGACCGAGGTGGCGACCGGCAGCGACGGTCGCGCCGCGGCCACCGCGACCGCGAACACCGAACCCGGCGCATACGTCGTGACCGCGAACATCGCAGCGCTCGGCGACACGGCCGTATTCGACCTGGCCAATGTGCCCGGCGCACCCGCGAGTCTCGTCGTCGTGTCCGGCAACGGGCAGAGCGCAACCGTTGGCGAAGTGTTCCCGGTGCCACTCACCGTCGAGGTGCGCGATGCATTCGACAATCCGCTCGCCGGCATCGAAGTGACGTTCGAGGCTCCGTCCAGCGGCCCCGGCGCGACGTTGTCCGCGACCGAGGTGGCGACCGGCAGCGACGGGCGTGCCGCGGTCACCGCGACCGCGAACGCCGAACCGGGCGGCTACTCGGTGAGTGCGATCCTCGCCGCGAGCGGCGACGCCGTGTCATTCGCGTTGACCAACCTGGCCGGCGAGCCCGCGGACCGCATCTTCTCGAGCGGCTTCGAGGAAAGCGGTGGCCCGTTGCCGCCGGGCGTCGCCTGGATTGCCGGCTACGATGGCCACGACGATCGCGACGACGCCGAGGCGGTCGCGCTCGATGCGCAGGGCAACGTCTACGTGACCGGCTGGAGCGTGGTCGCAACGGGCAACAACCAGTACGCGACGGTGAAGTTCGACAATGCGGGCAATCGGCAATGGGTCGCGACCTGGGACGATCCGGCCGGCATGTGGGACGAGGCGTACGCGATCGCGGTCGATCCGGCCGGCAATTCCTGGGTGACCGGACGCAGCTACAGCAGCGGCTTCCGCTCGGTGACGATCAAGTACGACACGAATGGCGTCGAACAATGGGTGCAACGCGATCCGGTCGGCACCGTCGCGATGTCGATCGCACTCGACGCGGACGGCAACGCCTACGTCGGGGCGCTTCGCGGTTTCGACGGCTACCAGACGATCAAGTACGACGCCGCCGGCAATGTCGCATGGTCGCGGTCGTTCGATGCGGCGGGCGTGAATCCGAACATCGGCAACCGCATCGTGGTCCGCGAGGGGCGCGGCGTGTATGTCGGCAGTCCGGTGTTCAACGAGGCACTCGGTCCCGGCTCGGTCGATTATCTCGTCGTGCACTACGATTTCGACGGCAACCTGCTCTGGTCGTCGCGCTATTTCAATGACGCGGGTACGTTCTACGACGTGGCGATGGCCGTGGACGAACAGGGCAACGTGTTCATGGGCGGCGGCAGCAGCGATTACCGCGTCGTCAAGTTCGATTCGGATGGCGAGTTTGCGTGGGCCGCGACCGCGGGCGGCGAGGGTGGCGCGATTACGACACTCGCGACCGATGCAGCCGGCAATGTCTACAGCGGCGGCATCATTGGTTGCGGCGGCAGCGCGTGCTTCGGCGTCATGAAGCACGATGCGACTGGAAACGAACTGTGGCGCCAGACCTACGATCCGGGCTTCGGCGGCACGGACAACCTCGTCAACGCGCTGGTCCCGGCCGCGGACGGCGGCGTGTACGCGACCGGTTACAACGTGGTGGCGCCGGCCAGCCTGCTCACCGAATACGTGACCGCGAGGTACGGCCCGGATGGCGAGGAAATCTGGCTGGAGCGCTACACCGGCCCGTTCGATGGATTTTCGGAAGGTCGCGCGATGACGCTGGACGCGGACGGCAATGCCTACGTGACCGGTCGCAGTACCCATGATCCCGATGGCACCGGCAACTGGGATTTCGTGACGATCAAGTACGGCGGCGGCTGATTCGAGGGTTGGAGCAGGGGCCACTGCGATACCGATCTCCCCCCAGATCGGTATCACACCGTGGGCGGCGCCGTTCGCGAGGACGGCGCCGCTTTTTGTCGGGTCTTCGCAAGTCCGGGCTGTCGATCGCATCCACAGCGGGCGACGGCGGAACCGGTGCCAGGGGCCTGCATTGGCCGCCGCGCGATCCGCTGCGATAAGCTGGCCGCATGTCGACCCGTGAGCCAGTACCGCCGACTCCGGCCGGCGCGGGCCAGCAGGCCGCGCTGCGCGTGGAATGTCCGGCCGGAACCGTATACGTCAATCCCGATACCCGCGAGGTGTGGCAGGACGGCCAGCTGGTGCTGCTTGCGCCGCAGGTATTCGATTGCATTGCGTACCTGCTCGCGAACCGCGCACGCGCGGTCGGCCGCGACGAGCTGATCGCGGCGGTCTGGGGCCGCACCGACGTGAGCGATGCGATCGTGCATCTCGCGATCATGAAGGCGCGCCGGGTGTTCGGTGACAGTGGTACTGACCAGCAGGTGCTGCGCACCGTGCCGCGTTTCGGCTATCGCTGGATCGCGCCGGTGGACGAGGCGTCCGCGGGCCGGGAAGCCGGGGCGATGCAGGCCGACATGCCGGGGGCCGACGACTCCGCACGGATCGACGCCGACGCGGTTCCGGCATCGTCGAGCCCGTTGCGGCGTCGCCGCCGGTACCGGATCGGCGCGGTGGTACTCGCGTTCGGCATCGTGGTCGCGGCGGCTACGGCATGGTGGGCGCACGAGCCGCCGGCTGTGCCGCAGCCGGCAAGTACCTTCGACGACGCGCGCGGCCTGCGTTCCGGCGCGATCGTGGTTTTGCCGGTGGAAGTCGCCGCGAGTGCCGACACGGCCTGGATCCCGCTCGGTGTCATGGATGCGATCGGTGGTTACCTGCGCGACGGCGGCGAGGCGATCGTGCCGAGCCAGACCGTGATCGGCCTGCTCCACGACAGTGGCGGGGACGAAACCGTCGACGCCGGTCGCTGGAGCGAGGCGACCGGGGCCGGCCGTCTCGTGCGCGCTGCCGCGGTGCAACTCGCAGAGGGTTGGCGGATCACCCTCGTCCTGCACGACGCCGAAGGCGCCCGCCACCAGGCCCTGGGCGAAGCGCCCGAGGTGCTCGATGCGGCGCGCGAGGCCAGCGAAAACCTGCTCGGATACCTGCAGGGCGGCGTCGCGCGCAAACCGCTGCAAACCGATGCGAACGCCGCTGTCGCACGCCTGCTGCAACAGGCGCGCGCCGACGTGCTCGCGAACCGCCTCGACGCCGCACAGGCGTTGCTGGACGCCGCGCCCGCCGCATTGCGCGCCGAGACGCGCGTGCGCATGCAGCGCGCCGACGTCGATTTTCGCACCGGCAAACTGGATGCCGCGAAAGACGCTTACCAGGACCTGCTCGCGGAATTGCCCGCGGAGTCGCAACCGGTGTTGCGCGCCCGGGTGTTGATGGCGCTCGGCTCGATCGATCGCAGCCGAGGTACGCACGAGGCCGCCGAGCGCCGCTATGCGCAGGCGATCGGCCTGCTCGAACCGCTCGACCAACCCATGTGGCTCGGGCGCGCCCATCTGGTTCGTGGCGTCAACCTGCATGGATTGCACCGCTTCGACGACTCGATGCGCGAGATCGCGCGTGGCCGGGTGCTGCTCGGCGGTGCCGGCGACGCGGAAGGCGTCGCGTCGGCCGACGCCGCGCTCGCCACGCTGAACGCGACCCGTGGGCGGCTCGACACCGCGAGCCGGCAACTGGCCCGCGCGATCGCGAGCTTCGAGCGACTCGGCCGGCGGGACGAGGTGTACAACATGGGTCTCGCACTTGCCCAGATGCATATCGAATTGCTGCAGCATGACGAGGCGCTGGATCTCGCCGAGCGCATCTGGCGCAGTGACGACAACGCACCGAACCGGCGCTTGTA
>CAYWZC010000072.1:10669-14351 GCA_964462745.1 uncultured Rhodanobacteraceae bacterium
CTCGGCGTGGTCCGCCCAGCTCGGCGCGGACGATCCCGCCGCGGGCATCCATGCGGGCCTGTTGCGCGCCGAGCGCGCGTGGGGCGAGCGACGCCTCCGCGAGAGCTACGACACGTACGAATCCGCGCTGCGCGAGGCGACCCGTGTCGGCGTCCCGCGACTCATCGTCGAGGTCGCCGATTCCTGGGGCAACGCACTCATCGCCGACGGCTCGCTGGACAAGGCGACGGAAGTCGTCGGCCAGGTCGCGAGTTGGGCAGACAGCGACTTCCGTTGCGCGCTGCTGACCGCGGCCCTGCATCGTGCACTGGGCAACCGGGGCGCCTGGGAGAAGGCGCTCGCGAATGCGCGTGCGCTGGCCGGGCAGCGGGCCATTCCTGGGTCGATCGCGACCTTTTCCCACGCGCAAGCCTTGCGATAGCCCGTCGCAGGCCGCCTGAAAGACCCTGCACAGGCGCGCGAAAGACCGATGAAAGGTCGTTTCCGGCGGAGCTTGCGATAGTCCGGAGGCCCGCCGTGCGAATCGTCGCTGGCAGCGGGTTCCGCCGCTCAGCCGGTCAAGTAGAAATCCAAGGGGTCGAAGATGAAACATCTGCAACGTGCGCTGGTCGCCATACTCTTGATGTGCCTTGCTGCCGCCGGCGCGGCGCGCGACACGACCGGAGCCGACGGCGGGGCATCGGGCTCGATCGCCACGCTGCGCGGCGTGGCCACGTTCGAAGGCATCGGCGACCTGCCGGGCGATACCTTGTTCCGCAGCTTCGCGAAGGGCCTGTCGGGCGATGGCTCGGTCGTCGTGGGGACCAGCGACGGAGTCCATCTGTATTCCGAAGCGTTTCGCTGGGAGAACGGCAGCATCGAAGGGCTCGGCTCGATCACCGGCGAGTATTACCAGGGCGAGGGTTACGACGCGTCCTTCGATGGCGCGGTGGTGGTCGGCGAAGCGTTCGGCACCACCGGCGGCTACGAGGCGTTCCGCTGGGAGAACGGTGTCATGACCGGTCTCGGTTTCCCGCCGGGCGGCGATCCGGTGCAGAGTTTTGCATTCAGCGTGTCGGCGGACGGCTCGATCGTGGTCGGCGGCGCCGGCACCGCGGCCGGCGTCGAGGCCACGGTCTGGGAGAACGGCCAGATCACCACGCTCGGTGATCTGGCCGGCGGCGCCGTCTACAGCGTGGCGCGCGGCATATCGGCCGACGGCACGGTCATCGTGGGCCAAGGCCGCACTGCCGACGGCACGAACGGATTCCGCTGGGAGAACGGCACGATGACCAGCATCGGCGAGCTTCCGGGCGGCACGGTTGCGGCGGATGCGCGCGGCGTTTCTCCGGACGGCAGTGTGATCGTCGGCTACAGCCGCAGCGCAAATGGCAATGAGGCCTTCCGCTGGCAGGACGGCGTGATGACCGGCCTCGGCGATTTCGACGGCGGCACGTTCCTGAGTTTCGCGGAAGGTGTTTCCGCCAACGGATCAGTCATCGTCGGTTACGGGACTTCCGCCGCCGGGCGCCGTGCCGCCATCTGGACCGCGGACGGCATGCACGATCTGAAGGAGTTGCTCGAGCAGGAGTACGGCCTCGACCTGAGCGGCTGGACACTCCAGATTGCGCGCGCGGTCAGCGACGATGGTCGGGTGATCACGGGCGAGGGTTTGAATCCCGATGGTGCGAATGAAGGCTGGCGCGCGGTGCTGCCCGCTCCAGCGGCCGAGCCGTGCCCGGACGGGGAGCTGCTGTGCGAGGACTTCGAGGACGGAATCCCGGGTGACTGGACGATCTTCGCGAACGAGTACACCAACGCGGCCTCGACCTGGGCGGCGCTGAACCACGGCACGCTCGGCAACATCGCGCGCAGCAACTTCAACGACGAGGTCCCGGCCGGCGAGTTCTCCGAAGACTACCTTGCGACGCCGCAGCTCGCGCTCGGTGCGGGCGCCTACGTGCAGTTCGATGCGGCCCAGCAGCTGGGCGGCGAGAACGGCTCGCAGTACGAGGTGCTGGTCTCGACGACGGTCGCGAACGACCCGGCTGCGTACACGACGGTCGCGAGCTACACCGAATCGGATTTCCCGGTGCCATCCGCGGGCGCGGCGACGTTCACCGTGGACCTTTCCGCCTATGCAGGCGAGAACGTCTACATCGCATTCCTGCACCGCCAGAACAACGGCGACTTCTTCTATCTCGACAACGTCATCGTCGATGTCGCGGCGCCGGAGCCGTGCCCGGACGGGGAGCTGCTGTGCGAGGACTTCGAGGACGGCATTCCGGGTGACTGGACGATCTTCGCGAACGAGTACACCAACGCGGCCTCGACCTGGGCGGCGCTGAACCACGGCACGCTCGGCAACATCGCGCGCAGCAACTTCAACGACGAGGTCCCGGCCGGCGAGTTCTCCGAAGACTACCTTGCGACGCCGCAGCTCGCGCTCGGTGCGGGCGCCTACGTGCAGTTCGATGCGGCCCAGCAGCTGGGCGGCGAGAACGGCTCGCAGTACGAGGTGCTGGTCTCGACGACGGTCGCGAACGACCCGGCTGCGTACACGACGGTCGCGAGCTACACCGAATCGGATTTCCCGGTGCCATCCGCGGGCGCGGCGACGTTCACCGTGGACCTTTCCGCCTATGCAGGCGAGAACGTCTACATCGCGTTCCTGCACCGCCAGAACAACGGCGACTTCTTCTACCTCGACAACGTCATCGTGCCGGCACCGGTACCGGCGGTCGCGCCGACGCTCGACGTGTCGTTCGTTCCGGACACCGTGGAAACGAACGCGGACAGCGTGCTCACGGTCACGCTGTTCAATGCGGGTGCGGTGGATGCGATCCTGACCGCGCCGTTCGTGAACATTCTGCCGAGCGGCTTGATGGCCGGCCCGATGACGACGACTTGCGCCGCTCCGGCTGGTGCGGAACAACGCGGGGGCGGCATCGTGCTGCCGGCCGGTCACGCGATTCCCGCGAACGGTTCGTGCGTGGTCGAGGCAACCGTGCAGGCGGTTTCGGCCGGCAGCTACGTCGACACGATCGCAGCGGGCGACCTCCAGACCGACCAGGGCAGCAACGCCGAGGGCGCCAGCGCGACGCTGACCGTGACCGAGCCGGTCGTGCCCGATCCGATCGCGGTCGTCACGCCGATCCCGCTCGACTTCATCATCGAGGAAGGCCAATCGCTGACCCGCACACTGACGATCGGCAATACCGGCGAAGGCCAGCTCGACTGGAGCATGGCCGAGGCCGCTGGCGCGACGCAGCACGTGGATTTCGGCAATGTACGAGCGGCAGCGTACGATGCGAGCGCCACCCTCGTGCAGGGCGATGCGGTCGCGGGTCCCCGCGCGGCCGGCGCGGCCATCCTGCTCGGCGAGGCGATGATCTCGCAGATGCAGGACAACACGCCGGACGTGCAAGGCGTGTCCTGCGGGGCGAACGACGGCTCCAACACGGGCGACAACAGCTGGTGGCGCCGCTTCTATTTCGACGAACACCCGGAGGTCGGCGCGACCGCGAATGTCACCGCGGTGACGGTTTCCTCGGGCGGCAATGCGATCGCATCCGGGCTGCCGTTCACGATCAACCTGTACACGATCGATCATGACGTTGCAGCCGACACGATCCCGACCGCGAGCCTGACCCTGATCGGCAGTGCGAGCTCGGTGGTCAGCGACGCGCTGACCTCGGTGACG
>CAYWZC010000073.1:0-8214 GCA_964462745.1 uncultured Rhodanobacteraceae bacterium
TGGTGGGCCGTGAAGGGATCGAACCTTCGACCAATGGATTAAAAGTCCACTGCTCTACCGCTGAGCTAACGGCCCGGGCTTCTGCAAGGTTACGTCGTCGTGCTCCGCGCGACACCACGCGTTCGCCTCTCCCGCCTGCCGGGGACGGCAAGGGGTGAGGGCCACGTTGCGACGACGAACAACGAAGCCGCGTATTTTACCCACGTCGCGCCGCTCAACGATAGCGGGTCGGATCCGCAACCCCGGCGGCGGCGAAGCCGTCCGCGCGCAGGCGGCACGCGTCGCAGTGTCCGCACGCGCGGCCTTCCTCGTCGGCCTGGTAGCACGAAACGGTTTGCGCGAAATCCACGCCGAGGCGGGTGCCCTCGCGCACGATGTCGGCCTTGGACAAGGCCATGAGCGGCGCGTGGACGCGCAAATGCGTGCCTTCCACGCCCGCCTTGGTGGCGAGATTCGCGAGGCGCTCGAATGCGGCGATGAACTCCGGTCGGCAATCGGGATAGCCGGAATAGTCGACCGCGTTGACGCCGCAGAAGAGGTCTCCGGCACCGAGCACCTCGGCCCAGCCGAGCGCGATCGACAGCATGATCGTGTTGCGCGCGGGCACGTAAGTGACCGGGATGTCGGCGCCGCCATGTTCGGGCACCGCGATGTCCGCGGTCAGCGCCGAACCGCCGATCGCGCGCAGGTCGATCGCGAGGGTCTTGTGCGATGCGGCGCCGAGCGAGCGCGCGACACGCGCCGCGGCATCGAGTTCGGTCGCGTGGCGCTGTCCGTACGCAACGCTGAGCGCATGGCATGCGAAACCCTGTTCGCGCGCGAGCGCAAGCGTGACCGCCGAATCCATGCCACCGGAAAGCAGCACGACCGCGTGACGCGATCCATGCCCGTGCTCCGCGCTCCTCATCGCCCCGGCTCCTCGCCCCACAGGGCCTTGTGCAACTGCATCTGGAAGCGCACCGGCAAGCGGTCCGCGAGGATCCATTCGGCCAGCACGCGCGGCGTCAATCGACCATACACCGGGGAGAACAGCACCGTGCAGCGCGTGGCGAGATCGCGCTCGCGCAACTGCGCAACCGCCCAGTCGTAATCGGCGCGATCGGCGATCACGATCTTGACCTGGTCGTGCGCGAGGAGGTGATCGAGATTGGTCCACAGGTTGCGTGATGCCTCGCCGGAACCCGGCGCCTTGAGGTCGAGCACCTTGCGCACGCGCGCATCGACCGCGGCGACGTCGATCGCGCCGGAAGTCTCCAGCGACACCGCATGTCCCGCGTCGCACAGCCGGGCCAGCAATTCGGTGCAGCGCTTCTGCGCGAGCGGTTCACCGCCAGTGACGCAGACGTGGCGCACGCCGTGGCCCGCGACTTCGTCGAGGATTTCGTCGATGTCGCGCCATTCGCCGCCGTGGAATGCATATTCGGTATCGCACCACGTGCAACGCAGTGGGCAACCGGTGAGGCGCACGAACACGGTCGGCCAGCCGACCGCATCGGCCTCGCCCTGGATCGAGAGGAAGATCTCGCTGACCTTGAGCCGCGCGGTGGCGGCGACCGGGTTGGCACTGGGAGTCTGCATGGCGTCGGGTCGCGCGCGGGTCCGGAGGGCCGGCGAACCGCGCGGCGCATCACGACGCACCCGGCCGCACGATCGCCGGGTGCGAAAGACGTCTAGCGGCCGTGGCCTTCGAGCGCAAGCGCGCGCAGGCGACCTTCCGCGAGACGCGACACGGTCGTGTCGGGGTAGCGACGCACGACCTCGTCGAGCGTTGCCTGCGCCTGTTCCCACTGCTTGAGTTCGTACTGACTGTAGCCGACCTTGAGCAGCGCGTCGGGTGCCTTCTGGCCATTCGGGAAGCGCGCGAGCAGGGTCTGGAACTGCTCCAGCGCGAGCTGGTAATTCTGGGTGACGTAGTAGGACTCGCCGAGCCAGTAGTACGCGTTGCCGGCCAGTTCGCTGTTCGGATATTGCTGCACGAAGGCCTGGAACGCGCGCGCGGATTCGTCGTAGCGTCCGTCGCGCAGCGCGCCGAACGCGGCATCGTACGCGGCCTTCTCCGCGGCCGGATCAGCGACCGCAGCAGAAAGATCGCTGTCGGTCGGAAGATCCGCGGGATCGGTGGCGGATATCGCGGGTGCGGCGGGTGTTGCCGGCACCAGCGGCGGTGCGGGCGGTGGCGTCGCGCCGAGCTGGATGTCCTGCAACGAGGGTGCGGCGGCGCCGCTTTCGGCCTCGCCCGTGGCGCCGACCGGCGCCCGGCCTTCCAGCCGGCCGAGGCGCGAATCGAGATCGATGTATTGATCCCGACCGCGCTGCTGCATCTGCTGGATCTCGTGGCGCAGTTCCTCGACCTGGCCCTGCAACTGCTGGACCTGCGCCTGCAGCGCGGAGTTGCGGTTGACCATTTCGACCGCGTTGCCCGCGCCACCCTGGTCGGCAAGCTGCTGCTCCAGGTGCGCGACCCGTTCGGCCAGCGACAGGCGCTGCGCCTGCGCGGGCACCGCGAACGCAACAGCGGCGGCCACGACGGCCACCGCTGCGCATCCTTTCCGCAAGGAAAGATTCAACATGCAACCACCACGCTTCATCAGTTGGCTGAATACACGATCTCGACGCGGCGGTTCTTCGACCAGCACGATTCATCGTGCTCGCGGCACACCGGCCGCTCCTCGCCATAACTCACGACATCGAGCTGGCTGGAGGACGCACCCGCGGCGCTCAACGCGCTCTGCACGGCGTTGCCGCGACGCTCACCGAGGCCGAGGTTGTATTCGCGCGAACCGCGCTCGTCGGTGCTGCCCTCGAGGCGCACCTGCGCATCCGGGAACTGGCTGAGATACGCCGCATGGCAGGAGATCTGCTCCTGGTACTGCGACTGGATGTCGCTGCGATCGAAATCGAAGTAGATCACGCGCTGACGCAGGCACGAATCGGTGTCGAGGCTGTCGCGCGTGTACTGGCCCGACTCCTGGACCGGTGCGGTCTCGGTGACCGGTGGCGGCGGCGCTTCCTCGGACGGCTTCACTTCCTGCTTCTTGGTGCACGCCGCCATGCTGGCGACCAACAGCGATGCTGCAATGACGCGGATGACGTTTTTCATTTTTTAACCCCTTGCTCGGGTGGACCACGGTTGAGAAAAGCGGACGCCGCCCGGTTGGGCAGCCTTTCGTTCACATTATTCGGAACAACTTGTTAACGTTGCCGGAACGGCCCCCACGCCGGTTCGCGCACATCGCCTTCCGCCAATACCAGACGCTGCCGGACCCGGCCATCGGCCGAGACGGCGAACAGTACGCCGCGCGATCCTTCCGATGCCGCGTACAGCAGCATGCTTCCGTTCGGGGCGAAGCTCGGCGATTCGTCCTGGTTGCCCGGGGACACCAGCGTGTACTGGTTGGTGGCCCGGTCCAGGATCGCGATACGATACACATTTCCGTTGCCCTGCACCATGGCGAGCTTGACGCCCTTGGCGTCGACGACGGTCGGGCGTGCGTTGTACTGGCCCTGGAACGTGACTCGCGATGCATCGCCGCCGCTCGCGGGCACGCTGTAGATCTGCGGCTTGCCGCCACGGTCGGATGTAAAGAACAAGCTGCGTCCGTCCGGCGCCCAGACCGGTTCGGTGTCGATCGAGAAATGCTGCACGACGCGGTTCTGGTTGCCGCCACTCGCGGGCATCACGTAGATGTCCGGGTTGCCGCCCTTCGACAAGGTCAGCGCGAGGCGGGTACCGTCCGGGGAAAACGCCGGCGCACTGTTGATGCCGCGATTGGACGACAGCAGCTGGCGCGAGCCGGTCGCGAGATCCTGCACGTAGATCGACGAATTGCCGCGCTCGAACGATACGTAGGCGAGTTTGCGCCCGTCCGGCGACCACGCCGGCGACAACAGCGCCTCGCGCGAGCGCACGATGACCTGCGGATCGTAGCCATCCGAATCGGCGACCATGAGCGCGTACTGGATGTTCGGCGAAACCCCGACCGCGGTGACGTAGGCGATGCGCGTCCAGAACGCACCGCGCACGCCGAGGATCTTCTCGTAGACGAGGTCCGCGATCTGGTGCGCCACGTCGCGCAATGCGCTCGGCTGGCCGCTGATCGCGAGTCCGGCCATGCGCTGTTGGCGTGCGACGTCGAACAGTTCGAACTCCGCGCGCAGGGCGCCGTTGCCCGCGTCGCCGACGCGGCCGACGACGAGATAATCCTGCTTGAGCAGGCGCCAGGTCGCGAACTTGACCTCGGCCTCGCGGGTCGGGAACTCGACGACGTTCTCCTTCGGCAGGGTGCGGAACTGGCCCGAACGCGCGAGATCGGCGCGCACGACCTGGCCGATGTCGGTCTCGGGCGGCACCCCGCTGCCCTCGAACGCGAACGGCACCACCGCGATCGGGACCGCGGTCGGATTGCCGTTGACGATGTCGATCGAAAGTCCCTGGGCCGCGGCCACCTGCGCGAACAGCAGGGTCGCCAGGCCCAGCAGGGCGGTTCGCATCGTTGTCAGCATCGTGCACCTCATCCGTCGTATCGGAAATTGAAATTGATGTTGCGCTGGAAAACCTCTTCGTAGCCACGGTACGGCAAGGGCGTGGCGCGCAGGACTGCCTGTTCGATCGAATTCCTGGTCGCCTGATCCGCATTGCATGGCGAACCCACGGTGACCGAAATCACCTCGCCGCCGGGAATCTGCGCGATGCGCAGCACGCAACGCAGTCCGGGCAATGCCGATTCCGGGCGGTGCCAGTTCTGCGTCACCGCGGCCTGGATCGCGGCCGCGTAGCGCGCAGTCAGGTCGTCGTCCGCGCCGCCCGCGCCGGTTTGCGCCTGCGGCGCCTCGATTTCGGTTTCGGCGGCGTTCTCGGCGGCCTGCCGGTCCTTGAGCTGGGCGAGTTTCATCTGTTCGAGCTCGAGCTTCTTCTCCGCCGCCTCGCGCTGCGCACGCACCTCGGCGAGTTGCTTCCGGCGTTGCTCGTTTTCGAGACGTTTCCGTTCCTCCTCGAGTTCGACCTGTTCCTGGCGATGGCGTGCTTCCTGCTCCTGCTTTTCCTGTTCGGCCTTCTCCTGCGCCAGGGCCGCAATCTTCTCGCGTTCGATCTGGTCCTGGCGGATGACTTCGGTCGGCGGCGGCGTGGGTTTCTGCTGTTGCGGTTCGGGCGTGGGCGGTTCGGGTTTCGATGGCGGCTTCGGCGTCGCCTTCGCGGCCTGGTTCGCGCGCGGTTTCGGTGCCGAGGTCGGCCCGACCAGGGTCGCCTCGATGACCGGCCCGGGCATCACGACCGGGCGCGTCTCGTGCACCCACCACAGGCCGGCGAACAGCAACGCGAGGCAGGCGACATGCAGCCCGATCGCGAAGACGAACGCCCGCAGCTTGTCGCCGGTCCTTTCCATCACGCGCTACGGCTGTTCCGCCTGCACCGGCTGGCTCATCAGTCCGACCTTGGGCACGCCGGCCGTCTGCAGCAGCACCATTGCCTGGTAGACGCGCCCATAATCGACGCGTTCGTCACCACCGACGAGCACGCTGACTTGCGGATTCTCGCGCACGAAGGCTGAAACCTTGGTAACCAGTGCGTCCGCGTCGATCGGCTCACGCGTGCTCGTGCCGAGGGTCAGGTACAGCGCGCCGTCCTTGTCGACGCTGACCACGACCGGTTCCTTGTCGTTCTGCAGCGATTTGGCCGACGACTGCGGCAACTGGATGTCGACGCCGAGATTGAGCAGCGGCGCGGTCACCATGAAAATGATCAGCAGCACGAGCATCACGTCGATGTAGGGCACGACGTTGATCTCGGCCTTGAGTTTGCGCTTGTGGCGGCGGAGGGACATGGGGTTCTAGGGCTGAGGGACGAGGGCCGAGGAAAAAGACGAATGCCGGGACGATTGCGCGAGCGGTTCGAGCCTGGGGCTTTTCGGCCCTCGGCCCTCAACCCTCGCTCCAATCTCGGCACTCGCCCTAGTCATCGACGTGGGCCTGGCGTGCGAGGATCGAGGAGAACTCCTCGACGAAGGTGTCGTAGCGGGTGCTGATGCGTTCCAGCCGCGTCGCGTAACGGTTGTAGGCCCAGACTGCGGGGATCGCCGCGAACAGGCCCATCGCGGTCGCGATCAGTGCCTCGGAAATGCCCGGCGCGACCATGGCGATGGTCGCCTCCTGCACGTTGGCGAGGCCCTGGAACGCGATCATGATGCCCCACACGGTGCCGAACAGGCCGACGTAGGGACTGATGGAACCGACGTTGGCGAGGAATTCGAGACTCTGTTCGAGCCGATCCATCTCGCGCGTCGCCGCGACCCGCATCGCACGCTGCGCGCTTTCGAGCAGGCTGCGCGGATCGACGCCGCGTCGCTGGCGCTGGCGCGCGAACTCGCGGAAGCCCGCCTCGAAGATCGCCGCGCTCGCGGTGATGTCTTCGTCGTCGCTGTTGACCTCCTTGAACAACGCCGCGAGATCCGTGCCCGACCAGAAGCGTTCCTCGAAATCGTCGGCGCTCTCGTTGGCGCGGTCGATCATCGCCTTCTTGCGGAAGATGATGAACCACGATGCGATCGAGAAGCCGAGCAGGATCAGCAGGACCAGCTTGACCGGCAGGCTGGCGCCGAAAACCAGTGCAAGGACGTTGAGTTCGCCATTCATTTCGTTGTCATCTCGTCGATCAAGTCGGGGGGAATCGGCCGCGGCCGGAATGTCGCAGCGTCGATGCAGGCCACTCGCACGCGGGCTTCGACCAGCGGCGCGGCGTCGGGTTCACGATGCAACGCCTGGTCCACATGGAAGCTCGCACCGCGCAGTTCGTGCGGCGCGACCGTCACTTCCAGCAGGTCGTCGAGTCGCGCCGGCCGGTTGAAGCGCAATTCCATGCGATGGACCACGAACACGATGCCGCGCGCCGCGCGCAATTCGTCCTGGCCGATGCCGGCCGCACGCAGCCATTCGCTGCGCGCACGCTCGAAATAATGCAGGTAGCGCGCATGATAGACGACGCCGCCCGCATCGGTGTCCTCCCAGTAGACGCGTACGGGCCAGGTGAAAACGGGAGACGGGAGATGGGATACCGGAGACGCAGGAGCACGGTTGCGCAAGCGGGTCGTCATGCGGACGTTTCTCCGTCTCCCGCCTCTCGTCTCCCGTCTCCCTTCTCGAACAGATCGGGGCAAGCCGCGTGGCGCGGCGGCGTCAATCCGAAATGCCGCCAGCACTTGTTGCTGACCATGCGCCCACGCGCGGTGCGCACGAGGTAGCCCTGCTGGATCAGGTAGGGTTCGAGCACGTCCTCGATCGTGCCGCGTTCCTCGGACAGCGCCGCGGCGAGCGATTCCACGCCGACCGGTCCGCCCTCGAAGTTCTCGATGATCATGGTCAGCAGGCGCCGGTCGAGGCTGTCGAAACCTTGCGGGTCCACCTTGAGCATCTCCAGCGCCGCGGCGGCGACCTCCGCGGTGATGACGCCGCCCGCGCGGATCTGCGCGTAATCGCGCACGCGCCGCAACAGGCGGTTCGCGATGCGCGGCGTGCCGCGCGAACGGCGGGCGATTTCCGTGGCTCCGTCGGGATCGCAGGCGACATCGAGGATCCGTGCCGAGCGCCGCACGATCGCGGCGAGTTCGAGCGGAGAATAGAATTCCAGACGCTGAACGATGCCGAAACGGTCGCGCAGCGGCGCGGTCAACAGGCCCGCGCGCGTGGTCGCGCCGATCAGGGTGAACGGCGGCAGGTCGAGCTTGATCGAACGCGCGGCCGGGCCCTCGCCGATCATGATGTCGATCTGGAAATCCTCGAGCGCCGGGTACAGCACTTCCTCGACGATCGGCGACAGGCGATGGATTTCGTCGACGAACAGCACGTCACGCGGTTGCAGGTTGGTCAGCAGGGCGGCGAGGTCGCCGGGGCGCTCGAGCACCGGCCCCGAGGTCGCGCGCAGGTTGACCCCGAGTTCGTTGGCCACGACGTGGCTGAGCGTGGTCTTGCCGAGTCCCGGCGGCCCGAAGATCAACACGTGGTCGAGCGCCTCGCCGCGCTTCCGCGCCGCCTCGATGTACAGGCTCATCTGCTCGCGCACGGCCTGCTGGCCGAGGTAGTCGTCGAGCCGCTGTGGCCGGATCGAAGCCTCGAGCGCCTCATCCTCGGGCGTGGTGGCGGCGGCAACGACGCGGGTCGGATCGTTCATGGAGTGGCAGGGTATAGGGACTGGGGATCGGGGGCTAGCGGTGAGCGGTGAGC
>CAYWZC010000073.1:8314-12384 GCA_964462745.1 uncultured Rhodanobacteraceae bacterium
CGTGTGGCGGCCAGGAGAAGAAGTGCGGGGGCAGGCGGCGTATCGACGCGGGTGATCCGCCGCGACTTCATGCTACCGCTTACTGCTCACCGCTCACCGCTCACACCCTCTCAGATCTCCACCTGCGTGCCCAGCTCCACGAGCCGGTTGCCGGGAATCTGGAAGAACGCGGTCGCCGGGGTCGCGTTGCGCGCCATGAACGCGAACAGGCCGTCGCGCCACAGGGCCATGCCGGGGCGGTCGGTCGCGACGATGCGTTCGCGACTGATGAAGAAGGTCGTGTCCATGAGGTCGAACGGCGCGCCGCACGATTGCACGCGCACGAGCTGGGTGGGCACGTCCGGATCCTCGGCGAAACCGAAGCGCAGGGTCAACTTGTAGAAATCGCTGCCGAGATCCTCGATCGTCGCGCGCTCGTCCTCGTCGGCGGTCGGCGTTTCCAGCGTTTCGACCGTCAGCAGTACGTTGCGCTCGTGCAGCACCTTGTTGTGCTTTAGGTTGTGCAACAGCGCGTTCGGCACGCCGTCCTGGTTCTGGATCAGGAACACCGCCGTGCCCGGCACGCGCAGCGGCGGATGCGAGCCGATCGAGGCGAGGAACGGCGCGAGCGCGAGACCGGCCTGGCGGATTTCGCGGATCACGAGTTCGCGCCCGCGCCGCCACGTGATCATCATCGTGAACACGACCGCGCCGAGCACCAGCGGGAACCAGCCGCCGTGTTCGACCTTGTCCGCGTTGGCGACGAGGAACGCGAGATCGACGACGAGGAACAGCGCGCCGACCGCGGCCACCTTCGCCTTGTGCCAATGCCACTGGCGGCGGAACACGATGAGCACCAGGATCGAATCCATCATCATCGTGCCGATCACCGCGATGCCGTACGCGGCGGCGAGGTTGCTGGACGACTGGAAGCCGAGCACCACCGCGATGGTCAGTGCGAACAGCATGCGATTGATCCACGGCAGGTAGATCTGGCCGATCGTCTCGCGCGAGGTGTGGCGCACGTCCATGCGCGGCAGGAAGCCGAGCTGGATCGCCTCGCGCGCGATCGAGAACGCGCCGGAAATCACCGACTGCGACGCGATGATCGTCGCGATCGTCGCGAGCACGATCATCGGATACAGCAGGATTTCGGGCGCGAGCTGGTAGAACGGATTCGAGGCCGTGCCGGGATCGGACAGCAGCAATGCGCCCTGGCCGAAGTAGTTGAGGACCAGCGCCGGCATCACGAAGCCGAACCATGCGGCCCGGATCGGCCGCTTGCCGAAATGCCCCATGTCCGCGTACAGCGCTTCGGCTCCGGTGATGCACAGCACGACGCTCGACAACGCGAAGAACGCTGGCCAGCCCGTTTCGATGAACAAGCGGACCGCATGATGCGGCGACAGCGCGGCGAGCACCTCGGGATGCCGCGCGATCGCGACCGCGCCGAGCAGGCCGATGGCCACGAACCATACGCACATGAGCGGCCCGTACACCCTGCCCACCCGGCCACTGCCGCGACTCTGGATCGCGAAGATGCCGGCCAGGATCGCGACCGTGATCGGCACGATGAAATGGTCGACCGAATGGGTCGCGATCTCCAGGCCTTCGACCGCGGACAGCACCGAAACCGCAGGTCCGAGCACGCCGTCGCCGAAGAACAACGACGCGCCGAACAGGCCGAGCACCATGATCCACCAACGCGCGCGCGGGCTGCTGCGCACGCCGCGCTGGGCGAGCGCGGTCAACGCCATGATGCCGCCCTCGCCCTTGTTGTCCGCGCGCAGGATGAAAATCGCGTACTTGATCGAAACGACCAGCATCAGGGTCCAGAACACCAGCGACATGACGCCGAGCACGTTCGCGGAAGTCGGCGCAAGTCCGTGCTCGCCGAAGGTCAGGCGAATCGCGTACAGCGGGCTGGTGCCGAGGTCGCCGTACACCACGCCGACCGCACCGAGTGCGAGCGCATGCAGGCGCGTGCGACGCGGGCTTGCGGAGGCTTCGTTCGGCATGTTGGTCATCGATGGGTTCCGGGCGCGCTCAGCGCAACGCGGCCTTGAGCGCCTTGCGGATGATGTCCTCGGCGCTGTCGCCGGGCGCCGCCGCGTCGCGCACCAGGCGGGTCACCTCGGCCGGCTTGTAGCCGAGCGATTGCAGCGCGACGCCCGCCTCGCCCACCGGATCGTTCGGCGCCACGCCCGCGCCGCCGCGCAGAGCGTCGCCCGCGCCGAGGTCGGCGACCCGATCACGCAACTCGACGAGGATGCGTTCCGCGGTCTTCTTGCCGATGCCCGGCACGCGCGTCAATGCGGCGATGTCGCCGGCCTGCACGAGCCGCGCGAATTCGTCCGGCGTGACCCCGGACAACACCGCGAGTGCGGTCTTGGCGCCGATCCCGCTGACCTTGAGCAGGCTGCGGAACAGCGCGCGTTCGCTCTCGCGCAGGAATCCGTACAGCGCGACCGCGTCCTCCTTGACTGCGTAATGGGTGCGCAGGTCGACCTCGTGGCCGGTTTCCGGAAGATCGAAGAACGTCGACATCGGCGTTTCGATCTCGTAGCCGATGCCACCGACGTCGACCAAGATCCACGGCGGCTGGCGCGCGATCAGGATGCCCTTGATGCGACCGATCATCGGCGCCGCCTCCATGCGGTGCGCGGGATGCCGAGCCGCTCGGTGCTCGATCGCGTGTGCGCGTGCGCGATCGCGAGGGCGAGCGCGTCGGCGGCATCCGCCTGCAACTTGCCGTCCAGGCCGAGCAGAACGCCGACCATGTGCTGGACCTGCGCCTTGTCCGCACCGCCGCCGCCGACCACCGCGAGCTTGACCTCGCGCGCGGCGTATTCGGTCACGTCGAGTTCGCGATGCACGACCGCACAGATCGCGGCGCCACGCGCCTGGCCGAGTTTCAGCGCCGAATCGGGATTGCGCGCCATGAACACGCGCTCGATCGCGATTTCCTGCGGCGCATGTTCATCGATGATCCGGCACACCGCGCCGAAGATCGTCTTCAGGCGCTGCGCGAAACTCGTGCTCGCAACCAGATCGATCGCGCAATGGAACACATGCGTCATGCGCCCCGCGCCATCCGTGTCGATGATGCCGACGCCCGTGCGCCGGCTACCCGGATCGATGCCCATGATGCGGATGCCGTTGCCCGGGAATCGGGAATCGGGAATCGGGAATGGCTGGATCACGCCGCCGCTGTCATTCTGCTGCACGGGAACCGTCCCACCATCGCACCTGGCGCCCGGTCAAGCCCGTACGCAGAAGAGTCCTCGGCGCCTCTCCATTCCCGATTCCCGATTCCCGATTCCCGGCTCTACACATACGCCTCGGCCGGCAGGTCGGCATTCGAATACACGTTCTGCACGTCATCGATTTCCTCCAGCCAGTCGAGCAGCGCCGCGACACTCTGCGCCGTTTCCCCGCTGACCGCCACGTCCAGATCCGCCCGCTGGGTGATCTCGGCCTCGTCGGCCTCGATGCCGGCCTGCGCCATCGCGGCACGCACCGCCTCGAAGGATTCCGGCGCGGCGAGCACTTCGATCGAACCATCTTCCGGGAACACCACGACATCGTCCGCACCCGCCTCGATCGCCGCGTTCGTGATCGCGTCCTCGTCCGCGCCGGGCGCAAACGACAATACGCCGATCTTCTTGAACAGGTAGGCGACCGAGCCATCGGTGCCGAGGTTGCCGCCGAACTTGGTGAACGCATGGCGCACGTCGGCCACGGTGCGCTGGCGGTTGTCGGTGACGCATTCGACGATCACCGCGACGCCACCCGGCGCGTAACCCTCGTAGCGCAGTTCCTCGTAATTCACGCCCTCGAGTTCGCCGGTTGCCTTCTTGATCGCGCGTTCGACGTTGTCCTTGGGCATGTTCGCCGCGAACGCCTTGTCGAGCGCGAGGCGCAGGCGCGGATTGGCCGCCGCATCACCGCCGCCCGCACGCGCGGCGACCGTGATCTCGCGGATCAGCTTGGTGAAGATCTTGCCGCGCACCGCGTCCTGCTTGCCCTTGCGATGCTGGATGTTCGCCCACTTGGAATGACCGGCCATGATCCTCGATCCGAACGAAAAC
>CAYWZC010000073.1:12484-14239 GCA_964462745.1 uncultured Rhodanobacteraceae bacterium
CGTCACGAACGCGAGCAACAGGTAGGACAGGATCGAAACGATCCAGACCTTCACCTGCAGCGCGCCATCGTCGTCACCGGCGTCATGTGCGACGACCAGGAACTTGCCGAAGGCGGCCCAGCCGAACACCAGCGCCGGCCACCAGGCGCGGAATCCGACGCACAGCACCGCAACGAAGAACCCGTACGCGAGCAGGTACAGCGCGATGATTCCGCCCCGCGTTCCGCGGCTGCCGCCGCGACGAAACGCCCACGCAACCAGCAGCGGAACCATGATCGTCGAATGCAGCAGCAGGAACTCGAGGATCATCAGCAGCATGGCCTTGCGCACGCCGCCCGTGCCGAATGCGGTCGGCGCGATCCACAGGACGAGGAACGATGCGGCGACCACCGCATCCGGCAAGGCACCCGCCAGACGCCCGAGTCGCGCGATGATGCCTTCGACTGCCGGGGTCCGTGACATGCGATGGTGCCGGCGCCGCTCAGTCGCCGGGCTCGTCGGTCGCCACCGCGACATGCAGTTCCGACAACTGCGATGCCGCGATCGCCGATGGCGCGCCAGTCATCAGGCATTGCGCGCTGGTCGTCTTCGGGAACGCGATCACGTCGCGGATCGACTCGGTGCCGGCCAGCAACGCGGCGATGCGATCGATGCCGAATGCGATGCCGCCATGCGGCGGTGCGCCGTAATCGAGCGCTTCGAGCAGGAAGCCGAACTTCGCCGCGGCTTCCTCGGCGCCGATGCCGAGCAGGCCGAACACCGCGCTCTGCATGTCACGCCGGTGGATGCGGATCGAACCGCCGCCGATCTCGTTGCCGTTGAGGACCATGTCGTAGCCGCGCGAAACCGCATGCGCGGCATTCGCGTTGAGATCCGCGACATCGTCGATCTTGGGCGCGGTGAACGGGTGATGCAGGGCCAGATAGCGGCCGGCTTCCTCGTCGTACTCGAACATCGGGAAGTCGGTGACCCACAGCGGTTGCCAGGAATCCTCGACGAGGCCGAGATCGCGTGCGATCTTGAGACGCAGAGCGCCCATGAACTGGCTGACCCGGGTCCACGGACCCGCACCGAACAGCACGAGATCCCCGTTCGCGGCGCCGGTTTCGGCGAGCAGCGCGGCGAGCGTCGCGTCGTCGAGGAACTTCGCGATCGGCGAGCCGATCCCGTCGCGGCCCTTGCCGGCATCCTCGACCTTCATCCAGGCAAGGCCCTTCGCGCCATGCTTCGCCGCATGCGCGCCGAGTTCGTCGATCTGCTTGCGCGTGAACGCCGCACCGCCGGGCGCACGCAGCGCGGCGACCCGGCCGTGCGCGTCGTTGGCCGGCTCGCTGAACACCTTGAACTCGACCTCGCGCACGAGATGCGCGACATCGACGAGCTCGAGCGCGATGCGCAGGTCCGGCTTGTCCGAGCCGTAACGACGCATCGCCTCGGCCCAGGTCATGCGCGGGAACGGATCGGCGAGTTCGACGCCCGACACTTCGCGCAACACGTCGCGCAGCATCGCCTCGACCGTATCCTGCACGTCGCGCTCGTCGACGAACGCGAATTCCATGTCGAGCTGGGTGAACTCCGGTTGCCGGTCCGCGCGCAGATCCTCGTCGCGGAAACAGCGCGCGATCTGGTAGTAGCGGTCGAAGCCCGCGACCATGAGCAACTGCTTGAGCTGCTGGGGGCTCTGCGGCAGCGCGTAGACCTCGCCCGGCCGCAGGCGGCTCGGCACGAGGAAGTCGCGCGCACCCTCGGGCGTCG
>CAYWZC010000074.1:0-1510 GCA_964462745.1 uncultured Rhodanobacteraceae bacterium
GCCGCAGCCGTTGAGGCGCAGCGCGGTGTCGTCGGGGTGCAGCAGCAGTTCGGCGACCAGCAGCTTCGACGCCTTCGCGGCGAGGCGGCGATGGAACGCGGCGACCGGATGGCGCAGCTTGATCGGGTACCAGACCGCGTAGCTGCCGGTCGCCCAGCGGCGCAGCGCGTCGTCGAGTGCGGATTCGATGACCGCGAACTCCCGTGACTGCTCCTCGAACGGCGGGTCGATGAGCACCAGGCCGCGACGTTCGCGTGGTGGCAACAGTGCCTTGAGCGCCGCATAGCCGTCGCGGTGCTGGGTGCTTGCGCGGCGCTCGCCGCGAAACAGCGCCTGCAATGCACCGGCCTCTTCCTCATGCGCTTCGCAGAACGTCATGCGATCCTGTTCGCGCAGCAGCAGCGAGGCGATGAGCGGCGAACCGGGATACACCGGCGCGTCGTTGCGCTGCCCGGGATTCAGCCCGCGCACGAGTTCGGCATACGCATGCAGCGGCGCGGGCAGGGACTCGGCATCGAGGATGCGGCGCACGCCATCACGGTATTCGAGCGTGCGCTGCGCCGGCTTGCCGCGCAGGTCGTAGCGGCCGCGGCCGGCGTGGGTGTCGTAGAAGTGGAAGGCCGCGGACTTGCGCTTCAGCGCATCGAGCAGGCCGATGAGGATCACGTGCTTGAACACGTCGGCGAAGTTGCCGGCATGGAAGGCGTGGCGGTAGTTCATGGCGATTCCGTGGGATGCGACGAGCATACGCACCTCGCGATCCCGCAGGAACCGTCTTCAGCCCACGCGCCTCGCGATCTCTCGCAATCCTTGTAGGAACCGGCTTCAGCCGTGATGCTCTTGGTCATGATGCCCCTGCTACGGCCTCGACCTGGTAGAAGGGCATCACCACTGAAACGTGCCCCGCACAAGGCGCGGCTAGCGCTGCGATTAGGCGAACAAACTCACCCCGGGCACGAACCACAGCGACAACCCCGCGAGACCACTGCCGATCAGGGTCGCAGCCAGCACGTCGCTCGGATAGTGCAGGCCGAGCACCACGCGCGACATGCCGACCAGGACCGTGAAGGGAACGAGCAGCGGCGCAAGCCACGGCGCGTGGGCGAGTGCGACGAGAGTGAAGACGACCGCATGCAGGGTGTGCCCGGACGGGAAACTGTACTCGTCGAGCGGCGGCATGCGCGCGACGATGCCGGCGTGCGCGCGGAACGGGCGCGGGCGCCGAGTCCAGCGCTTCAGATGGCGATACAACGCGGTTGCGGCGAGGCCGGTCACGCCCATGTGGATGCCCGCGTGGTGGTAGCCGGCCACGCACAGCACGGCCATCAGCGCATACCAGAACACGCCATCGCCGAGACGGCTGACCAGCTTGAACGATGCCGCGATCGTGCGCCGCGCGGCCCAGCGGTTCGCGGCCGCGCACCAGCGCCATTCGCCGCTGCGGATCGCGAGGCGTTGCCAGGGATCGAATGCATCGGCGCAGACATCGGGACGGAAGCGCACGCATGCC
>CAYWZC010000074.1:1610-13992 GCA_964462745.1 uncultured Rhodanobacteraceae bacterium
GTTCCAGCTTGCGCGCAGCCCTTCGTCACGTCGTTCCGGATGGAACAGGGCGGTATCGACGGCACGGCGCAACACACGCGTGCGGGTGAAGCCGCGTGCGTGCAGGAAGTCGGCCAACTCGCGGGTCGGCACCAGGGTCGCGCTCGCAGCGTTGTGGAACCGGCGCAGGTACGCGAGCACCGGGGACGCGACGAAGCCGAGGCCGTAGTGTCGTGCGAAGTCGTCGAAGCGCGTGTGGAAGCCGGTGCTGGCTGGAATCCCGAGCGCGCGTGCGGCGGACAATGCGGTGGCGCCCAGCGGGCCCTCGGTCGCGATGTACACGGCCTGCGGTGCGCGCCGCCCCCAGCGCTGGCGCAGCCGGTGTCCGGCGGGCAGGCCAAAGCGCAAGCCGGGATAGCGCGGCATGCCCGCGCCGCGCACGAAGACGTGCTCGAGACCGTCGGCGCGATCCGTTTCACCCGGTTGTCGTGGACGGACTACCTCGACCTCGTGGCCGAGCCCCACCAGGCCGAGCGCCAGCGACTGCACGGTCAGGGCGACCCCGTTTACCTCCGGTGGCCAGGTCTCGGTGACGATCGCGATATGCATGCGTCCTCCTCGGTTGGCGCATGCTGGCGCGTGACGATGGAGGCGACATTACGATCGGATGACGAAACGGTGACGCGGCCGGCGGTTGCGGTAGTTGTACGAGGGGACTCGGCTCATAACCTCTCCCCCGGCAAGGAGATCGTTGTCGATGGCGCCGAGAATCGCTTCGAACACCGCACCCGGATCGCAAAGCGCGTCGTTGTCGCAGAAGCGCGGGATCTTCGGGTCACACCATTCCAGGAAGCGGATGCGTTCCACATCGGCGCCCGTGGTGTTGCGAGCCACCGAGCTCGATCTTTCATGGAGATGGCGGCGCGACGCACTCGGTACGTCGAAGCAGAGGTCCGCGGTTGCGACCGCTCCATCGTCCGCTGCCTTTGTGGAACCTGCGCTTCCGGTGCGCGTCCCATCGCGGTGGGATTCTTTGGTGCCGAAGGCGAGAATCGAACTCGCACTCTGTTGCCAGAACCGGATTTTGAGTCCGGCGCGTCTACCAGTTCCGCCACTTCGGCATGGGGGGCGTCGCGCGGCGTCGTCGGGAACGGCGCCGGGGCGCGGATTATACGATAACCGGCAAGATTATCCGCGTTGTTTGTCCGCGCTCGTAGGAGCAGGCTTCAGCCGCGATGCTCCTGGTTTCGGTTTGGGGCGACGCGCAAGGCATCACGGCTGAAGCCGGTTCCTACAGGTTGCGCCGCGCGGGGTGGTGCGTACGGGAGATCGCGCCGGTCAGTGCGTGCAGTCGAGCGACAACTGGCGCTGGTCGCGGTCGTACCAGCCATCGTTGCGTTGGCGGAACACGGAACATGCGGTCAGCGGGCCGCGGTAGATGTGCAGGGATACCGCGATCGCGTCGTCACTCGGGTTCGAGATCGTGTGGTATTCGTGCGGCGGGATCAGGCTGCCGGCCGAGCCGACGCCAGCGATCATCGTGCCGCGTGGCTCGAAGCGGAAGCGCTCATCTTCGGATGCGGTCAGTTCGTACGGGGTGATCTCGAGCTGGCCGTGCCAAACGCCCTCGACGCACCACATGCCGGCATGGTCGTGGATCGGCGCACCCTGGCCCGGACCCCAGCACATCGCGATCACGCAGTAACCGTGTTCCTCGCTGTGATACAGCTCGCGTCGCGCGTAATGGTCGGGCGATGCCTCGTAGGCGCATTCGGGCAGCTTGACGGCGGGATCGCGGATCAGCCGGCACAGCGTCGCGCGCAGCGCATCGGTGATCTGCGTGATGTCCTCGTGGGCGACCGCGGCGTCGATCGCATCGATGAGTTGCCGCGAACCGGGAAAATCGAGCGTGAGCAAGGGAATGCGTAGCCTCGTGGATCGACACAATGCGGAAAAAGTCCGTCGTGGACTTCTTCATCCCGCCGAGTCCGGTACTGACCAGGACTCGACTCCAACGAATCGATCGCTTGCGCGATGGATTCGCGAGCGGTGCATCCCGGCACCGCGTGAACAGGCGGCCGAAAAGAGCTATTTCGACAGCCGGTCGATCGTACCAGCTTACTACAAAGCGCCGAGGAACCGCCCGATCGCGGCGCCGAAACGCTCGATATCGACGAGGAACGCGTCGTGGCCCTGCGGACTGTCGAGGGCCACGAAATGGACCGCGGCGCCGCCGGCGGTGAGGCCGTCCGCGATCTGCTGTTGCTGGGTCAGCGGGAACAGGATGTCGGTTTCGACGCCGATCACGAGCGCGCGCTCGACATCGATACGGCGCAGGGCGGCGGCCACGCTGCCGCGCGCATGTTCGGCGAGGTCGAACCAGTCGCTCGCGCGTGACAGGTAGAGGTACGAGTTCGGGTCGAAGCTGCGCACGAAGCGGCGCGCGTGCGCGGCGAGATAGGATTCGATCTGGAACTCGACCGCGAACGGTTCCTCGTCGCGCTCGTCCGAGTCGAGCCGGATGCGTGCGAAGCGCCCGACCCATTCCATCGCCGAGCGGTAAGTGATGACGCCGAGCTTGCGCGCGATCGACATGCCGGCTTCGGGGTAGCGCTCGTCGTCGTAACGGCCCTCGTTCCAGTTCGGATCGAGGCGGATCGCTTCGCGTTGCAGGGAGCGGATCGCGATCGCGAACGGTTGCGCCTGCGGCGCGGTCGAGATGCTGATGTGATGGCGCGCGCTGCCCGGATGCAGGACGAGGTAGGCGAGTGCCGCCATGCCGCCCATCGAGTTGCCGAGCAGGCACGCGAGCCGTTCGATGCCGAGCCCGCGCACCAGTTCGTGCGCGGCGTTGGCGGTGTCCTCGAGCGTGAGTTCGGGGAAATCGAGGCGGTACTCGGCGCCGGTCGCGGGATCGATCGAGGACGGTCCGGTCGAGCCCTTGCAACTGCCGAGCGTGTTCGGGCAGATCACGAACCAGCGCTCGGTGTCGATCGGCTTGCCCGGCCCGACCATGTCCTCCCACCAGCCCGGCGACGGATCGTCCGCGTTCGATGCCGCGTGCGCGCTCGGCGAAAGGCCGGCGAGGATCAGCAATGCGTTGTCGCGCGCGGGCGCGAGTTCACCCCAGGTCTCGTACGCGAGCCGCGCGCCATGCAACTCTCCGCCACGCTTCATCGGGAACGGCGAAGGCAGGTCGAAGTAGCGGCGCGCGTCGGGCATGCGTCGGATCGGGAGTGGCAGACGATTGCCGCAATGTAACGTGAGCGCGGCGCATTCGCCAAGCGCCACATCACGCGCGAATGGAGGTGTGGGGCCGGTGGCGGAATGTTGAAAGAGTCCGTTGCCGCATCCTGTGGCTCGACGTTGACGGCGATGCCGTTGACGCGATGTAGCCGAAGCTCGCCTCGAATCGACATTGCTTTTGCTCGGCCCTCGCCCGGGCGCGCACCTTCCGTGGTACGCGCTTCCCATGGCTTTGCCGGACCTGTTCAATCGTCGTCGAGCATGAGCCGGGCGCGGCCCGTGCTGGTGTCGAGGGTTATCCAGCGCCGATCGTCGGAATCCGTGGTGACCGCTAGCAGGATTTCCTCGCCGAACCAGGGTGACCAAGGGCTGAGCCGGGGCGTCGCGCGCGGACCACCGGTGGCGAGGCGTAGCCAGATGCGATTCCCGTCGGTGAATGCTTGCACCGCGACCTGATCGTCCTCTGCGCGCCACACGGTGATGGGTGGCGCGCCGGTGCGGATGGTCAATTCGGGCAACTCGATCAAATCACCTGTCTCCGGCAAAGCGCCGACCACGCTCGATCCTGCGGATGCCTCGCCTGCGTTGCCTTCGAAATCGCCACGGAACAGCACGAGCGTGGTTTGATCCTGGTCGTCCGCGGCAACTTCCCCGGCTTGCGCGTGCAGTGTCGCGGTGACGGAGTCCACCTCGGTATCGTTGCGTACCGGCACGCTGACGAGAAAGATCGCTTCAGCACCGGCTTCGAGCGTGAGGCCCGATTGGCTCAACGCACCGTCGCCCTGCGCGCTGCAGCCGCTTGTCGGCGTGAGACACAGCCAGTGTGCTTGCGACGGATCGAGCCCATCGGAGAGCACCGTAGCCACGGATACACCGTATTCGGGCGAGGTGCCGCTGTTGCCGACATGCACCTGGTAGTCGAGCACCTGTCCGTAGCGGGCGAATCGGCGCCCATCGTCGATACTCGTGATCAAGGCCACATCGGCACTGGTGTTGGTGAGCCGGAAGTCGACCGGCGCGACTTTGACGTAGGCCGGCAGGTAGGCTTGGACCGCGTAGTCCCCGACCTCGAGGTTGGCGCGAAGTGCGACCTGGGCAACGCCGGCTGCATTGGTCGTTGCGGTGTCCGTCGAGAGGATCGCGGAGGGGCCACTGGTCGGCGCGTCAAAGCGCACTTCGACGCCGGCCAGCGGTTGCCCGTTCGGCGCGGCGACGCGCACGCTGAGCGGTATTTCGAAATCGCTGCCGACCGGCGCGGCCTGGGCATCTCCGGCGACCGCGGCGAGCGTGACGGCCAGCTCGAACTCGGCCTCCACGGCGCAGTCCGTTTCGATGTGCTCGGCGATCCAGGTTCCGTTGCCGGCATCGTAGGGGGTGCAGGTGTCGCCCGCCAACTGGCGAACCGTCCAGTCCGGTGCCGGCGTCACGTCGAAGCTCGCCGCGTCATGGTGGACGACTTCCTGCGTTGCAGGCGTGACTTCGCCGTTGCCCAGCGTAACGACGGCGGTCACGATGTGAGACAGGAGGGAGAAATGCGCGGTTACCGTGCAATCGGCGGTGACATTCGCCGCGCTCCAGGTACCATCGCCGTTGTCGGCAGGGGTGCAGGTATCGCCGCTCACGCCGAGCGTCGCCCAGCCGGATGCAGGCGTCACGTCGAACTCCGCAGTGTCGCCATAGGCCAGCGTCTGGCTCAACGGAGTGATCGTGCCCTGACCCGTGCCGACACCCGCGACGACGGTCACTCCGGCACGCGCGAAACTCGCGAACACGGCGCAATCGACCGTGACATTGACCGCCATCCAGGTGCCGTCGCCGTTGTCGGTCGGGGTACAGGTATCGCCGACCACCGTCGCGACCCGCCAACCGGGTGCCGGGGATACCACGAACACCGCCGGGCCGCCGGGCGTTGCCACCGTCTGGCTGGCCGGACCGATGCTGCCCGAGCCTTCCGCGACCGCTGCAGTGACCCGGATGTCGCCGAAGTATACGCGCTGTTCGATTCTCACCCGCGATGTGGACGAGCTCACGAAACCGCTGTGGTGAGTGCCTTCGGCGCGCAGCAAGAGCGGACGGTTGGGCGGCAGCAGTGCGGGATCGACCGCTACCGCCCAGCCATCGGCAATCCGGTAGCCGGTGCCGGCGTCGGTCCATGCGCCGGGGTCGGCGGGATTGCTGGATACCGAAAATCGTACATGGTCCAGGCGCTCACTCGCCTCGCTGCGCAGCCATCGGAGACCGGTGCGGTCCGGCGTTGCGAGGAGCGTATCGGCGAATGTTTCGCGAGGGCTCAGGCGTGCGAGTCCCGCACGTGATTGGCCGTCCACCGTGCTGAAAGTGCCTCCGACGACGATCGAACCATCCACGCGCGGCACGATACCGAGGACGATGGAGTCGGTGGCAAAATCGAACGCGGCGTCTCCTGTACCGTCCGGATTCAGCAGTGCAACGTGGCCGTGCGGCTGACCGTGTACCGTGGTGAAGGCACCACCGACCAGGATCTTGCCGTCCCGGCGCAAGCTCGCCGAATAGACGCCGTTGTCGAGACCGGCGTCGAAGCTGGTATCCGGTGAACCGTCGGCGTTCAGTCGCAGCGCGCCGATGTAGGTATTTCCGCCAACGGCAAGAACGCCACCAGTCACGACAAGCTTACCATCGCCCTGCGGAAGCAGACTCGATATGGCGAAGTTGCCATCCGGGCGGATGCCGGGATCGTAGGCGATGTCGAGACTGCCGTCGGCATGCAGGCGGCGTACCCCTTGATTGTAGACAGTGCTACCCAGGACACCGAACGACCCGCCTACGAGAATGCTGCCGTCCGCTTGCACGACGATTGACGTGACCAAACCACCCCGGAGGTCGCTCTGGAACGTGGAATCAAGCGTTCCATCCGGCAGCAGGCGCGCCACGTTGTAGTGCGTCGCGCCATTCACAACGGTGAACCTGCCGCCAATCAGGATGGTGCCATCCGCTTGTACGGCCACGGCGAAAACCGGTAGGTCCACATCGACATTGAATGTCGCGTCGATGCCCCCTTCGGGGTACATGCGCGCGAGGTGGTTGCGCGCCACGTTATCGAATCGAGTGAAGTTGCCGCCGGCGATGATCTTGCCGTCCTCCTGGATTGCCACAGAGTTGACGGTGTCGTTGGCATCGGCGTTGAATCCCGTATCGACGCGACCGTCCGGTGTCAGGCGGGCGATATGATTGTGAACCGCACCGCCAAGCATCGTGAACGCTCCACCGACGATGGTGCGATTTCCAGGATCGGTGGCAAGCGTCAGCACCCCCGCATCGGTACCCGGATTGAAGGCGCCGTCGAGCGAGCCGTTCGTGGTAAACCGTGCGAGCTTGAAGTTATGGCCGCCACCCGTATTGATCGCGCCATACCCGAGGACCACGCCGCCGGGGAGCAGATGCATGCGGAAAATCGAGCCCTGATTCGCGTCGGTGATCGGCGAATTGAACCCGGTATCGGGAGTGCCATCCGGATTCAGGCGCGCAATGCCGATTTCGTCTCGGGTTCCGACATGATGGAATCTTCCACCGAGCATCACCTTTCCGTTCGGCAGGGCCAGCAGCGCAACGACCCTTCCGTCGACCGTACCGGCAAACTCCGTATCGATCGAGCCATCCGCATGCAGCCGGACGATGTATTGCTGGTTCGCGGTGGGAATGTCGAATCCGACGAGGATGTCGCCGTCGGCCTGTACCGCGAGCGCCGCGACCCGACAGGTGTTGGCAACGGCAACGTCGCAAAGCTGGTCCACGGAGTCCGTGAAACCCGGCACGAACGTACCGCTGGATGTGAGGAGGGCAAGCGGGCGTAGCTGGCCATCCGGTCCGAGGAAGGTGCCGCCGACCAGGATGTTGCCGGTGGGCAGAACGCGCACGACCGAAACCCCGGTCTCGTTTTCCCCGTCGACCCCGATCTCGGCATGGAATCCGGAATCGATGCTGCCGTCGGAATCGAGGCGGACCAGGTGCGGGGCCGTCTCGCCATTGGCGGTGGAGAAGAAGCCGCCGACTAGGATCTTGCCGCCGCCGGCCGGGCTCAGTTGCCAGATGCCGACCTCGTCGAAAACGGGTGAGGTGAAGCTCGCATCGAGCGTACCGTCGGGTTCGAAGCGCCGGATGCCGGGATTGGCTGAAGACGTGCTCGTGAGTATGCGACCATCGGCCTGGACCGCGAGCGCGCCGAACTCCTCGTCATTTTCGATGGCAGGGGCGAAGCTCGTGTCAAGCGTGCCGTCCGCGTGCAAACGCAACAGCGAATTTGTGGGTACGCCATCGACCGATTCGAAGTTCTGGCCCGCAATCAGAATGCGGCCCGAGCTATCCAACGCAATCGATCGCACATCCGCGTTGGGCATGACCGGATTGAACCCATCGACATCGCCGGCCGCGGCAAAGTTGGATGCGGAGGCAAAGAGGAGTCCCGTGCATAGCCGAATCAGGGCCAGGCGAGAACGGCGGGTGCGTGGCAAGGCGGAGGTTTTCATGCTGGACTCCTGAGTAGGCAATGGGCCTCGGCGACAGCAGGACATGTACCGGGTGAGGCAGGGTCGCAGGCGCGACCTTGCTGCTCGTACCGGGAAACGACGTCCGGCCCACGATCACCTCATGCTTGTGGGGCAGGCGTGCGGCTGCGTCGCCGCCGGCAACGGGCGGCAGGCAGTGGCGGAATCTGCCTTCATGTGCGACTCGTCTGCCCGCATGGTCCAGTGCAATGCGCGTTGGCGATGCAATGCGGACTCACGGTGGGGACGCGGCGTGAACCGGATGGCCGAGCAGCTTCGAGTCTCGCCGAGCCCGGTTGGCGACAAACGCCTACGGGCGCTCGATGCGGGCGGAGCCGATCCGTTCGGCAACGCGATCGATTCGCTGCGCAAGACCATCGAGATCGATACCGATGCCTGGATCGGTCGCGGGATCGGCGATTTTCACCTCGTGCGCCTGCTCGGCAAGGGCGGCATGGGCGTCGTTTTCCTGGCCGACCGGCAAGCGTGCGATTTCGAGCAGTGGGTCGCGGTCAAGCTGTTGCGCGGAAACCGGCTTGAATCCGCCGCGATCGAGCGCTTCGCGGCCGGACCACGCATCCTCGCGACAGCGTGTATCGCGGCATGTTGCTGGACAACCTGGCGTCGATCCTGATTCGCCGGCGAAAGTACACCGATGCGGAGCGGGTGCTCGCGGAGGCGTTCGAGATCTATCGTTCGGCGCCGGGCTTCGGGCCCAGCCATCCGGAAACGCAGGCCGTCGTAAGGCACTACATCGATCTGTACACGGAAACGAACCGGCCGGTGCTCGCGGCAAGATGGCGCGCGCTTCTCGTCGCGCCGGCGGCTTCCGCAAGGCCGCCAGGCTCGAAGTGACGGCGGCAGGATTCGGTTTCGTACCCTCCGGTTACGGCACGATTCGGCTTCGTACCCTCCGGTTACGGCACGACCTCTCGGTTACGGCACGACCTCGTCGATCGTGAGCACGACGGGTACCTCGCTGTGCACGTCGATCGGCGCCGAGAGGGTCTGCAGGTCGCCACTCTGGGCGATCGCGTTGCCGGATCGGGAGATGCGCGCGCCGACGACGACTTGCGGGAACATCGAGAGTTTCAGCGACGGCAGCATGCCCATGCTGTCGTCGAGCGTGATGTCGAGCGGCAGGCGCTCCGCGCCGAGGCGCTGGATCGCGAGCGGCATGGGCGGGCCTTCGGCGGCTCGCGCGTACACGAACAACGTGTCGCCGGGTGCGACCTTCGATGCGAGCGCGGGGTCGAGGCGGACGCTCACATGCAATTGCGGCGAATCGGCGGGAGCCGATGCGGTGTCGGCACGGCGCTGCGGCGTCGCGATTTGCGTGGAAGCCACCGCCGGCGCCGCGACCTCGCGTTCCGGTAGTGGTTCGCCCGCAGCCAGCGCCTCGGCATCGGCGATCTGGTTCTGCACGCTTTGCGCGATGTCGGAGCCCGCTTCCAGTTGCGGCAGCAGGCGGTTCCATGCCGCGATTGCCTCGGCGTAGCGACCGGCCTGGTACTCGCTGATGCCGAGCAGCCACAGTCCGCGCTGGTTCGCGGGGTCGGATTCCAGTACCGAGTCGATGAGCGTGCGCGATTTGCCGTCGAGACGCCGTTCCGGTGTCGCGAGTGCGATCGCCTGCGCATAGGCGAGGCGGAGTTCCGCGTCATCGGGCCGCAGTTCGTGCGCGTGTCGGAACGCATCGCGCGCTTCCGCGAAGCGCTGCGTGGTCTGGTAGGCGCGACCGAGCAGGGCCCAACCGTCCGGATCGTCCGGCTGTGCTTCCAGGCGCGCGGCGAGGCCCGCGATCGCCTGCTGCATGTCCATGCCATGCTCGGCCGGCGTGCCGGGGGCGGCCGCGGCTTGCGGTGACAAGGCCTGCGGCGTGCCCACGATGCGGTACAGCACGATCGCGCTCGCCGGCAGCAGCAAGGCGACCGCGAGCGCGGCAACGATGCCGGCCCGCGAACGGCGCGCGGGATCGGCGCCAGCAGGTGTCGGCGTGGCTTCGTCGAGCCGCGCGCGCTTGGCCGCATACTCGTCCGCGTCGATGATCCCCGCATCACGTGCCGCATCGAGCGCGCGCAGGCGCTGCGCCGAATCCGCATGCGCGGGTTCATCGGTGCGACCACGCAGCAGCGGGACCAGCAGCACCGCCAACGCGAACGCCAGCATGGCGCCCGCAAGCAACAGGAACCACGCCATTACCAGTCTTCCTCGTCGGTGATCGGAGCGGCTGCGGGATCCCGCGTCATTGCGACCGCGCGACTGCGTCGACGTACGATCGCGACGACCGCGCCGGCACCGATCGCGAGTGCGACGAACGGGCCGAACCAGAGCAGCCAGGTGTGGGGCGCGAGCGGCGGATCGTACAGCACGAACTGGCCGTAGCGCGCGGTCAGCCAGTCCTTGATTTCGGCATCGGTCTTGCCGGCCTGCATCTGTTCGAAGATCTGCCGGCGCAGATCCGCGGCGAGCTCCGCGCCGGAGTCCGCAAGACTCTCGTTCTGGCAGACCATGCAGCGCAGTTCCTTCGTGAGGTCGAGGAAGCGCTGTTCCTGCTGCGGGTTCTCGAACGGCAACGCGTCGATCGCGTGCACCGCGACCGGAACGCACAGCGCAAGGAGTAGGACCGCGAGACGTCGCAGCATCAGGATTCTCCGCTGCGCAGGGCGGCGAGTTCCGGTTCGAGTTCGCGCGCGATGACGTCGGGAGTCAGCGGCCCGATGCGCTTGTAGCGGATCACGCCCGCTGCATCGATCAGGAAGGTCTCCGGCGCGCCGTACACGCCGAAGTCGATCGCGACCTGGCCGGGCAGGTCGGCAATCACGAGATCGTACGGATCGCCGAACCGGGCGAGCCAGCGCTTCGCGTCGGCCGCCTCGTCCTTGTAGTTGAAACCGACCAGCTTCACGCCGAGCCGCTCGCGCTGTGCCATGAGCACCGGATGCTCGTCCTGGCACGCGACGCACCAGCTTGCGAACACGTTGAGCAGGTACGGCGCGCCGAGCAGGTCCGCGCGCGAAACCACCTGCGCGGGGTCGTCGAGGCGCGGCAGGCTGAACTCCGGCGCCGGCTTGTCGATGAGCGGCGAAGGCACGTAGTTCATCTCGTGGTACTGGTTCCACCAGATTCCGAAACCGAGCAGCACGAACAACAGGATGAAACCGACCAGTGGCAGCAGGCGCGTATTCATGCGCGTGCCTCGGCAGCGCCTGCCGCCGCGCGCGCCTCGGAGCGCGGCGCCGTTTCGGTCGAAGCGTCGCCGACCCGACGGAAACGCCGGTCGGCCGCGGCAACGAAGCCGCCGAGCATCATGAACAAGCCACCCAGCCAGATCCAGCGGATGAACGGCTTGACGTACACGCGCACCGCCCATGCGCCGTCGATGTTTCCGGTATCGAGTGGTTCGCCGAGCGCGACGTAGAGATCGCGCAACAGGCCCGGGTCGATCGCCGACTCGGTCTGGATCTGGCCGCCGCGCGCGTACTGGCGTTTCTGCGGGTGCAGGACCGCGACGGTTTCCGCGCCGCGCAGTACGGTGATCTGGCCCTGGTCCGCCTGGTAGTTCGGGCCTTGCGTGTGATGGACGCCGTCGAAACGGAAGTCGAGTTCACCGATCGTGACCGCGTCGCCGGGTTCCAGTCGCACATCCTTTTCGATACTGGTCGCGCCGACCACGAGCACGCCGGCGAGGAACAGGGCGAAGCCGAAATGGGCGAGGATCATGCCGAGCATTTCCGGTGTGTAACGACGCCCGGCCGGCGCATGCCGCCAGCGCGAGATCGCGTACAGCCCGATGCCGACGCCGACCCACAACGAAGCCGCGACGCCGAGGATCGCCTTGAACGGCAGGTCGCGCGCGACGATCCAGGTGCCGACCGCGGCGAGCACGGCGGCGGCGAACGCAGGCCGCAACGCGCGCACGGTCGTACGCGCATTGCCGACTCGCCAGCGCAGCAACGGCCCGATCGGAATCAGCAGCACGACCGGCACCATGAGCAGCACGAACAGGAAGCCGAAATACGGCGGGCCGACCGAGATGCGGCCGAGGTCGAGCGCCTCGCCGAGCAGCGGATACAGGGTGCCGAGCAGGACCATGGCGGCCGCGCACACGAACATCAGGTTGTTGACCAGCAACACGGTCTCGCGCGATACCCCGGCGAACGGCTCGCCGCCGGCGACCTTCGGCGCGCGCAGCGCATAGATCGCGAGCGAACTGCCGACCACGATTCCAAGGAAAGCGAGGATGAACATCCCGCGCGCGGGATCGGACGCAAACGCATGCACGCTGGTCAGCACACCCGACCGCACGAGGAAGGTGCCGAGCAGGGACAGCGAGAACGCGAAGATCGCGAGCAGCAGGGTCCAGGCGCGGAAGCTGCCGCGCTTCTCGGTGACCGCCTGCGAATGGATCAGCGCGGTGCCGACCAGCCATGGCATGAACGACGCGTTCTCGACCGGATCCCAGAACCACCAACCGCCCCAGCCGAGTTCGTAATACGCCCACCAGCTGCCGAGCGCGATGCCGAGGGTCAGGAAACCCCACGCTACGTTCGTCCACGGCCGCGACCAGCGCACCCAGCGTTGGTCGACCTCGCCGCCGAGCAGGGCGGCCATGGCGAACGCGAATGCGACCGAAA
>CAYWZC010000075.1:0-1240 GCA_964462745.1 uncultured Rhodanobacteraceae bacterium
GACCCTGATCGGCAGTGCGAGCTCGGTGGTCAGCGACGCGCTGACCTCGGTGACGGTTCCGGTGACCGGATCGATCGACGACACGGCCAACCTCGACCTCGTCGTCGAATACCACACGGACGGCGTCGGCAGCGGCCGCTTCTTCCCCGGTGCGAACGACACGCCGGAAACCCATCCGACCTTCATGTCGTCCGCGACCTGCGCCATCACCGAACCGGTCACTGCGACCAGCCTCGGCTTCCCCGATTTCCATCTGACCATGATGGTGACCCTGGGCGATGGCGGGACGCCGGCCGCATGCGAGAACCCCGCGGACGTCGCGTGGCTCGGTGCTACTCCGACATCCGGCACGGTCGCACCCGGCGCAAGCACGGATGTGGACGTGAGCGCCGACGCGGGCACGTTGGCGGCGGGTGACTATTCGGCGAATCTGTGCGTGACCACCAACGATCCGCTCCAGCCGTTGATCACGGTGCCGGTCAACCTCACGGTCACCCCGGCCCCGCCGGAACCGCCGGCCGCGCAGGTCACGCCGACCGCGCTCAAGTTCGCGGTCGAGGCCGGCGGATCGACGTCGGGTCCACTGGACATCACGAATGTCGGTGGCAGCGACCTCGCGTGGAGCATCGCCGAAAGCGCGGCCGGGGAGAATCCGGGTTACCGGACCGCGCGGACCGCGAAGACGCGCATGTCCGCGGCGGGCGCCAGCCTGCGACAAGATCGCGTGGTGTACGGCAGCCAGGGGTTCGGCGAGCCATTGATCCTCGGCGATTCGATGCTCTCGCAGATGGAGGACAACACGCCGGGCGACTTCGGTATCTCGTGCGGCACGCAAGGTGTCAGCACCGCCGACAACAGCTGGTGGCGGCGGTTCTACTTCGACGAGCACCCGCAGGTCGGTGCGAGCGCGAGCATCGAAAGCGTGACGGTATCCTCGGGCAGCATCGCGATTCCCGGCGGGTTGCCGATCACGATCAACCTGTACACGATCCCGCATGCGACGCCGGTCGACACCATACCGACCGCGAGCCTGACCCTGATCGGCAGTGCGAACGCGACGATCACCGATACGCTGGCATCGATCACGGTGCCGGTGACCGGAACCGTTCATGACACGGCGGGCCAGGATCTCGTGGTCGAGTACTTCACCGCGGGCAACGCATCGGGCGGCCAGTTCTTCCCCGGCGCGAACGACACGCCGGAGACGCATCCGACCTTCCTGTCCTCGGCGACCTGCAGC
>CAYWZC010000075.1:1340-2618 GCA_964462745.1 uncultured Rhodanobacteraceae bacterium
TGTTCTGCGCCGGCTTCGAATCGGGTGAAACCGGGGACTGCGATGCGACACCGCCCATCGACGAGGACATCGTCGACAGCGGCCCGCTCGACGTGCCGCTGCTCGCGACGTTCGACGGCACCTGGATCAACTGGGCGACCGGCGATATCGGCGACGGCAGTTGCCCCGCCGCCGTGTGCAACTGGAACCCGTACCTGATCGGTGATGGCCTGACGTTCTACTGGCCCCAGAGTGCATCGAGCGAGGGCGGCGTCAGTCTGGACGGCCTCGGCTATGCAGTGCTCGAACCCGGCGCGGTCATCGGCCCATCATCGCAGTTCATCGCGATTACCGCCGGTGCCGACTACAGCGACTGGCGTGCGGGCAGCGATGGTTACCTCGGCTTCCGCTTCGCGTGCGCGGCGCCGGGCGGCTTCTGTTACGGCTATGCGCACCTGGCCACGACCGCCGGCAACGGCTTCCCCGCCACGCTCGTGCGTTACTTCTACAACTCGGCCGGCGATCCGATCACGATTCCGTAGCCGATCCGGACTCTACGGTTTCGTCTCCCCCCAGCGCGATGCCGTAGTTGTACGACGCCGCCCGTTCGGGCGGCGTTGTTTTTGTGCGACGAGATCACATCTCGCGCGCTTCGCCATTCGTCATCCGCTGCGCATCAAAGCAGCGACTTCGCCTGGTCGAGTACCGCGGAGCAGGCCTTTTCGGTGACCTTGGCCTTGAGACCGCCGGCATCCAGTCCACCGGATGACGTTGCGTCGGCGAGATCCACGGTTTCGCCATCGGCGGTCTTCAGCAAGCCCATCGCGCCGTCCTCGTAACCGGCCTTGTCCTCGGCCGACTCGTCCTCGCCACCCAGCTTGCCGAGCAGTTGATCCTTGATACCGCCGGCCGCGTCGCTGCTCAGATAGTTATTCTTGACGCAGAACTCGACGATACCGGCGACGTTGCCGGTGCTGCCGGACAGGAACGACGTGCTTTCGCCGCCTGCAATGTTCTCGAGGGCGCCGAGATCCTGGGCAGCGGCCGCGCCACAAACGGCCAGCGCGAGCGTGCCACCCAACGTGATCGAAAATGCCTTGTTGCGGGTCATGGATCGTTGCTCCTTTGCGGTTCGGTGATCGTTGCATTCGGTTACGCTGCGCGAACGCTATCCGCCGCAGCATGTCGCGCGGATGAACGGATGCACGGCGGAGGCGGAGAATGTGTGGCGTTTCACGGTTTTGCGGCGCTGGCCGCATGGCGCCACCGTGCAAGCGAACAGGAGGATTCGATGGCAAC
>CAYWZC010000075.1:2718-4149 GCA_964462745.1 uncultured Rhodanobacteraceae bacterium
GCACCGCCCGACATCGGCTTCGAGGCGCTGATCCTGAAACAGGAAGCCGCCTTGCAGCGCGCGCGCCGCTCCGCGCTGGAGCTGAAGGAACGCAACGCGAGTCGGCCAGTGGCGGAGAATCCGGACGAGCGCCTCATCGAGGTGATCACCAATCCGGTCGCGGCCGGGCAATTGTTCTTCCAGATGGCGCGGACGGTACGCGAGGAAATGGTTTGTCTCGCCCGGCCGCCCCTGCTGTTTTCCTCGACGGAGAAACGCGAGGACGTGTTTCCGCGTGCCGCTGCGCGCGGCGTACGCTTTCGCACCGTGGTCGACAGCAGCATCCTGCAGGTCGACGGCATCCTCGATGTGTTCCGCGCCGATGCCCAGGCGGGCACCGAACTGCGCCTGGTGCCGTCCTTGCCGCTGAAGCTCGTGATGATCGACCGGCGCTGCGCGATCATGCCGCTCGACCTGACCCGCCCGGACGGGCCGGTGCTGTTCCTGCGCTCCTCCTCGCTGCTCGACGCGTTCTACGTGCTTTTCGAGATGATCTGGGCGCAGTCGGCGCCGCTCGCGCTGGATGCGGCGGGTCCGCCAGGCATGTTGCGCGGCGCCGCGCGGGGACGTGCGGCCACGGTCAACGAGCAACTGGTTCCGCTGCTCAGCGCGGGGTTCAACGACAAGACGATCGCCGACCAGCTCGGCGTTTCCTGGCGGACACTCGAGCGGCGCATTGTCGAACTCATGCGCGAGCTCGATGCGCGGACTCGGTTCCAGGCAGGTTTCCTGATTGGCTGCCGCAGCCAGGCAAATCGCAAGCCCAAGGGGAGCCGCACCCCCGACCGATGATGACGGGTTGCAGGAATGGTGTACGAGTCGATGGCGAAAAACCGACATGGCATAAATATGACGGGATTCGGTATTGACAGGCTGAAAGGGCGTCGGGACACTCGCTGCGTTCCAGACATTCCGCCCGGCAGGCGCGAATGCCGTCCGACCGCATCCCCGAGGCAACCCGCATATGAATCCATCCACTTCCCCTGATAACCCACGCATGCTGCGCAAGTCGCTGGTCGCCTGCATTGCGCTCGGCCTCGCCGCATCGGTTCCGGCGGCAACGGCGGCGGTGTTGCCGGTAACGAGTTGTGCGGACGACGGCAGCCCGGGTACGTTGCGCGGCGTGATCGCCACGGCTGCGAGCGGCGATACGGTGGATCTTGCCGCGCTCGACTGTGCCGCGATCCATCTGACCAGCGGCGAGATCGGGATTCCGGTCGACAACCTGACGATCGCCGGACCTGGCCGGGACGCACTCGCGATCGATGCGGCCGGCGCGAGCCGGGTGTTCCTGCACAATGGGGCCGGCACCCTGGAATTGCACGGCGTGACGATCTCCGGCGGGCGCATCGTCGGCAGCCACGGTGGCTGCATCTCGGCCGAGAACGGTGG
>CAYWZC010000075.1:4249-13784 GCA_964462745.1 uncultured Rhodanobacteraceae bacterium
CCGATCGGGCCGGCCGACACGCTGCTCATCGAAAGCTCGATTGTTGCCGCGAACCTCGTCGACGGGGATTCGCCGAATGGCGACGATCTCGCCGCGCCGGCGTTTGCCACCATCGATGTGGGGGGCAGCCACAGCCTGGTCGGCGAAGCGACCAACGTGGCGCTACCCGTCGACACCCTGTCCGGCGCCCCGCAACTCGCTGCGCTGGCCGACAACGGCGGGCCGACCCGTACCCTCGCCCTGGCCGAAACCAGTCCCGCGATCGACACCGGCAGCAACGCCGGAGGGCTTGCCTACGACCAGCGCGGCGCGTACTTCGTGCGCAGCTACGGGGTCGGCACGGACATCGGCGCATTCGAGGAGCAACCCGCCCCTGACGTCATCTTCGTCGGCAGCTTCGACGGCTGAGGCGGCCGCGTCCGGCGCATGGATTGCGCGACCTCGCGGATGCAACGGGTCGGCTCAGCCGTCGAGGGTCGGCTCAGCCGTCGAGATGCTCACGGCAGTCACCGAGTTCGATCGAGGCGTAGGGTTCGAATTGTGGCAGCACCTCGGCCACTCGCTTGCCGGTTGCGTGCACTTCGTCGAGTTGGTCGCACAGGATCGCGACGCTCGCCTCGATGCGCCGGGCTTCCGCTTCGACGCCGGCCTCGATCTGGTCCGGATCACCGCCGAGCAACCCGCTGATCGCACCGCCGATCGCCTTGCCGGCGACCTTGACCCCGGCCGACCCGACCGCCGCGCCGTCCGCGCGCAACTGCAGCACCGCAGCGTGGTACTGCCTGAGCAATGCCTGCTGCGAGGCATTCACCGTGACCGGCTTCCCATCGAGTCGCAGTTGGCCATCGTCGGTCACGACGGCCGTGGATGCGTCCGCCGAACGGATCTCGACCCGGCCTTCGTCGATCGAGATGCGGTTGGACACGATATGGTCGTCGTGATCGGCGCAACCAGCCGAACCGATCGCAACCAGTACCACGAGAAGCAGGATCCGCGCGGATGTCATCGGATACCTCCGCCTGTCAGGTATTGACCTCGACGCGCCGGCCTCGCAGCCAGATCGCGCCGCCAATGAGCACCAAGCCGCCGATCACGCCGATCCAGAGCCCGGGTGTCGCGAGCACGCTCCAGGTCTGACTCGGTGCGAGCGACTGGAGGATGTTGTTCTCGTCGAACCGGAATCGGGATTCGTCCGAAATCCGCGCGAGGGTCATGACCCAGGAACCCGGCCACACGCTGAGCAGCATGCGGGCGAGCGAATCGCGCAACATCTCGAGGTTGGCGAGCAGGGGCATGCCGAGCAGCTTCAGCCAGCCGACCGCGATCATGACGCCGATCGGCAGCATGACCGCCCACATGAACGGTTTGCTGCGTGCCCACGCCGAACACAGCAGCAGCCAGCCGATCGTCGGCAGCGCCCACAGCGCGTTGACCGGGACCACCGCGAGCAGCCACGCGAACATGCCGAGCGGATGCGCGGCGAGGATCGCGGGCAGCACGTTGATGCCGTGGATCGCGCCCCACAGCACAACGAGCAGCAGGAACACCAGGTAGGCGAGGGTGCCGATGACGAGGGCGAGGATCGGCGCGACCAGCGCCGCCGAGAGCACCTTGGACAGCACGGTCGCGGTGTCGGTGATCGGCAGCGACTTCCAGAACAGCACGCTGCGATCGCGGCGATCGTCGTACAGCGCGCCGAGCAGGTAGAAGAACAGCACGAAGAACAGGCCGATCGACACCGACGCGAGGAAGCTCAACTGCATCATGTCGAGCGCGTTGCCGGCCTGGGTCAGGTCGCCGGCACCGAGATCACGGCTCAGTTCTTCGAGCGACATGCCGAAGTTCACGTGGATATCGGCACGCGCGCCGAGGATTTCCGCGGTGATCATGCCGATCAGGCTGACCGCGAGGATCACGCCGGTGATCCATACCGGGGTCCACAGGAATCCGCCGCGGTGTTCCCAGTATTCGCGACGCAACAGCCACAGGATGTCGTTCATTGGTAGGTTCCTTTCATCGTCGCGACGAACAGGTCGGCCACGCTCGGTCGGCGCACTTCGCCGAGCGCCGCTAGGCGTGCCGGGTCGACCCCGTCGAACAGGAAGATCGATTTGCCGAACACCTGGCGCTCGCCGAGCGGGGCGAGTGCGCGTGCGGCCTCGACCTGGTCCGGATTGACCATGACTTCGGCGAAGCGCTCGCCGATCTGGTCCATCGTGGCCGAGAGCGTGACCTTGCCGTCACGGATGAACACGAGGTCGGTGAGGATGTGCTCGATTTCCTCGACCTGGTGGGTGGTCACCACGATGGTCTTGTTCTCGTCGAAGTAGTCGTTGAGCAGCGCTTCGTAGAACGATTTGCGATACAGGATGTCGAGGCCGAGGGTCGGCTCGTCGAGCACCAGCAACCGCGCGTCGATCGCCATGACCAGGGCGAGGTGCAGTTGCACGATCATGCCCTTGCTGAGTTCGCGCACGCGCATGCCGGGCTTGACCCGGGTCGGCGCGAGGAAGGCTTCGCAGCGCTCCCGCGAGAAACGCGGATGCACGCCGGCGACGAAATCGAGCGCCTGGCCGACCCGCATCCAGCGCGGCAGGACCGCGACATCGGCGATGAAACACACCTGCTGCATGAGTTCCGCGCGCTGGCGACGCGGGTCGAGGCCGAGCACCGACAATTCGCCGTCGAAATCGGTCAGGCCGAGGATTGCCTTGAGCGCGGTGGTCTTGCCGGCGCCGTTCGGACCGATCAGGCCGACGATGCGGCCCGATTCGATGTCGAAGTCGACGGCGTCGAGCGCCTTCGTTCCGGGATACGCCTTGGTCAGGTTGCGCGCACGCACGATCGCGTTCATCGCTTGTCCTCCTCGTGGCCGGCCGCCTCGTCCATGAGCTGGCGCAGGCTGAGGCCGAGGCGAGTCAGGCGCGCGTACAGCAGCGGCCATTCCTCGGTGAGGAAGCGTTCGCGTTCGGATTTGAGCAAGGCGTCGCGTGCGCCGTCGGTCACGTACATGCCGAGTCCCCTGCGTTTTTCGACGAGGTTTTCATCCACAAGCTCCTGATAGGCCTTGGAGACGGTGATCGGGTTGATCTGGAAGTCCGCCGCCACCTGGCGTACCGATGGCAGCGGATCCCCCTGTTTGAGGACGCCGTCGAGGATCATCGCGACCACGCGTTCGCGCAGTTGGCGGTAGATCGGCGTCGAGTCATTCCAGGCGATGGTCATCGCTCATTCCTTGCTGATACGGGGCAGAACCTTGCCGAAGGAATAGTAGGGCATGTCCAGATGGGCATGCGGGAAGCTGCCGCCGCTGCCGGACGTGTTCGCGATCCGGGATTCGGGGGCATCGGCCAGCGCGGCGGCGCGTTCGGCCTCGCTTGCGCGGACCAGGACCGTGGGCAGGACCGGGATCGGCGCCTGCGCGGAGACATGCACCGTCGGCAGCGTCTGCGGGATCGGGTCGATTTCCGCCGATGCGACCTGCTGCTTGGCCTGGCCCGGCTCGGTGGCGTTGTCCGCGAAGTGGAAACCGATACCGAGACCCGCGAGGGTGGAGGCGACGGCCAGCAGGAACCGGTAGCCGATTCCCGCCAACCGGGTCCCCGCGGCGATGGATCGATCCTCGAAGCGTTCGCTCCGGGAAGGGTCCGCCTGCAACGAGCGGCCGTTCCATACGGTGCTGAGCGGACGGTCCGCCTCGATCGCGCCGTGCGGGCGAGCGGCCTGTGCGGTGGCGGCGGGTCGGGGAACGTCGGTAAGGCTGAACAAGGTGGATTTGGACATGGCGAACCTCCCATGGAGGTGATTGATGAAGTGGTGTTGTAGTGAACTATAACACTAAAAACGAGGATGTCAACACCCCTGGATCGACGCGCCGTCTGGATTGGAGGGTTGGGTCAGGTCGGTTGCGCTGCGGCCGCGAACCGATGTGGATACGCCCGTGCTGGCACCGGGAACCGTCCCGGCACGCCGCTGTCCAAGGCGCGCCGCGTGGCCGGATTCGAATTTCCGGGCTTCCGCGGCGCTGCACCGCGCTGTTTGCCAAGGCCAGCCGCCACGTACACAATACGCACCCCCGTCCATCCGCATCTTTCAGCACGACCCGTAGCGCACGCGCGAAACGCAGGCGGGCGAAAGGCGCAACGCCGATCACACGGCATCGCGTCCTGCCCGGCGCGGCCCGCCGCATGGCGCGGGCCGTTCGCGAGGCTCGAGGCAATGGTCGGCGATGGTTTCCAGTCGTTTTTCCTTCCTAATCAGGAGCTACCATGACGCGTTTCATGCTAAGGACACTGCTCGCGGCCAGTCTCGTCGCGCTCTTCGGCAGCGGCAACCTGCTGGCCGCGCAGGACAACCAGCCTGCGATCGCCCCGGCCAAGGCGCCGGTCAAGCTCGACAAGGCCAAGGTCAGTGCGATGGTCGGCATGGACATCGGCCGCGGTCTGCTCCAGGTCAAGGACGACATCGACCTCGATGCGGTGTTCGCCGCGGCCCGGGCCACGATCAACGGTGAAGAGGCGCCGCTCGGCGACGAAGAGGCGCAGCAGGTGCGCCAGGCCTTCATGCAGCAGCTCCAGGCCAAGCGGGTCGCCGAGCAGAAGGCGGAAGCGAACAAGAACCAGAGCGCGGGCGACGCCTATCTCGCCGCGAACAAGAAGAAGGACGGCGTGAAGACCACGGCGAGCGGCCTGCAGTACGAAGTGCTGACCGAAGGCAAGGGTCCGAAGCCGAAAGCCACCGACACCGTCAAGGTCAATTACGTCGGCACCAAGGTCGATGGCACCAAGTTCGACAGTTCCTATGATCGCGGCGAGCCGGCGACCTTCCCGCTGAATGGCGTGATCAAGGGCTGGAGCGAGGGCTTGCAGCTCATGCCGGTCGGCTCGAAGTACCGCTTCGTGATCCCGAGCGGGCTCGCCTATGGCGAAAACGCACCGCCGTCGATCGGCCCGAACGCCACGCTGATCTTCGAGGTGGAACTGCTCGACATCGAGTCCGGCGCCGACAAGGCCGCGGCAAGCCCGGCCGGCAAGTAAGCGGGCGCGCTCTTCCCTGTGCGGAATCGGCAGGCCCGGACGTCCGGGCCTGCCGATTCACCGATTCGAACGACGGAGAAAGATCAATGAAATCCCGTGCTCGATTGCATGCGCCGTTTGCGGCGCTCCTCGCAATGGCGCTCCTTGCCGGCTGCAGCGAATCCCAGCAACCGCCACCGGGCGACGGAACACCAGCGGCGACGACTGTCGCTGCGGACGCTGCGCTCAAGACCGACAAGGACAAGGTCAGCTACATGATCGGCATGGACATGGCCCGCGGCCTTGCCCAGGTCAAGGACGACATCGACATCGAAGTCGTCGAGCAGGCGATCGAGGACCAGCTTGCCGGACGTGAACCGCTGCTCAGCAAGGAACAGGCGATCGAGATCCGCAAGGATTTCATGAAGAAGCGCCAGGAGAAGCGCGTCGCGGAACGCAAGGCCGAGGCCGAGGCCAACAAAGCCGAAGGCGCGAAATTCCTCGCGGAGAACAAGGCCAAACCCGGCGTGAAGACGACCGCAAGCGGTCTCCAGTACGAGGTCATCACCGAGGGCAAGGGCGCCAAGCCCAAGCCGACCGATCGGGTCAAGGTGAACTACGTCGGGACCAAGATCGACGGCACCGAGTTCGACAGTTCCTACAAGCGCAACACGCCGGCGACGTTCCCGGTCAGCGGCGTGATCAAGGGCTGGAGCGAAGGCTTGCAACTCATGTCGGTCGGCTCGAAATACAAGTTCTACATCCCGTCCGAACTGGCCTATGGAGAACGCGGTCCGACCAAGATCGGTCCCGACGCGACCCTGATCTTCGAGGTCGAACTGCTCGGCATCGAGGACGGCAAGAAGCCGGCCGGCGATCGCATCGGCCCGGGCAAGCGCGAACCGGCGAAGAAAGCCGGCAAGTAGCCCACGCCGGCACGATTGAGGGCGCGTCGCGAGCCGGCGCGCCCTTTCTGTTTCACCGGCGGGTATGGTTCTGCCGGCGGGGAAGGATGCGAGATGAAGATTTCCGTATTCGGCACCGGCTATGTCGGCCTCGTGACCGGCGCGTGCATGGCCGAGGTCGGCAACGAGGTGATCTGCGTCGACGTGGACGAGGCCAAGATCGCGCGCCTCGAACAGGGCCACATCCCGATCTTCGAGCCGGGCCTCGAACCGCTCGTGCAGCGCAATCATGCGGCGGGTCGGTTACGCTTCACCACCGATGCCGTCGAGGCGATTGCGCATGCCGCGGTCCTGTTCATTGCGGTCGGCACGCCGCCGGACGAGGATGGCGGTGCGGATCTTTCGCACGTGCTCGAGGTCGCGCGGCGCATCGGTTCGGAACTCGCGCGGCCCGCGATCATCGTCAACAAATCCACGGTGCCGGTCGGCACGGCGGACCGCGTGCGCGCGGTGATCGCGGCCGAGATCGACCGGCGCGGGTTCGACATCGCGTTCGAGGTCGTGTCGAATCCGGAATTCCTGAAGGAGGGCGCGGCGGTCGAGGACTGCCTGCGTCCGGACCGCATCATCGTCGGCTCCGGCAACGCCGCGGCCATCGACACGATGACGGCCCTGTATGCACCGTTCAACCGCAATCACGATCGCATGGTGGTCATGGACGTGCGCGCGGCGGAACTGACCAAGTACGCGGCGAATGCGATGCTCGCGACCAAGATCAGCTTCATGAACGAGATCGCGAACATCGCCGAGCGCGTGGGTGCGGATGTGGAGCAGGTACGCATCGGCATCGGTTCGGATCCGCGCATCGGCTATGACTTCATCTATCCGGGCGCGGGCTACGGTGGTTCGTGCTTCCCGAAGGACGTCAAGGCGTTGATCCATACGGCATCCGCGTTCGGTTACGACGCGCGTCTGCTCGATGCGGTCGAAGACGTCAACGCGGACCAGAAGCGCCACCTGTTCGACCTCATCACGCGCCACTTCGATGGCGACCTCGAAGGGCGCGTGTTCGCGTTGTGGGGGCTCGCGTTCAAGCCGAATACCGACGACATGCGCGAGGCTTCGAGTCGCACCCTCCTGGAACAACTGTGGGCCGCGGGCGCGAAGGTGCGCGCGCACGATCCGCAGGCACTCGACGAAACCCGGCGCATCTACGGCGAACGTGCCGACCTGATCCTTTGCGAGAACGCCGGCGCGGCGCTCGAAGGCGCCGACGCACTCGTCATCGTGACCGAGTGGAAGGCATTTCGCAGCCCCGATTTCGCACGTATCCGTGCCAGCCTGCGCAGTCCGGTGATTTTCGACGGCCGCAACCTGTTTGATCCGGCGGCGGTCGAGGAGGCCGGCATCACGTACTATGGAATCGGTCGCGGACGCAGCGTCGCCGGCCATCCGTTCGCTTGAGCATAGATCCCGCATGGTGCAGAAACGCGCATTGATCACCGGCATCACCGGCCAGGATGGTGCCTATCTCGCCGAATTGCTGCTCGCGAAGGGTTATGCCGTGCACGGCATCAAGCGGCGCGCATCCTCGTTCAACACCGAGCGCATCGACCACCTGTATCGCGAACTCGACGAAGGCGACGGCGGCATCACCCTGCATTACGGTGATTTGACCGATTCGCTGAGCCTGCTGCGGGTGGTCGAGGCGGTACAGCCGGACGAGATCTACAACCTTGCCGCGCAAAGCCATGTCGCGGTGTCGTTCGAGGAGCCGGAGTACACGGCCAATGCGGATGCGCTCGGCACCCTGCGCCTGCTCGAGGCGATGCGCACGCTCGGACTCGGCGAACGCTGCCGGTTCTACCAGGCATCGACCTCGGAACTGTACGGACTGGTCGGCGAATCCCCGCAGCGCGAGACGACGCCGTTTCACCCGCGCTCGCCGTACGGCGTCGCCAAGCTGTATGCATACTGGATCGCAGTCAATTACCGCGAGGCGTACAGCATGTACGCGTGCAACGGCATCCTGTTCAATCACGAGTCGCCGCTGCGTGGCGAAACCTTCGTCACGCGCAAGATCACTCGCGCACTTGCGCGCATTGCGCATGGCCTGCAGCAATGTCTGTACCTCGGCAATCTCGATGCGCGCCGCGACTGGGGCCATGCGCGCGATTTCGTCGAGGCGCAGTGGCTGATGCTGCAACAGGATCGGCCGGCCGACTACGTGATCGCGACCGGCGTGCAGCATTCGGTGCGCGAGTTCGTACTGCTCGCCGCGCGCGAGATGGGCATCGAACTCGAATTTCGCGGGGCGGGTGTCGACGAGCATGCCATCGTGGTGCGTGTCGATAACGCCACCGCCCAGATCGAACCCGGCAAGGTCGTCCTGCGCGTCCATGCGAAGTACCACCGTCCGGCCGAGGTAGATCACTTGCTCGGCGACGCGCGCCTCGCGCGCGAGCAACTCGGCTGGTCGCCGCGCACGAGCTTCGACGAACTCGTGCGTGAGATGGCTGCTGCGGATCTCGCGCTCGCCGCGCGCGAAGCGGCGGGGCAGGTCGGCGCGCGCCACGGGCGGCATCTGATCGAGGACCTGCCGCGATGAATGCTACCGGTTCCGATCCATCGCTGGCCGGACGCATCGATGAACTCGAGATGCGCCTCGCGTTCCTCGACGACACGCTGGCCGCGTTGAACGAAGTCGTCGCGGCGCATGATCGGGACATGCCGCAGCTCGCGGCGGAGCTGCAGCGTTTGCGCGGCGACTTGCAGGGCCTGCGCAGCGAAATGGCGCACGACCCGCACGAAGAACCGCCGCCGCCACATTACTGACCGGGTTCGTTCCGACACGCATGTCCGACTCCCTCCGCGACCAATTGCTCAAGGTCGGATTCGCACCGACCGCGAAACCCGCGCGCGCCAAGCCGCGCAAGGACGCACCACGCACCAACCCATCGCGTTCCGGAAGGCCCGACAATCGGCCCGGCGACCGGCCGAAGCCACCACGTGGCGAGCGCAAGGACGCGAAGTCCGGTGAAATCGATCTCGCGCGTGCCTGGTCGCTGCGCGAACGTACCGAGCGCGAGGAACGCGAGCGAGAAAAGCGGGAAGCGGAAGCGCGCGCGAAGGAAAAGAAGGAACGCCGCCGGAAACTCGCGAGCCTGCTCGCCGGCAAGGTGCTGAACGACAAGGCCGCCGACATCGCGCGGCATTTTCCGCACGGCAAGAAGATCAGCCGAATCTGGGTCACCGCCGAACAACTGAAAGCCCTCAATGGCGGCGAACTCGCGGTCGTCCAGCAGCAGGGCCGTTTCGTCCTCGTCACACGCGAAACCGGCGCCGCCGCCGCGGCGATCGATCCCGATGCGCTGGTCCTGCAATGCGAACCCGGCGAGGTCGACGACGACGTACCACCTGATCTGGTCTGGTGACTCGCATGCTTTCGCTTCTCCCCGCCAGGAACCTGCGTGGCAGAAGCCCAACAGTGCACCGATTGCGCGATAATCGAAGCCAAGAGCAGCGGAGCAAGCTCCGCTCTACGGGGCATTTGTAGAGCCGAGCTTGCTCGGCTTGGGGAATCGAAGAGCAGCGGAGCAAGCTCCGCTCTACGGG
>CAYWZC010000076.1:0-13376 GCA_964462745.1 uncultured Rhodanobacteraceae bacterium
GCGCTGCAGCGCCTCAAGGACGCCGCCGAGCGTGCCAAGATCGAGCTGTCGAGCGCGCAGCAGACCGAGGTCAACCTGCCGTACGTCACAGCGGATGCGTCCGGTCCCAAGCACCTCAACATCAAGCTGACCCGGGCCAAGCTCGAAACCCTGGTCGAGGACCTCGTCAAGCGCACCATGGATCCGTGCCGCACGGCGCTCAACGACGCCGGCCTGCACGTGTCCGACATCAACGACGTGATCCTGGTCGGCGGCCAGACGCGCATGCCCAAGGTGCAGGAAGCGGTCAAGGATTTCTTCGGCAAGGAGCCGCGCAAGGACGTCAATCCCGACGAGGCGGTTGCGGTCGGCGCAGCGATCCAGGGCGGTGTGCTCGGCGGCGACGTCAAGGATGTGCTGCTGCTCGACGTGACCCCGTTGTCGCTCGGCATCGAGACGCTCGGCGGCGTGTTCACCAAGCTGATCGAGAAGAACACCACGATCCCGACCAAGGCGAGCCAGGTGTTCTCTACCGCCGAGGACAACCAGAGCGCGGTCACCGTGCACGTGCTGCAGGGCGAACGCGAGCAGGCGCGCTACAACAAGTCGCTCGCGCGCTTCGACCTGGCCGGCATCCAGCCCGCGCCGCGCGGCATGCCGCAGATCGAGGTCACGTTCGACATCGACGCGAACGGCATCCTGCATGTCGCCGCGAAGGACAAGAACACCGGCAAGGAACAGCGCATCGAGATCAAGGCTGGCTCGGGTCTGTCCGATGAAGAAATCCAGCGCATGGTGTCCGATGCGGAAGCGAACAAGGAAGAGGATCGCAAGTTCCACGAACTGGTCGCGGTGCGCAACCAGGCGGATCAGCTCGTGCACGCGACGCGCAGCGCGATCAAGGAACACGGCGGCAAGCTCGGCGGCGGCCAGATCGGCCCGATCGAGGAAGCCGTGGCCGATCTCGAGAAGGCCATGAAGGGCGAGGACAAGGCGCATATCGAATCGCGCATCGCGCGCCTTGAGGAAGTCGCGAAGGCATTGCAGGCCGCAGCGGCAGCCGGCTCCGGCGGCGACGCCGGAGCCGGCCCGCAGGCCGGCGCGAGCGGCGCCGACAGCCCGAGCCCGGAGGATGTCGTCGATGCCGAGTTCACCGAGGTCAAGGACGACGACGCCAAGCAGTGAGTGGGGAATAAGGAATAGGGAATCGGAACAGCGAAGCGCAATCCCCGCTGTTCCGGTTTATCCGAATTCCGGTTGCCGGCGCCCCGACAGCGGAGCCGGGATGACCACGCTTTGAACCATTCCCCATTCTCGACCCCCGATTCCCGGCGATGAGCAAACGCTGCTACTACGAAGTCCTCGGCGTCGAGCGCACGGTCGCCGCTGGCGACCTCAAGAAATCCTTCCGCCGCGTGGCGATGAAGTGCCACCCGGATCGCTGCCCGGACGACCCCGAGGCGCAGGAGCGCTTCAAGGAGGCCAAGGAGGCCTACGAGGTCCTCGCCGATCCGCGCAAGCGCGCGCTATACGACCAGCACGGACACGCCGCGTTCGAAGGCGGTCGCGGTGGCGCCGGCGGCTTCCATGCCGATGTCGGCGATATCTTCGGCGACATCTTCTCCGACATCTTCGGCATGGGCGGACGCGGTCGCGCTCGGCGCGGCGCGGACCTTCGCTACCTGCTCGAACTCGAACTCGAGGAAGCGGTTTTCGGCGTCGAACGCCAGATCGAGGTGCCGACCCTGGTTGAATGCGCGAGTTGCGAAGGCAGCGGTTCGGCGGATGGCAAGACTTCGACCTGCGCGACCTGCCGCGGCCATGGCCGGGTGCGCATGCAGAACGGCATCTTCTCCGTCCAGCAGAGTTGCCCGCATTGCGGTGGTTCCGGCCAGACCATGACCAACCCGTGCCGCGATTGCCGCGGCGAAGGTCGTCGACGCAGCGAGCGCAGCCTGTCGGTGAAGATTCCCGCCGGGGTCGATACCGGCGATCGCATCCGCCTGGTCGGGCAGGGTGAAGCCGGCCCGCAGGGCGCGATGCCGGGCGATCTGTATGTCGAGGTGCAGGTTCGCGAACACGCGATCTTCCAGCGCGACGGCGACGACCTGCATTGCGAGGTGCCGTTGCGCTTCGCGCAGGCCGCGCTCGGGACCGAGATCGAGGTGCCGACCCTCGACGGGGCGATCGCGATCACGATCCCGGCCGAGACCCAGGGTGGCAAGCTGTTCCGCCTGCGCGGCAAGGGCGTCAAGTCCGCGCGCAGCGGTCGCACCGGCGACCTCCTGTGCCGCGTCGTGGTCGAGACACCGGTCAAGCTGACCCGGCGCCAGCGCGAGATCCTCGAGGAGTTCGAGGCGACGTTCGAGGGCGAGGAAGCCGCCGCCCATTCGCCGCGCTCCAGTTCCTGGCTCGACGGCGTCAAGCAGTTCTGGGATCGGGTCACGTCCTGACCCGGGAAGCGGTGAGCGGTGAGCGGAAGGCGGGGAAGGAACCCGTAGGAACAGGCTTCAGCCGTGATGGCATTGCTACGTTCGCGCGCACGACCTGGTCGGCCGCAGCGATGACGTAGGAATAGGCTTCAGCCGTGACCGGCATTGCCACGCCGTTGCCGTCTGACCCCAATCGGCTTCACGGCTGGAGCCGGTTCCTGCGGAGTCCGCATCACGCGGGGGTCGTGACGGCACGATGGCGCGGACCAAGGCCGGGGCTTATCGGGTACCCTTTGGCGCATGAGCAATCCGCTGCCCATCTGCATCCACGGCATCGACGGCCGCATGGGCCAGTCCGTGCTCGGCATCGCATCGATGCGCGACGACATTGTGGTCGTGGCCTCGCTGGGTCGTGAAGGCAGGGAGGTGCCCTGCGCATCGGGTAGCGACACGGCAGCGCGCGTGCTGATCGACTTCAGCCATGCCGACGCGTTCGACGCTGCGCTCGATCATGCGCTCGGCAAACGCATCGCATTCGTCAGCGGCACCACCGGTCTCGATGCCGAACAGCACGCGCGCATCGCCGCAGCCGCACGCAACATCCCGGTGTTGTGGAGCGCGAACTTCTGCCTCGGTATCGCGATTCTTTCGCGCTTGGTGCGCAGTGCCGCCCACGCGTTGCCGGACTGGCAATGCGAAATCCTCGAAGCGCACCACAGGCACAAGCGCGACGCACCGTCGGGCACCGCGCTGGCGCTCGGTCGCGCGGTCGCGGACGCGCGCGGCACGGATTTCGACGCGGTAGCGCGCACGGATCGCAACGGTGCACGCGGCAACCACGACATCGGATTCGCGACGTTGCGTGCGGGCGACATCGTCGGCGAGCACGAAGTCTGGTTCGCGGCGGAAGGCGAACGCATCGAACTCGCGCACCGCGCGACCAACCGCGACATCTTCGCCCGCGGTGCGCTCGCTGCCGCCGCGTGGCTGGTCGATCGCCCGCCCGGCGTCTATATTCTGGACGACGTGCTGGAACCGTAGCTCGGCTCAACGCCGCAGGTCGGTTCAAGGCCGTCGGTCGGTTCAAGGCCGTAGGTCGGCTCAAGGCCCGAAGGGCCGGAGCCGACAACGCACGAAGTCCGACGACGTTCGTGCGAGCGATCGCCCGCCCGCGCTGTCGGTTCCGCGGTTACGCCGCTTGAACCGACCTGCGATTCGCAGGTGCGCGGGTCGGCCGAAGGCTCGCCGGAAACGCGCCGTCCGCACGCTGGTGCCTCATTTGCCGCTTGCCGTCGCTTCGATCCGGGCGAGATCGATTTTTCGCATGGTCATCATCGCCTCGAACGCGCGCCTGGCCTGGTCGCGGTCGGCACTCGTGGTCAACTCGAGCAGGCGCCTCGGCGTGATTTGCCAGGAGTAACCCCAGCGATCCTTGCACCAGCCGCAGGCACTCTCGGCGCCCCCGTTGCCGACGATCGCATCCCAGTAGCGATCGATCTCGTCCTGGGTTTCGGTCACGACCATGAAGCTCACGGCTTCGTTCGGGGTGAATATCGGGCCGCCGTTCAAGCCGACGAAGCGGCGCCCGAGCAGGGTGAACTCGACGGTCAGCTCGCTGCCTTCGGTACCACCGGGGAAGTCTGCGGGTGCCGTACTGATCCGGTCGATCCGCGTGTCGGGGAATGTTGCGGCGTAGAACTCGGCAGCCTTGCGCGCTTCGCCCTGGTCGTACCACAGGCAGGTTACGAGGTCGGTCATGATCGGTCTCCTGGTTGGCTGTGCGGGATCGGAGGTGGGTCAATCCGTGGCGTCCGCGAAAGACCCGACGCGCATCGGACCATTGGGTCGATAGGTACTCATGATGACGCCGGATGCCGCGGATCGGGTGTCGACCAGGGCCAGTTCGCGTGGCGGGGTACCTTCGGCAAACAGGCGCTTGCCGATGCCGAGCAAAACCGGGAAGACGAGCAGAAGCATTTCGTCCGCAAGTTCGTGCTCGAGGAGCACGGGCGTCAGGGTCGAACTGCCCCAGACGATGAGGTCCGGCCCGTCCGTCGCCTTGATGCGGCGCAGGCGAGCAACGATATCCGCGCCCAGATCCTCGACAGGACCCCACTCGAGGCTGTCCGGCCGATGGGTGGCGACGTACTTCCTTGCCGCGTTCAGGCTGTCGGCCATCGGCCCTTCGGAGTTGGGCCAGTACCTGGCAAAAATGTCGTAGGTTCGCCGACCCAGCAGCAGGTCGAATGCCGTGCCCTGGCCGGCAACGATCGCCTCGCCCACCGCCGGGTCGTGGTGCGGAAACGCCCATCCGCCATGCGGATAACCGGGGTCCTCTTCCGGACCGCCCGGCGCCTGGATCACACCGTCCAGGCTGATGTGTTCGATGATTCGGATCGTTCTCACGGGATGTCCTCTCACATGGTTGGGTGCCCGCTGGCGGCGGGCGCGTTGAACAGCAATTCGATGTAGCGGCGAAGATGGTCGACGCTGTCGCGCGCGATCGCGCGGTCGCCGGTGGCCTTGGCGAGAATGAAGGCGCCCTGCAGTACCGCCTGGGTGTGGGCAGCGAGGCTGGCCGGAGTCCAATCCGCGCTCATGCCGCGCGCATCCATGGCCGCGCGTATGTCGGGTTCCAGCGTCGCGGCATGGGCGAAGATGCTGGCCGCGCAGGCGTCGCGGATGGCAGGGTGCGAGGCGAACACCTCCTGGGTCATGGTGCCGACCAGGCAGGTGAACTCGGTCAATTCACCCTCGATGATTTCCTTGCGGAACTCGATGTAGCCGATCAGCCGGTCGAACGGGTCTTCGTGGGCGTGATAGGGGGCGTTGGCGAACAAGGCGGATGTCGTTTCCGACCAGCACGCGGCGGCCGCGACGCCCAGCGCTTCCTTGTCCTCGAAGTGGTGGAAGAACGCACCCTTGGTGACGCCTGCGGCGCGGCACAGTTGGTCCACGGTCGTCGCGTTGAAACCTTGTGCCCGGATCACGTCGCGAGCAGCCGCCAACAGCCGGGTTCGGGCGTCGCCACGTTGGGGATGCTGCTTGGTCGGTCTTGGCATGGCTGGAAAATACCAACCAGTTGGTATGTTGTCAAGTTGGATCTGGTGAGTCAGACCTCAGGTCGGCAAGTCCGTAGGTCGGCTCAAGGCCGAAGAGCCTGCCCCGGACTTGATCCGGGGCCGGAGCCGACAACGCGCGAAGTCCGACGGCATTCGGTCGAGCCATTGCCTACCTGCGCGCCGTCGGTTCCGCGGCTGCGCCGCTTGAACCGACCTACGATTCCGACGCCTGAGTCGGACCTCAGGTCGGCAAGTCCGTAGGTCGGCTCAAGGCCTAAGGCCGGAGCCGACAACGCGCGAAGTCCGACGGGCATTCGGCCGAGCCATTGCCCACCTGCGCGCCGTCGGTTCCGCGGCTGCGCCGCTTGAACCGACCTACGATTCCGACGCCGACGCCGACGCCGACGGCTAACGCAACACGTTCACCCGCACCTGGTCGAACGCGCCGTCGTCGGTGAGTGCAGTGATCGTGTGCAGGCCGCGTTCGGCGAAGTCGTGTTCGAATGACTGCGTGGCGCGGAGCGTCGCCGCGAGGCGGCCGTCGACGAGCCAGGACACCTCGTCACCGATGCCGAGCGCGCGCAGGCGCAGGCGTGCGGGTTGGTCGCTGTTCGGCGCGCGCGCAATGATTGCGTCGTCGGCCACGCCCGCGATGCGCAACGTCTGCCGCGCAGCGAGCCCGTCGGGTGCGCAGCCCGGTGCGAGATCGGGGAGGCTGCCGCGTCGGCGCAGGTCGCGCGAAAGCCACGGATACGCAAGCGCGGGCCAGCGCGCGATCGATATTTCGCGAGCGTCGCGTTCCTCGCAGCCGGCGCCGAGGCGTAGCCCGCTGTGCGCATCGACGCGCAGGTTCACCAGTCCGGACGTCCAGTTGCGCGCGTCGCGTTCGGGCAGGGTCGGCGGGATCACGCCATTGAGTACCCACGCCTCGCGTTTCTCGTGGCACAACTCCGGATGCGCGGGATCGTACGCGAGGCCGAGCGGCCAGCAGACTTGTGCTTCGGCCACGCTCGCGGGCGGCGGTTCGGGTGCAATCGATACCGACCGGCGCGGCAGGCTGTCGATGACGCGGAACATCAGCGGCAGCGCGGTCACCGCGCCGTACTGCCCCGGCAGCGGCGTGCCGTCCGGGCGGCCGATCCATACGCCGACCGTGTAATCCCGCGTGCTGCCGATCGCCCACGCATCGCGGAAGCCGTAGCTCGTGCCGGTCTTCCAGGCGACGCGCGGATGCCTGCCCGGATCGAACGTGTCGGGTGCGTAGCCCGGGCGCGGGTGCGCTTCGAGGATCGTGCGCACGATCCAGGCCGCGCCGTCGGACATCGCGCGCCGTTCGACCAGTGGATCGTCCGGCGTGTAGCGCACGCGGCCGGCGACCCCGCCGCGATTCAGCGCGGCATAGGCGCCGACCAGATCCTCGAGTCGCGCGCCGGCGCCGCCGAGGATCACGGTCAGGTTCGGCATCACGCCGCGTGGCAGGCGCAGCGCGACACCGGCGTTCGCGAGGCGTGCCGCGAAGCGGGTCGGCCCGACCCGATCGAGCAGATCCACGGCGGGCACGTTCAGCGACAGGCGCAACGCCTCGGCCGCACCGACCGGCCCGTTGAACGCGGCATCGAAGTTGCCCGGCCGGTAGCCGCCGAACGACTGCGGTGCATCGACGAGCAGGCTTTCCGAATGGATCAGGCCATCATCGAGCGCGAGGCCGTACAGGAACGGCTTCAGGGTCGAACCCGGCGAACGCCAGGCCTGGACCATGTCGACGTGGCCGAGGCGCGCCTGGTCGCCGAATTCGGCCGCGCCGATGTAGGTACGCGCTTCGCGCGTCGCATTGTCGACCACGAGCAGCGCCGCCGAGGTACGTGCAGGCAGGCGCGCGACGTAGTCGGCGACGCGCTCCTCGAGCGCGCGTTGCAGGCCGGCATCGATCGTGCTCGTGATGCGTGCCTCGCGTGGATGCTCCGCGCGCAGGCGTCGCGCGAGCAGGGCCGCGTGCAATGGTGGCTGCAGCGAACGTGCGCCGACCGTCTCGATACGCGCATCGTGGACTTCGGCGGCGCTCCAGATGCCGAGAGTGGCCATGCGATCGAGCACCTTGTCGCGCGCTTCGCGCGCCGCGTCGGCATGCCGGTCAGGCCGCAGGCGGCTCGGCGCCTGCGGCAGCACCGCGAGCAGCGCGGCTTCGGCGTGCGACAGTCGCCGCGCCGGCTTGCCGAGGTATGCCCACGCGGCCGCCTCGACTCCCTCGATCGTGCCGCCGAACGGCGCATGGTCGAGATAGAGTTCGAGGATCTCGCGCTTGGACAGATGCGCTTCCAGTTGCAACGCGCGCAGGATCTGCCGGAACTTGCCGCCGATGCTGCGCGACGGCTCGCCGTCGAGGATGCGCGCAACCTGCATGGTCAGCGTCGATCCGCCGGAAACGATGTGGCCATGGCGCGCGAACTGCGCCCCCGCACGCAGCAGCGAAACCGGGTTGACGCCCGGATGACGCCAGAACCAGCGATCCTCGTAGCCGAGCAGGGCTTCGATGTACAGCGGCGAAACCTCGTCGACCGAAACCGGGTAACGCCAGATGCCGTACGCATCCGCGAACGCGCGCAGCGGCGTCCCGTCGCGCGCTAGCACGACGGTGCTGTGCGACGCTGCATCCGGCAGGGGCGGTGGGAACATGCGGTCGAGGATCACCGCGACGGCGATCAGGACCAGCAGCGCGATCGCGATGAACTTGAACCCGCGACGCAGGCGCGGCGTACCGAAGGGAGTCACGACGCTACGTCCATTCCGTCAGTCGCCGGCCCGCCGCAGGGGGAGCTTCCCATCGCGTATCCCGCGCCAATGGCATGGCGCGTGGATACACGATTACTTCATATCCTCCGGCTCCACGACCGTGATCGACTCGGGCGTGCTGGTGCCGATGCCGCGCACCTCCGGTCGGTACATGTCCTCGACCTGCGGCGGCGGTACGAGGAAGGTGCCGGGCGATACCGCGCGCACGAGGTAGAACACGTTCGCGGACTGGCCCTTGTCGAGGGTCAGCGCGGCGACGTAGCGATCGTCGCGGAACTCCTCGTGGGCGACGTTGGCGGCGTTCGAACGATCGCTCAGGGTGATGCCGTTGACCACGACGTCGCTCCACTGCTTCGCGTCGGTGAGGTTGAAGTTCTCGATCTCGAGGCCGCCGGGCAGCAGGTCGACGAGCAGCGCGTCCGGCATCGACTCGCGCGCCTCGAGTGAAATGCCGACGATGAGCGCGTCGCCTTCGCGCAGCGGGCCGGGTTCCCAGGCCTTGCCGTCGAGGGTGTAGTAGCGGCGCTTGATCGATACGTAATGATCGTCGGGTTCCGGTGCGACCTTCGGCACGCCCGCGACATCGGTGCTCACGTAGAGCGGCAGGTCGCCGCTCGGGTTCATGCGCACGCCGGCGCGCAGTTCGGCGGCGTCGAACGCGCGGCTCCACAGGCGTTCCGGCGAGATCTCGCTGCTCGTGTCGCCGATCGCGAGCGTGCCGGTGACCGCGGTATCCCCGTTCGTCACCAGGCTCTTGCCGAGGCGCGCGATCGCGATCTTCTCCTGGGTGCTGAGATAGAGGCGGCCCGAACCCCAGCGCGAGCGACGTTGTTCGGTTTCGCTTTGCTCGACGGCCAGCGTGCGCGCGAGCTCGAACACGCGTGCGTCGTACGCGGGCTTGTTCATGCCGAAGCGATGGGTGAGGGCGATCATCAGTGCCATGTCGCGCAGGTCCGAGCCATAGTCGCCGAGCCAGCGCGGTCGTTCGACCTGCTTCGCGAACGCCTCCTCGATCGCCTTCTCCGCGCGCGGCGCGTCGCCCATGAGTTTCAGCGCAATGCCGAGATGCACGAGCGGCAGCGCGGTGATCGACTTTCCGCGGTCGTTGTCGAACAGCGCGCGCAGGGTGCCGAGCGGTGCGCGGTTGACACGCGCGAGCACGTAGCCCGAGTAGGCCTGGTCGGCGAAGCGCAAGTGGTCGCTGTGCTCGTAGCTGTAATACGGGTGCCCGCCGCCGAGCAGGTCATCGTTGATGCGCTTCAGGGATTTCTGCAGCATTTCGTCGGGCACGATGAAGCCCGCGTCGCGCGCGTCCTCGAGGAACTCGACCACGTACGGCGTCAGGAACGTGTTCGCGCTCGTGTCGCCGCCCCACATGGAGAAATGACCCGAGCCGATCTGCATCGACGCGATGCGGCCGATCGCGCCTTCGACGCGTTGCTTGCGCGCGTCGGCGTCGAGACCTGCGACTTGCAGGTTGTCCGCCGTGGCTCGATCGAGCAACAGGGCCGCGAAACCCTTGCTCGTGGTCTGTTCGAGGCAGCCGTACGGGTAGCGCAACAGGCCTTCGAGCGCGGCCGCGAACGGCAACGGCGGCAGGCTCGACACGGTCAGGCGTGCATTGACCGATTCGGGCAGCAAGCCGTTCATTGCGCTCGTGCCGAGCGTGATCGGCTCGAGCTTGTCGAGTGCGCGCGGCGTCGATAGCAGCACCTGCGGCCAGGCCGCGCGCACGACGAGTTCGTAGTGCCGATCGATCGAGATCGGATCGCCGTCTCCCGCGACCGCCTCGGCGGCGACGCCGACGCGGCCGACGCCATAGCCTTCGAGCGCGCGCAGCGGGAAGTTGAGCGTGGTCTTTTCGTTGTCGGCGAGGGTGACCCGGCGCTTGCCGTCGCCGACCGCGAGTGGATCCTCGCCGCTCACCTCGACCGCGAACGTGCGCTCGCCACCGGAGAAATTCTGCAGGTCCAGGGTCACCAGCGAACGATCGCCCGGCGCGAGCACGCGCGGCGTCGACACTTCGGCGACCAGCGGCGCGCGCACGATCGTCTCCGCGTCGTTCGCGCCGTACTGGTTTTCGCCGAACACGAGTGCGGTCACGCGCACGGTACCGTTGAAGTCGGGGATGCGCAGCGGCACGCTCGCGGCACCGTTCGCGTCGAGCGCGACCGCGCCGGAGAACACGTCGACGGTCTGTACGTGCGCGGTCGGCCGGCGCGCCTGGGGCAGCGTGCCGAGCGCCATGTCGCCGCCGTAGCGCAGTTTCGCGGTGCCGCCGTCGAAGCTCTCGATGACGCGGCCGTACAGGTCGTACGCATCGACGCCGAGGCGACGCTGGCCGAAGAACCACGCGTTCGGATCCGGGCGCGCGAAGCGCGTGATGTTGAGGATGCCCACGTCGACCGCGGACACGGTCACGAAGGCGGTCTTGCCGGCCAGCGCGGGCGCCTTGATCGCGGCGACGAGATCGGTTTCCGGCTTCATGAGGTCGGGCACGTCGAGCGCCACCTCGACCTTGCGTGCGCTGCGGTCGATCGGCACGAAGGTTTCGCCGACCGCGCGCGCGGGCGTGATCTTCTCGACCGCCGAACCACCGCGGAACACGAGCGCGGTGAGATACACGTCGTGGCGCTCCCAGTCGGCGGTCACCGGGATCTCGAACGTCGATCCGGCTTTCGCATCGATGTCGCGCGAGTACAGCAGCTTGTCCGATTCGACCAGCAGGATGCCCTTGCCCGAATGCGGCGGGGTCAGGGTGACTTTCAGCGTGTCGCCCGCGCGGTAGGCCGGTTTGTCGAGCGCGAGCTTGATCTTGTCCGGACGCGCCTCGCTGCCGCGGTTGTCGTCGTTCGGACTCCAGCCCGCGACGAACGGGTAGCGCATGGTCAGGCCGGTTTGCGGGTCGAGCACGTCGATCCGGTAATTGCCCCATTCGACCGGCACGTGCACGGTGGTGGTCTGTCCGGCCGCGATGTCCACGTCGCGGGTTTCGATGTCTTCGAAGCGGCGCGTGAAATCGAAATGCCAGCCGCTTTCACGGTCCCAGGTCCAGTGGTAGTCGCGGCGTTCGCGGACCAGGGTGAGCTTCAGCCCCATTGCGGCGAGACGCTCGCCCGCGGCATTGCCGCGCAGGAGCTCGAAGCCCGCGTCCGCGTTCGGCATCGCGCTGTCATCGGGGTCGAACAGCGGGCGTACGCCGACCAGCGCGTCGGCCGGCCACAGGCTGCGCTTGAGGGTGCGCGTGACGGTGCGCCCGCCGGTCTCGTACACGCTGCCGGAAACGAAGGCCGCGACCGGCGCGCCCGCCTTGCCCGCGTCGCCGAGATCGATTTCGGTCTCGAGGTGGCCGTTGTCGTCGAGCGCCGTATCGACGACGTCCTGCGCCTCTTTCGGCAACTCGATGGTCGGGTCGCCGAAGAAGAAGTCCTTTTGCGTATCGAGCGGATGCTGGTCCGGCGCGAGCGTGAGGCGCGCGGTGAAGCGGTTGCCGGCAGCGGGTGCGCCGTACAGGTAATCGCCCTGCACGACGAGTTTCAGTGGATCGCCGGGTGCGAGGGTTTCCTGCGGGCTCGCAAGGTCGAGTTTCAACCGCTCGGGCAGGAACTCCTCGATGCGGAAGGCCATGCCCTGGGTCGCGTCCTTGCTCGCCGGGTCGAGCCGGAACTCGACTTGCCAGCGCCCGGTCGGCGCATCGGCCGGGATCGCGCGCGACCATTCGAAGTAATTGAGAGCCTGCGCTTCGAGCTTCGCCTGCGCGTAGGTCCGACCGTCTGGTTGCTTGAGGGTGATGAAAAGCGGCTGCGGCTGGATCGCATTGCCGTCGAAATCGCGCAGCAGCGCGGACAGGCGGATCGTTTCGCCCGGCCGGTACAGGTCGCGATCGGACCAGGCGAACACGTCGAACCATTCCTGCTTGCGCCCGGCCACGTGGAAGTCCGACAGATCCAGCGCGGGGCGGTTGAACGGCAGCAACGACACGTCGCGGCCGCTGCGCGCGACGAGCACCTGGTCCGCCTTCAGCGTGTAACCGAGCAGGGCGTTGCCGTTGTCGTCGGTGCTGCCGCTGATGACGGTCTCGCCGTTCGCATCGAGCACTCCGAGTTCGACTCCGGAAAGCGCGGCGCCGCTCTTCAGCGAGGCCGCATGCACGAACAGGGTGTCCTTGTAGGCGCGCGTGTGCAGGCCGATGTCGCTGACGAAGAAGAAGCTCGTCGCGTAGTCGTCGCGGAAGCTGCCCGCGCGATGCATGACCGCGAAGTACAGGCCGGGCTGGGCGAGTTCGTCGATGTTCTGGATCGGCAGGTAGTTGAGCGCGCGTTCGTTCTCGTGCGCGGCAAGCAGGAAGCGGTTCGCGTAGACCGAGTCGGCGATCTGCGCGACCGGCTTGCCGTCGCGTCCGTACCAGCCGTATTCGGGATCGAGATCCCAACTCGAATTGCGCCCGTTCTTCTGGTACGCGGCGAAGAAATTCGCGACCTCGCCATCGCGCACGCGCAGGAACTCGACGTCGACTTCCTTGACGTTGACCGACACGACCGGCAGGCCGCGCGTCTCGCGCGCGGGCAGCACGCTGCCCTGCGAGGCGAAGCCGACGTTCGGCTCGATCGGACCGGTATTGACCTGCTTGCTCGCATCCGCGCCGAGGGTCTTGCCGTCGGCACCGGCGAGGCCGGCCTCGAGCCGCACCGTGTAGTTCGCATTGGCCTGGACGTACGGGAAGCGCAGCGTCTTGCCGTCCTCGTCGAGCGCCCAGCTGCCCTCGACCGTTTCGCCCTTCGGCCCGGTCACCGCGAGCAGGGTGTCGAACGCCTGGCTACCGACCAGCGGTTCGGAGAACTCCAGGGTCAACGCGAGCTGGCCCTGGTACGGCTCGGCGCGGGCCGAGACGAGCGCGAATCCCTGCGGCTTCGCAGGCTCTGCCGGCTCGGCGGCGACCGGCGCGGCCTTCTGCACGTCGGGAACACCGCTCGGCGTGCGCTGGCAACCCGCTGCGAACACGCACAGCAGCGCCAATCCGACAATCCACACGCGATGCATCGGCTTCGACAAAGGCATGATTCGCTTCCGAACATGAAGTCGGCCGCAGTATAGCGGGCGCGCTGTATCGTCG
>CAYWZC010000077.1:0-10405 GCA_964462745.1 uncultured Rhodanobacteraceae bacterium
AAGTACGACCCCGTCGTCCGCAAGCACGTGATCTACAAGGAAGGCAAGATCAAGTGACGCACCGCTCCACGCGCGCAGCGCGTGGTCAGCGATGCGTCACCCCGGCGAACGCCGGGGTCCAGTTTTTACTTGAAGTGCCCACGCGCGCAGCGCGTGGTTCGCCGGTTCGTCACCCCGGCAAAAGCCGGGATCCAGCCTCTTCCTGATTGCGCCCCTCGAAAACCCGCCCCACGGCGGGCTTTTCTTTACCCGGAAGCCGAGCTCTTACCCCAGCGCCTCGACCATCGCCCGCTCCAGCGAGCTGCGCGGATCATCGCGCAGGCGATCCAGTTCGGCCCGGCCCCAGCTTCGACACAAGCGACCTTCGATAAGCAAAACGACGCGCGTCGCATGTCGTTCTGCGATGTCGAGCGAATGGGTCGCGAGCAACACGCTGGCGCCCGCGTGAACCCGTGCTTCGAGATGGCGTTTGAACGCGAAGGCGCTGCGCGGATCGAGGCCGTTGAACGGCTCGTCGAGCAGCAGCAGAGGCGGCTCGCCGAGCAGCCCCAAGACCACACCGAGTTTCTGCCGCGTGCCGAGCGAATAATGGGCCACACGGTAATCCAGCATCGGGGTCAAGTCGAGAGTCCCGGCAAGCGCGAGGGTGGTTTCCGGGACCTCGGACATCCCGCGCGCAGCCGCGAACAGGGCCAGGCATTCGCGACCGCTGAGCAACCCCGGCAGCCGCTCGGGCGCAATGCCGAAGCCAAGCTTCTTTCGCGCCGACTGCGCTTCTCGTGCGATATCGTGACCCTCGACTCGCACACAGCCGGCGGACGCTGGCTGAATTCCGGCAATCGCGCGCAGCAGGGTGGTCTTGCCCGAACCGTTCGGGCCGATCAGTGCGACGAATTCGCCACGCTCCATCACGAGTGCGAGATCGTGCAGTACCGCATGTTCGCCGTAGCGGACATGCAGCCGGTCGACGTGCAGGAGTCCAGTCATGCGCCGGCCCGACGACGACGGGCGAGGAACGCGTACGATGGCCACGTTGCCGCAACAACCGCCGACGCCCAGATGGACAGGCTGCGCCAGCCGAGGCCGGTCATCGCGATGCCGATCGCGCTGAGCAGCGTTGCGCAAGCAGCCGTGAACCAGGGGTAGCGCAGCGCAGCAGCAGCGAAGGGTTTGCGCGACAACGGGGTCGCAGCGAGAAGACCCTGAGCGTCACGCGCCACTGCCGAGCCGGCGCGCAGCACGACGAGAATCCAGGCCGTCACGACGGAGAGCAGGAGCAGGCCGATCACGGTACCCAGCGGAATGCCGTTCGGCATCGCGGCCAAGGCCGCCCCCGGCAACCAGAAGCTTCCGCCGCTCCGCCAGCCTTGCAGCGCCTCGCGACGCTGCCAGTCGGAGAGGTGCGGGGCGCGCCGGTCATGCAACCACGTCAATCGCAATAGCGGTTCGCGCCAAGGCTGGGATTTGTTGCTGCGAGTCCGTTCCGTACGTGTAGCGCGCAACGCCGTCAAGGCTCCCGCTGCGGCTCCTGCAAGCAAGCCGGCTTCAATAGCAAACAGGCTTGGCAACGCTTGCGAGTTCGCCGCAATCCATATCGCCGCAAACAGCACCCCGGCCAGCAATGCACCGATCACCCCGGTCACGATCGCTGTCAGCGCAATCACGCTTCGCGCAATGCAATGTCGACCGAGCGGCACCGCGGCCCACCAGCCTCCGTGCCATTCGTCGACGAGCCTCACGAGGCGACTTCGCGTCAGCGCAAAGCTCGCAACAGCAACCACGACGCCGATTTGCAGCGGCCATGCCGCAAGAAACGCCGCGACGGTTTCGAGCATCCCGCGTCGCGTAAAGGTCAGCGCAACGCCGGCAACGAAGACCAGCGCGACGACGCCGCACCGGCGCAGCATTCGCGGATCGCGACGCATCGCAATCCGCGCTTCGCGAAACCACGGGTGCAGCGCCAGGCCCATGCCGATTGGAACGCGATCGCCGGTAATCGTTCAGCAAAAACCCGCCGGACGGCGGGTTTTTGTGCGATCAAGGTCGAGGTCGAGGTCGATCAGGCCGCTTCGCCCGCGAGCCGATAACCCTTCAGCCGCGCCGCGAACTGCTGCAGCGAGCGGATGCCGGTGGCTTCGGCTTCGTGGCACCACTGCTTGAGGCCGTCGAGCATGCCTTCGGCATTGCGTCCGTTGCGCTCGGTCAGACCCGCGAGGCGCGCGCGGAACTCGCATACGGTGCGCAATTCCGGGCTGCGTTCAACGAACGCGGCCAGGCGCTGGCGCGAACCCTCGTCGAGCCAGCGGCCGCCGTTGGCGAGTGCGCGACGCAGCTTGCGCGGCAAGCCCTTGAGCCCGTTGCCCGCCTGGGCGACTTCGCTGCGCAGGGTCGGCGCGATGACACCGCGGAAGTAGTCGCTCATCACGTGGAAACGGTGCGCGAGCACCGCCTTGACCGTTTCCGCGTCCGGCAGCGGCACGTTCGGGCGCACGTCCAGGGTCGGCGCGACACGCAGCACCTTGGCAAGGCCGATCGCCTCGAATCCGCGGATCAGCGCCCAGCCGATGTCGAACTCGAACTTGCGCAGTGCGAATTTCGCGGAACTCGGGAACGCGTGGTGGTTGTTGTGCAGTTCCTCGCCGCCGATGATGACGCCCCACGGCGACAGGTTGGTCGAGGTATCGGCCGATTCGAAATTGCGATAGCCCCACCAGTGGCCGAGGCCGTTGACCACGCCGGCCGCCCAGAACGGGATCCAGACCATCTGCAGCGCCCAGATCGCGACGCCGACGACGCCGAACAATGCGAAATTGATCAGCAGCATCAGGGTCGGGCCCATTTCCGGGAAGCGCGCGTACACGTTGCGCTCGATCCAGTCATCGGGCGTGCCGATGCCGTACCTCGCGACATCCTCCTCGTTCTTCGCCGCGACCTTGTACAGCGCGACGCCTTCCCACAGCACCTTGTTGATGCCGTACGTGGTCGGGCTGTGCGGATCGTCGTCGGTCTCGCACCGCGCATGGTGCTTGCGGTGCACCGCGACCCACTGCTTGGTGACCATCGCGGTGCTGAGCCACGACCAGAACCGGAAGCAGTGCGCGAGCGCGGGATGGAAATCCACGCCGCGGTGCGTCTGGCTGCGGTGCAGGTACAGCGTCACCGAAAGGATCGTGAGCTGGGTGACGACGATGAAGTACACGATCCATGTGCCCCACGAAGCCTGGGTCAGGCCGCGGGCGGCGAAGGTGAGCAAACTGTCGAGCATGAGCTGGAGATACCGCTGTGAGGGGGGAAACCTGTGGGACTATACCCGCCCCGATATGGTGGTGCCAGCGCGTCGAATCAATCATGCCCGAATTGCCGGAAGTCGAGACGACCCGACGTGGACTGGCGCCGCACCTGGTCGGGCGCCGCATAACCGCGCTCGCGGTGCGCCAACCGCGCCTGCGCTGGCCGATTCCGGCGATCCTGCGCCGGCGGCTGCCCGGCCAGCGCATCGATGCGGTCGAGCGTCGTGCAAAATACCTGCTCGTTCATACCGCTGCCGGCAGCGCATTGCTGCACCTCGGCATGTCGGGCAGCCTGCGCGTGCTGCCGCCACGGACCCCGATCGGTGCGCACGATCATTACGACTGGCGCCTCGATTCGGGCTTCGTGCTGCGCTACACCGACCCGCGCCGCTTCGGCTGCCTGCTGTGGCAGCCCGTGGGTCGCACCCACGCATTGCTCACCGGACTCGGCCCGGAACCGTTGTCGGCCGATTTCGACGGCGCGTACCTCAAGCGGCGCGCGCACGGACGGCGCGTCGCGGTCAAGAACTTCCTCATGGACCAGGGCATCGTGGTCGGGGTCGGCAACATCTACGCGGCCGAGGCGCTGTTCGCGGCCGGCATCCATCCCGCGCGTGCGGCCGATGCGGTGTCGCTGGCGCGCTACGAACGGCTCGCCGACGAGGTCAAGCGCATCCTCGCCCACGCGATCGAGCGGGGCGGCACGACCCTGCGCGACTTCCTGAGCCCGGACGGCGCACCCGGCTACTTCGAGCAGGAACTGTTCGTCTACGGCCGCGCGGGTGAACCGTGCCGCGTGTGCGGGACGCCGATCCGCACGAGTGTCCTCGGCCAGCGCTCGACGTTCCATTGCGCGGCTTGCCAGCGCTGACGGTTGCGCGCGCGATACACGCCCCCGATCAGCCCGCGTTGCCCAACGGTGGGTCCGCCGCCGGCTCGACCCGGCGGTCGCCGTCCATGATCTTCTTGAACTCGGCGCGGCTCACCGAGACATAACGCTCGTTGCCGCCGATCTCGACCTGCGGCCCGGCCTTCACCGCCCGACCCTGCTCGTCGACGCGCACGACCATCGTCGCCTTGCTGCCGCTGTGGCAGATCGTCTTGATCTCGACCAGTTCGTCGGCCCACGCGAGCAGGTACTGGCTGCCTTCGAACAGCTCGCCACGAAAATCCGTACGCAATCCGTAGGCGAGTACCGGCACGCCGAGCACGTCCGCGACATCGGACAATTGCCAGGCCTGGGCGCGGGTCAGGAACTGCGCCTCGTCGACGAGCACGCAATGCAGCGCGCCGTGCGCGGCGATGTCGGCCTCGACGAGCACGCGCAGATCGGTGTCGGCCGCGAACCGCTGCGCCGGTGCGCTGAGCCCGATGCGCGAGGCGACCACGTCCGCATCGTGGCGGTCATCGAGCGCCGGCGTCAGGATCAGCGTGCGCATGCCGCGTTCGCGGTAGTTGTACGCGCTCTGCAACAGCGTCGTGGTCTTTCCGGCGTTCATCGCCGAGTAGTAGAAGTAGAGTTTGGCCATTGGGTGGGAATCGGGAGACGGGAAGCGGTGAGCGGGGAGACGGCGGCTACCGGCTACTTTCTCACGCCGGGTCGACGGGCGTGGTGCCGCCCTTGAACTCGGTACGGGCCTGGGCGAGGCGGTACTTGCGTTCGCGATTCCAGCCACCGAAGTCGCGCAGTGCGCAGAACGCGTAGATCACGCGGAACAGCTGCAGGCGCCACCAGACCGGACGCGAATCGAACAGGTCACCCGCGAGCATCGAGATCACGCCCTGCTCGACCTGCCAGGTGTTGCGCGGCGAGCGGAACATCTGCTGCATCACCGGTCCGTTGAAGCGATAGATGAAGAACGCGAAGCGACGCATGCCGGCGCGCAGGCGCCGTTCCAGGCGTCGCTGCAACGCGATCTCGCGTGACGGATCGTCGAGCGCGGCGTCGACCACCGCGGCAACCTGTTCGGCACCGCTCATCGCGAGATACACGCCGGACGAAAACACCGGGTCGAGGAATGCGAACGCGTCGCCGACCAGCATCCAGCCCACGCCACCGATCGTCGTCGCGTCGTAGGAGTAATTGCCGGTCACGCGCACCTCGTCGCCGATGAGTTGCGCGCGTTCGATGCGCTTCCACAGCGCCGGGCTGAGCTTCAGGGTCTCGAACAGGAACTCCGTCGTGCGCCCGCGCCGCTGCTTGAGGTAATCCGGGCGACACACCGCTCCGACGCTCATCACGCCATCGGGCAGCGGGATCATCCACATCCAGCCATGCTCGAAGCTGTAGATGCTGATGTTGCCCGCGTCTTCGCCCGCGCGGGTTTCGGCACCGCGGAAATGGCCGAAGATCGCCGCGCTCTGGTGCTCCGGGTTCTTGCGTCGCAGCTTGCGCTTGCTCGCGAGGAACGCGTCACGACCGCTCGCGTCGATCACGTAGCGCGCATGCACGCGATAGCGTCCGTCGCCGGTCCTCACCTCGACGCGGCTGTCGCGATCGCCGCGCTGCTCGACACCGATCACTTCCGCGCCCTCGCGGCCGTCCACGCCCGTCTCGCGCGCGTGCTCGAACAGCATGCGATCGAAATCCTGGCGCCACACCTGGAACGCATGCGGCGGGCTGCTGCCGAGAGCACGCGCGAACGCATAGGTGTTGTAGCCGCGCTCGTTGTCCGCCTCGAAATCCGCTCCCGGCTTGTACACGCCGAGCGCACGCACCTTGTCGAGCACGCCGAGCCGCTCGAACACCGGCAGATTCATCGGCAGCAGCGACTCGCCGATGTGGAAGCGCGGGTGGTGGTCCTTTTCCAGTTGCAATACCTTGCGCCCGCGGCGCGCGAGCAGGGTCGCCGCCGTGCTGCCGCCCGGCCCACCGCCGATGACGAGCACGTCGCAGTGTTCGTCGGCGCTCTTTGGCTCTTCCATGCAAGCATCCCGTTTGCGGATGCGCCAGCCTACGGAGCGAGGCGCCCGGCGGCAAGCGGGAGAAGCCGGATTCGGGATTTAAGATTCGGGATTCGGAATCTCGGCTCGACATGACGTCCTTGGCCTGGTCGTACAATGCATCGCCACCCATCTCTCGTCCCATCATCCGGATTCGCGATTTTCCGCCTCCCGAATCCCGAATCCCGAATCCCGGCCCCTGATGCTCAACCCCCCTCAACGCGCCGCCGTCGAGCACGTGGAAGGACCGCTGCTGGTGCTGGCCGGCGCGGGTTCCGGCAAGACGCGCGTCATCACCGAGAAGATCGCGCACCTTGTCGCGCGCCGGCACCTCGCGCCGGAACGCATCGCGGCGATCACGTTCACCAACAAGGCCGCGCGCGAGATGCGTGAACGCGTTGCGCGGCTGGTCCGTGCCGATGCGGCGCAGAAGCTGAGCGTGTGCACGTTCCACGCGCTGGGTCTCAAGTTCCTGCACGCCGAGCACCGGCGCGCCGGATTGCGACGGAACTTTTCGGTGCTCGATGCCGACGATTCCGCGGCGATCATCAAGGATCTCGCACCCGGCGGCATCAAGGCGGACGCGCTGTTCGCACTGCTGTCGCTGGTGTCGCACGCGAAGAACGAAGGGCTGACGCCCGAGCAGGCCGCGGCTGCCGCACGCAGCCCGCGCGAGGTCGAAGCCGCGACGATCTATGCGATGTACCAGCAGCGCCTCGAAGCGTACAACGCGGTCGATTTCGACGACCTGATCCGCCTGCCGCTGGCGGTGCTGGAGTCCGACCCCGAAGCGCGCACGGAGTGGCGCGAGCGCCTGCGCTACCTGCTCGTCGACGAGTACCAGGACACCAATCACGCGCAATACCGGCTGCTCAAGGCGCTGGCCGGCGAGCGCGGCGCATTCACCTGCGTCGGCGATGACGACCAGTCGATCTACGCGTGGCGCGGCGCGAACCCGGAGAACCTCGACCAGCTCGCGCGCGACTGGCCCGCGTTGCGCGTGGTCAAGCTCGAACAGAACTATCGCTGCGGCCGACGCATCCTGCGCGCCGCGAATGCACTGATCGCGAACAACCCGCACGTGCACACCAAGAAACTGTGGAGCGAGCACCCGGAAGGCGCGCCGATCCGCGTGCTCGAATGCAAGGACGCCGAACACGAGGCTGAACGCATCGCCGCGATCGCGACGCATCTCGCGGAAAAGCACAAGGCGCGCTGGCACGAGTTCGCGGTGCTGTATCGCGGCAACCACCAGGCGCGCGCGCTGGAAAGGGCGATGCGCCTCGCGCGCGTGCCGTACCACCTGTCCGGCGCGCTGAGTTTCCTCGACCGCGCCGAGGTCAAGGACGTGCTGTGCTACCTGCGCCTGGTCGCGAATCCGGCCGACGACGCGGCGTTCCTGCGCGTGGTCAACGTGCCGAAGCGCGAGATCGGCGCGACCACGCTGGAGAAGCTCGGCCGGATCGCGCAGTCCGCGCACGTCTCGATGCTCGAAGCCGCGCGTAGCGACAGCGTGCTGAAACAACTCGCGTCGCGCCCGGCGTCGGCGCTCGTGGGTTTCGTCGACCTCGTCGACGGCCTGCGCCGCGACGCCGCGCGAATGCCCGCGGCCGAACTGGTCGAGGAGGTCCTCGCTCGCACGCGCTACGCCGAGCAGGTCGCCGCGCAATCCCCGGAACCCGCGCTGCGCGAACGCCGGCTCGGCAACCTGCGCGAACTCGCGGACTGGTTTCGCGCGATGGCGCGCGATGGCGGCGGCGCGGGCGATCTCGCCGCGCAACTCGCCCTGCTCGGTCACGCCGACCAGGACGATCCGGGCAACGAACTGCGCCTCATGACGCTGCATGCGGCCAAGGGCCTGGAGTTCCGCTTCGTGTTCATCGTCGGCTGCGAGGACGGCACCCTGCCGCACGACGGTGCCATCGACGAGGGCCGCCTCGACGAGGAGCGGCGCCTGTTCTACGTCGGCATCACGCGTGCGAAGGAATCGCTGACCTTGTCCTGGTCCGCACGCACGCGCCGCTACGGCGAGATCCTCGCGAACCAGCCGAGCCGGTTCCTCGCGGAACTGCCCGCCGCCGACCTGCACTGGGAAGGCCGCGATCCGGCTGCCGACGCCGACGTCGCGCGCGAGGCCGCGACCTCGCATCTGGCGCGCATCGCGGCGCTGCTCGCCGAGTAGCCTGCGGCGTCGATCCGCTGCGCGCCCCGGCGGATTGATCTACGGGCAAGCGGGTAACCGAATCCGGTCCGGTTACCCGCCCGTGCGTGCGCGTCCCATGCATTCGGCATATTGCCGGTGCACCTCGGCCACCATTTCCCGCAAGCGCTCCGGCTCGTGGATCAGCTCGCGGTATTTCGGATCGAGCGCCGCGACGCGCTGCTCGGCTTCGACGACGCGTGCATGCACCTTCTCGCAATCGGCGGGCTCCGCGGATGTACCGAGGCCGAGGTAGGTGTTCGCATGGCGGCGCAACGCGGAGACCGCGGCCTGCGCCTTGCCGCGCTCGCTGAGCAGCGAGGCGACGACGGTCACCAGCAGGACACCGGCAATGACGCCGAGCGACATGCCGATGCCGATCTCGATCACCTTGACCGGTTCGCCATCGTTCACGAACGGCAGGTTGTTCTCGTGCAATGCATGCAGGATGAGCTTCACGCCGATGAAACCGAGGATCGCGGCGAGCCCCCAGGACAGGTACACGAGGCGCTCGAGCAGGCCGTCGACGAGGAAATACAGCTGGCGCAGGCCGAGCAGCGAGAACGCGGTCGCGGTGAACACGATGAACACGTTCTGGGTCAGGCCGAAAATCGCGGGGATCGAATCCAGCGCGAACAGGATGTCGGTGCCGCCGATCGCGAGCATCACCAGCAGCATCGGGGTCAGCGCACGGCGACCCTCGTGCATCGTGAACAGCTTGTCACCGTCGTAGTAGTCGGTCGCATGGAACACGCGACGCACGAGTCGCACGACGATGTGCGGCTTCGCGTCGTCGTCCTCGGAAGGTTTCGGCTGCAACAGGTGGCCGGCCGTGAACAGCAGGACCAGGCCGAACAGGTAGAACACCCACGCGAACAGTTCGATCAACGCCGCGCCGAGCAAGATGAAACCGGTGCGCGCGATGAGCGCGAACACGATGCCGAACAGCAGCACCTTCTGCTGGTCCTGGCGCGGCACCTTGAAGCTCGCCATGATGACTAGGAACACGAACACGTTGTCGATCGACAGCGCCTTCTCGGTCACGTAGCCGGCGAAGTATTCGGCGCCCGCATTCGCGCCGCCGAACACGAACACGCCGACACCGAACAGCAGCGCGATCGTGACGTACGCGCCCGACCAGAGCGCGGCTTCCTTGAGCGAGGGTACATGCGCCTTGCGCACGTGGAAGAAGAAGTCGTACGCGATCAGGCCGAGCAGCAGGACGATCGTGAACTGCCAGACCAGCGGAGTTGCGGATGCGGACATCGGGCGGGCTCGAAAGGGAGATGCCGCCAGCCGGTTCCGGGGTCAGCGGTGCTTCAGCATACCGCGTCCGGTGTCCATGTCCGGTTAATCGATGCGCGACTACGGTGGGGGCATCCCATAGGAGAGCCGCCATGTCCGTTCGCACCCTGTCGATCCTGATCTCCGTCCTCCTGCTCGGCGCATGCAACCGGCCAGGGCAAGCCCCCGACGACGGCACGCCACCCGCCGCAACGCCGCCCACGAGCGCCGCGCCCGTCGAATCGGCGCCGTCCGCGGAACGCAGCCCGGAACCGCAACCTGCGACGCCGATCGCCGAACCCGCACGCGTCGCACGCGCCGATCTCCAGCCGACCGAGGGCAACACGGCAACGGGCAGCTTCGAACTGCGGGCCGAGGGCGACGGCGTGCGCATCAGCGGCCGGATCGGCGGACTGGCGCCCGATACCGTCCACGGCTTCCACATCCATGAAACCGGCGACTGCAGCGCGCCCGACGCGAGCAGCGCGGGCGGTCATTTCAATCCGGGCAGCGACCCGCACGGCAACCCGGCCGACGGCCCGCACCATGCCGGCGACATTCCGAACCAGCGCTCCGACGCGAACGGCAATGCCGACATCGACGTCCTCGTGCCGGGCATCGAACTCGGCACCGGCAGCAGCACCGACGTCGAAGGTCGCGCCCTGATCCTGCACGCCGAACGCGACGA
>CAYWZC010000077.1:10505-12743 GCA_964462745.1 uncultured Rhodanobacteraceae bacterium
GCAGCAGCACCGACGTCGAAGGTCGCGCCCTGATCCTGCACGCCGAACGCGACGACTACACGAGCCAACCGTCCGGCAACTCCGGCGCGCGCATCGCGTGCGGTGTGATCGGGGCTGGCTGACCGCACACAACGCCTGGCAAGCCACTGGCGATGGTTGGTGGGTTATCCAACTATCGCCGCCCCCGTCTGCCGCGCGGTTGATGCGGATCGTTCCGATGGCGGCCTGCCGGGAAGCTCGCCTGCGTCCAGGCGCGAGCCCATCAACGCGGCAACGCCAGATGGACCTTGATCGCGTCTTCCACTGCCAGCAGATCGGATTTGGTGAGCGTACCGAGTCGGTTCTTGAGCCGCGACTTGTCGGCGGCCATGATCTGGTCGGCCATCGCCTTGCTGCTCTGTCCGCTAACCGTCACCACGGCCTCGCCCGGATACCGGTGCCCGGTATTGCTGGTGACCGGCACCACGACCACGCGGGCAAGATGGCGATTGGCCGCATCGTTGCTCACGATCACCGCAGGGCGCGTCTTGCGTATCTCGCTACCGACGGAGGGATCGAACTCGACCCACCACACCTCACCGCGCTTCATCAGCCATGTCGCCGGCAAGCGCGTTGCTCCATTCGACCGCTTCGGCCTCACGCACCCTGTCGGCGGCCATGGCCTGGTACCCGGCGTCGAGCGCGGTGTCCACGACATGCGGCCGCACCAGATCCTCGATGAACTGGCTCATGCGCCGCTTGCCCACCCGCCGATACAGCCCCTCGTACACGGCTTCGTCGAGCGTAATCGTCATCCGCTTGTGCATTTCCCAGCTCCAGTACGTTATGCGTATAACGCATAATACCACGAAGTACCCGGACCACTCCCGGCGCCAGATTCCCGGTGAGTAGCTGCGCGGCAGGCCCGAGCATTCCTGGAAGTCAGGCCGTGGCCATGCGTTCGCCATGCATCTCCGTTGGTACGTTGATGCTGGTCGCAATGCCGGCGCGAAGCACGACTCCGTAACGGAACCCGACACCATCCTCGTGGTGGGCGGGCAACCGGGGCCGGGTTCGTGGGAGCTTCAAATCAACTTCGCCGCTTCCAGCTCGCGCTTGAGGTACGCGTAGTAGATCGGCGCGGCGATCAGGCCGGCGATGCCGAAGATCGCCTCCATGAGCAGCATCGCGATGAGGATTTCCCACGCGCGCGCGCGAATCTGGCCGCCAACGATGCGCGCGTTGAGGAAGTATTCGAGCTTGTGGATCACGATCAGGAAGCCGAGCGCGGCGAGCGCGACCCACAGGCTCACGGTCAGGCCGACGAGGAAGATGATCGTGTTCGAGATCAGGTTGCCGATAACCGGCAGCAGGCCGACCACGAAGGTAACGATCACGAGGGTCTTCGCGAACGGCAGGCTGACCCCGAACAGCGGCAGTACGATGAGCAGGAAGATCGCGGTGAACAGCGTGTTGATTCCGGAGATCTTGACCTGGGCGAACACGATGTCGCGGAACGCGGTCGCGAGATTCGCACTGCGCGTCGCGAGGATGCCGAGCAGCGGGCCGCGACGCAGCGCGGGCCGCGCGGTGTGCAGCGCGATCATCGCCCCGAGCAGCATGCCGATCAGCAGGTGCACGACGCCCTTGCCGACCTTGGTGCCGGCCAGTTGCAGGCGGTCGGCGTGCTGGCCGAGCCAGTTGAACACGATCGTGCGCAACTCGTAGATGTTGTCCGGCAGGTGGTTGACGACGAAGGCCGGCAACTGCTCGCGCGCGTGGTCGAGCAGGGCGATCACCCGGTTGCCTTCCAGCAATTGCGCCGGATTGCCGGCCTCGCTGCGCAGGAACGCGACAAGACTGATGATCGCGATGGTCAGCAACCCGACCACCACGCAACTCAGCAAGGCGACGACCAGCCAATGCGCACGTGCCCCCGGCAGGTGGCGTTGCAGCAGCGGCGCGAGTGCGTGGATCAGGGAATACACGAGCAGGCCGGCCAGCAGCACCGGCAGCAGATGCAGTGGCAGGATCACCACCAGCAGGGCGGCGGTGAGTACATAGGACGCGGCGGTCAGTTGGCTGATGCGGATTTCCATGGGCCTTGCCGTGGTGCGACGGCGCGCAGTCTGTCAGCGCTGGGGGATGGATGCCAGTTTTGAGGGCTGAGGGCTGAGGGCCAAGGGCTGGGGGCTGGAGGCGTGGGGCTGGGGCCGGGGGTCGCGTAGAATCGTGCGTCCTGCACAACGGGTCATTACG
>CAYWZC010000078.1:0-8833 GCA_964462745.1 uncultured Rhodanobacteraceae bacterium
ACTTGATCTTGCCTTCCTTGTAGATCACGTGCTTGCGGACGACGGGGTCGTACTTGCTGACTTCCATCTTCTCCGGCGTGTTCTTCTTGTTCTTGTCGGTCGTGTAGAAATGACCGGTGCCGGCCGAGGAAATCAGACGGATCTTGTCGCGCTTGGTTGCCATGTCGTTCTCCTCAGACCTTCAGGCCGCGGCCGCGCAGGTCGGCAAGGACGACTTCGATGCCCTTCTTGTCGATCGTGCGCAGACCATGGTTGGAAACCCGCAGCTTGACCCAGCGGTTCTCGCTCGGCACCCAGAAGCGGCGTTCATGGAGGTTCGGCAGCCAGCGGCGCCGCGTCTTGTTGTTCGCGTGGGAAACATTGTTGCCGGAAAGGATGCCCTTCCCGGTGACCTGACAGACTCTGGACATGCGATCCTCTCTCGAATCCGGTTACCCACCCTTGGCCAGGGCGGTGGCGGCCCGGCGGCGGCGATGCGCCACGCGATGCCGGGGACGCTGGTCGGATGCCACGGGAGAGGGTCGCGTACCCTGATTCCGCGTGCCGGGGGATTGGTGACCCCGGCAAACCGGCGCAGCGAGCCGGTCTTTATAACGCAGCCTCCGGTCCAAGGCAAGCCGCGTCGCCCGGTTCCGATGCCCCGCGGGCAGGCGTTCATCTCGCGCCACGGATACTCGACGACTGTCCGGAAACCGTTGGAGAGCCCCATGAAACTGTCGCTGCCCGGCATCGCACTGCTCGTCGCCGCGGCGCTCGCGTCGCCCGCACGTGCCGATCCTCGTGGCGACGTGCAGGCCGCGTTCCGCAACGTGCTCGCGACAGGCTGGTTTCGGGTCGATGCCTGGGGCCGGGTGTTCGGCCCCGATCTGCCTTCGGTGAGCGGCGAGATCGCGGCAGTCCTGCCCGATCGCATTCGCGTGCGCAGCAGCGGGCTCGAGTTCATCGCGTTGCCGGATGCGGCCTGGACCAACGCGTTCGGTACCTGGGTGCCGACCGATCGCGCGATGTTGCCGGTGACGAGCTTCGACCCGGACGAAATGCGCCGCGCGATCGACTCGATCCGCGAGGTGCGCCTCGAGGGCCATGCGGCCATGGATGCCTGCACCGCCGATGTCTACCGGTTTCGTGCGTCCGGCCAGTTGCCGGGCGCGGCCGCGGATGGCGCGATGAGGCTGTGGGTGTGTCGCACCGACCGCCGCCCCGCGCGCCTCGAAGCGGACGACGGGGCCGGCGGGCGCATCACCGTGCTGTTCGACTGGTCGCGGCCGGTCGCGGTTCGCGCGCCCGCCTGAGAATCGCCGGGGCGTTCCCGTCAGCCCGAAATCGCGAGCCGCTCGCGGCGGTACAGCATGGCGGTCACGACGCAGGCGACCAGCGCGACGAGCGCGGTTCCCGCCACGCAGGTCGCAAGCGCGAGCGCTTCGATCGGATCACCGCGCAGCAGGCGGATCATCGTGAGCTGCTGGCCCATGAGCGGCACCGCATACATCCACAGTTCCGCCTTGACCGGCAGGATCGACAGCAGGATCGACGGGATCGCGGGCACGAACATCAGCAACGACAGGTAGGTCTGCGCCTCGCGATGGCTTTTCGCGAAGGCCGCGACCATGGTCTGCAACGCGCTGATCAGGACCACGAGCGGCATCATCACGAGCAGCGTGCAGGCAGTGAAATGCACGCCGATGTCGAGCACCATGCCGATCCGTTCCGATGGCAGGAACTGGCCGACCACTGCGAACGCGATGATGCTGATCAGCAGGGTCGTGGCCGCGAACGTGCAGGTTGCGCCGAGCTTGCCGGCGAGGATTGCGGTCCGCGAGGCCGGATTCGCAAGCAGCGGTTCGAGCGATTGCCGCTCACGTTCGCCGGCCGTGGTATCGATCGCAAGCGCCATGCCGCCGATGAATGCGCCGAGGATGAAGAAGTACGGCAGCATCGCGAACAGGATGCCGGCACGGCTCTGCGGCGTGGACTGGTCGCGTGTCGCGATCGCGAGCGGCGTCGCGATGTCCGGTGCGAGACCGCGCGCGATGAGGCGCATCGCGCCATTGCGCTGGCGGTAGGTTTCGAGCATGGCGGTGAGGCGCTGCACCGGGCCGCTGCTGTCGCGCCGCGACGCGTCGTAGATCAGTTCGACCTGGGCGGTTTCGCCGCGACGCCACGCCTCGGCATAGCTTGCCGGGATGCGCAGGACGACTTCGGCGTCCTGCTCGCGCACGGCCTGTTCCGGATCGGCCGGGGCGGGCAATACGCGCAAGCCCTGGCGTTGGAGATCGGCGACCAGGTTGGGCGCATGTTCGGTTCCCGCGACGGGCACTTCGAGCGGCGCATCCGCCTTGTCGAACTCGCGTTGCAGGGTGACGTTGATGAACAGCACGAAGATGATCGGCGCCATCAGCGGCCCCGTCACCAGCGTGTTGACGAGGGTGCGGCGATCGCGCAGGTTCTCGCGGATTTCCTTGAGGAACACGATCCACGCGGCATTCATGCGGACAGGCCCTCCTCGGAACCGATGATGCGCACGAATGCGTCCTCGAGATTCGCCTCGCCGGTCTGCTCGCGCAGCGCATCCGGCGATTCATCGGCTACCACGCGGCCGTGCGCGATCACCACGATGCGATCGCACAGCGCCGCGACCTCCTGCATGATGTGGCTGGAGAACAGCACGCAGCGGCGTTCGGATTTCAGCCGGCGCATGAATTCGCGCATCGCACGCGTGGCCATGACATCGAGGCCGTTGGTCGGCTCGTCGAGGATCACGTTCATCGGATCGTGCACCAGCGCGCGTGCGATCGCGGTCTTGACCCGCTGGCCCTGCGAGAAGCCCTCGGTGCGGCGCTCGACGAACTCGGCCATGTCCAGCGCTTCGACCAGGTGTTCGCGCTGGCTGGCGAGGCGCGCCTCGTCCATGCCCTGCAAGCGGCCGAAGTAATCGATGTTCTCGCGCGCGGTCAGGCGCTTGTACAGGCCGCGGGCGTCGGGCAGCACGCCGAGCCGGCGGCGCACAGCGACCGGATCGACAGAGGCATCGAACCCGTCAACCAGCACCTCGCCGCGGTCCGGCTTCATCAACGTGTAGAGCATGCGCAGGGTCGTGGTCTTGCCGGCGCCGTTCGGGCCGAGCAGGCCGGTGATCTCGCCATCGCGCGCGACGAAGGACACGCCATCGACCGCCTTGACCGGGCCGAATGCCTTGTGCAGGCCGCGTACCTCGATCATGGCGCGGCTCCGTTGTAATCGAGGAAGGCGGGAATCGGGCCGAGATCGGCGAGACAGCCGGCGTCGAGCGCGGCCGCATCGAGGGTCTCGACGAAACGCTCGACCAGGGTCGGGATGCAACCGCGGCCGATCACGTTGTGTCCCTGTCCGCGCGCGACGAGCAGGCGTCCGTTCGCGAGTCCCTCGACCACGGCCTCGCCGTAGCGCGGCGGGGTGACCGGGTCGAACTCGCCTTCGAGCACCAGCACCGGCTTGTCGCTTTCGATCGGTTCGTGGAAATCGGCCGGTCGCGTGCCGCGCGGCCATGCCTCGCAGGCCGCGCGAAACGCCGCGCCGAGTTCGTCGCCGAGCAGCAGCCCCTCGTCCTGCGGGCGCGGTTCGAGCAGGTCCGCGTCCTCGGCGCAGATCACCGAAAACTGCATGCCGCTGGTCGCGAGATCGCCGGTCAGGTCCTCGACCAGGTCGGCTTGCCCGAGCAGCGGGGCGTAATTGCCGCGCCCCGCCTCGGCGATCGCGAGCGGCAGCAGGGCGCTGGTTTCCGGTGTGTACGCGAACAGGCGCACGAGGCCGACGAGGGTGCCGCCATCGAGCGTTCGCGTGCGTTCCACGAAGTTGCGCGGATCGCGATAGTCCACTTCGACCGGCTGTGCGGCCAGCCGTTCGTGCAATGCATGCAGGTTCGCATAGGTGTCGCCGAAGGTTTCCTCGCACGCGGGCGACTTCGCGCATTCGGCGAACTGCGCGCGCAGCGCGGCATCGAGATTGGTCGCGAATTCCGAGCCGAGCGCGAGTTCGTTCGGCACGACGCTGTCGAGCACGACGCTGCGCACGCCATCGGGGTAGCGGCGCAGGTACTGCTGGGCGACGCGCGTGCCGTAGGACACGCCGACGAGATCGAAGCGTGGCGCGCCGAGCGCCTGGCGCACGGCTTCCAGATCGCGCACCGCGGCGCTGGTCGTGTACAGGGCAGGGTCGGCATCCTGGCCGATCGTGGCGAGGCATTCGCGCATCGCGGCGCGCAGGCCGTCGAGATCCTCGCCCGAGGCGGTCGCCGGGTTGCCCGCCGCGTCGGCGCGCTGCGGGCAGGTCAGCGGATGCGATCCGCCGGTGCCGCGCTGGTCGAGCAGCAGGACATGGCGATGCTTGCGCAAGGGTGCGAGCGCGCCGGCGACCCCGGCGTAACTCTCGGTTGCCGCCTCACCGGGGCCGCCGGCGAGCAACACGACCAGGTCGCGTTCGGCAACCTGCGCATCGCTCCGGACCAGGGCGAGCTTGAGATCGATGTGCCGCCCTTCCGGGGCGTCCCAGTCCTCCGGCACCTGGAACGGCGCACACCAGGCGGCGGTCGTCGCGCCCGAATGCGGTTGCGCGAGTTCGCAGGAGGTGAACGCGAGTGAGCCGAGCGTGAAACCGCCGGTCTCCGGCGTCGCGATCGGCACCGGTCCGTCGGCGGGCGCAGTTGCGTGTTCGCGCAGCACGCGCTGCGCCACGATCACGCCGACCGCGATCGCGAGGGCCACGCCGATGCGCAGGTAACGCTTGTCCAAGTGGGATGTCCCCGCGGCGATCCGCAGATGGAAAGCCCGGAACGATACAAGAAATCCCTGCGCGGTTGGGCCGATTCGACCGCATCGGGCCGAATCGTTGGCACCCGACGCATCGCCTGGTGCATGATCGAATCCCCGGGGACGAGCCCTGATGCTGCGCGAGGCGCCACGATGATCCGAGAGCTGATCCTGCTGCGTCATGCGCACGCCGAACCGGGCGCGTCCGGCGACGATGACCGTGGGCGTGGCCTGAGCCCGACCGGCGAGGTCGAGGCCGATCGGGCCGGGGCGTGGCTGAAGGAGCAGGGTGCGGCGCCCGACCGCGTGCTGTGTTCGCCGGCGCTTCGCGCGCGCGCGACCTGCGAGCGTACGCTCGCAGCGCTCGGCAGCAGGCCTTCGATCGTCGAGGAGGCGCGCATCTACGAAGCGACACCGGCGAGCCTGCTCGCGATCCTCGACGAACAACCGGACCGCGCCTGCGTCCTGCTGGTCGGCCACAATCCCGGGCTCGAGAGCCTCGTCGCCCTGCTCAGCGACGGCGCGTCCGATTCCGGGCGCGGCATGCCGCCCGCGGCGGTCGCCTGGCTGGGTTTTCCGGCCGGCACGCTGGAGCCCGGCACAGCGGAGGTTCGCCATTTCTGGTGGCCGTGATGGCAGAGCCGCTGCGATCGCGTTGGCCGGCGTCGCTCGCGTGGGCGTTGCTCGCGCTCGGCGCGTGGACCGTGCATGCGCAGGATCCGCGCCATGAAACGGTCCTGATCGACGGCGAACGCTCGCATGCGGATTTCACGGTCAAGGTCATGTGGCTGTTCGATACCGGCGGCCGTTTCGCCGGCCTCGAAGGCGAAGTGCGCATCGATCATTTCCGCAGTCAGGCGGTGGTCAGCGCGCGCATCGCGGTCGACAGCGTGCGCATGGACGGTCACGGCAACGAGGAATGGGTCAAGTCGCCGGAGTTCTTCGATGCGGTCGCATGGCCTGAAATCCGCTTCGAATCCGACAACTTCCCGCTGCTGCGCCTCGAACGCGGCGGCGACCTGCCGGGCCGGCTCACGGTGCGCGGGGTCACGCGACCGGTCACGTTCACCTTGCTGCCCTCGGCCTGCGCAGCGCCGGGTCGCGGCTGCCCGATCGAGGCGCGCGCCGTGATCCAGCGTTCCGACTTCGGCATGCGCTCGCGGCGTGGCGTGGTATCTGACCGCGTGCGTCTGAGCCTCAGCATCCTCGCGCGGCAAGGCTTGCGCACGAACGGATGAAGCGAGGGCACCGAACGCTCGTCGATTGCGCGCGCCAGCTGTTGCTCGTGGCGGCGCTCGGTTGCAGCCTCGGCGGCTGCGTGCTCAATCGCGAGCTCGCGCGCCAGGCGGACCAACTCGTCGCCCTCGAACAGGACCGCACGATCACCTGTCGCAAGGCGGACCATTGCGCGATCGCTTCGCCGCTGCGTACGCTCGCCGCGGCTGCGCGCCGCGACGCGACGCCCGCCGCGCCGGTGCATTACGTCGACCTGCTCGAACACGGCGAGGATTCGCTGCTGTTGCGCATCCACCTGATCCGCGCCGCGCGCGAGAGCATCGACATCCAGAGCTTCATCTGGGCCGAGGACGATTCCGGCTGGCTGGTGCTCGACGAACTCATCGCCGCGGCGCGGCGCGGCGTGCGCGTGCGCATCCTGGTCGACCAGTTGTTCGCGCTGGACGACATCAAGTGGCTCGCGCGGCTCGCGCGCGCGCACGCCAATCTCGAGGTGCGGCTGTTCAACCCGACGTTCGACGACGCGGTCACCCAGCCGCTCGAGTTCGCGGCCGGCGTGCTGTGTTGCTTCACGCGTTTCAACCAGCGCATGCACAACAAGCTGTTCCTCGTCGATGGCGAGTTCGGTATCGGCGGCGGACGCAATTACGAGGATCGCTACTTCGACTGGGATCCGGCCTTCGACTACCGCGATCGCGAGGTGCTCGTCATCGGCGCGCGCGCGGGACGCGAAATGCTCGCCTCGTTCGACGAATTCTGGAACTACCGGCGCGTCGTGCCGCTGACCCGCCTCAACGACGTCAACCGGCGCATCGTCGCCGACGCGGGGCGCGACGCGAAACTGCGGCCACCGGCCGATGCCGACTGGCCGCGCATCGAGGAGCTGCGCGAGCGTGCCGGCGAGTCCGCGGAGATCGCGCGGCTTTTCGTGGCCGACGCGATCCGGGTCGGCGCGGTCGATTACTTTTCCGACGCACCGGACAAGTCCGACGACACCGAGCGTGCCGAGCGCGACCTCACCCGGCAGATCGGCGAACTGCTGCGCAGCGCGGACCGGCGCATCCTCATGCAGACGCCGTACCTGCTCATCACCGGGCGTGCGCGCAAGCTGTTCCGCGAACTTGCCGAACGCGAACCGCCGGTCGAAGTCGTCGTGTCGACCAATTCGCTCGCCTCGACCGACGCGTTCTACGTGTACGCGCTGTCGCACAAGTACAAGAAGCGTTACCTGAAGCAGCTCGGCTTCCGTATCCACGAGCTCAAGCCGTTCCCGGCCGACGCCGCCGGCATGATCCGCAACTACGATCGGCTCGCCGGCAGCGCGAACCGCGGCGAATACGAGCGCTACGCGGAAACGCCGCTGACCCGTGGCGGCACGCGCATCGGCCTGCACGCGAAATCCATCGTGATCGACGACGCGACGACCCTGATCGGTTCGCACAATTTCGATCCGCGTTCGGACAACTACAACACCGAGTCCGGTTTCATCATCCACAGTCGCGAGGTCGCCACGCGCGTGGCCGACGCGATCGCGCGCGACATCGCCCCGCAGAACGCTTGGATCATCGCGAAACGTCCGCGGCCCGCGCTCATCGAGCGCATCAACAATGCAATCGCGGATTTCTCCACCGCGCTGCCGCTGTTCGACTTCTGGCCGTTCCGCTATGCGACGAGCTTCGAGCTCGATCCGGGCTGCGATCCGCTGCCGCCGGACGATCCGCACTTCTACGAGTGCTACACCAATGTCGGCGCGTTCCCGCAGGTCGACCTGTCGCTGAAGACGATCTATACGCGCATCGCGACCGCGTTCGGCGCGGGGTTCGTGGGGATTCTTTGAGGACGGGAGACGGGGAACGGGAAACGGTATCGGGTTTCTGCATGTCCGCTGTCTCGGCAGGAGCCACGGCCCAGGCGGGCGTACCCATGCCAGTGGATTCCGGTTTTACTCGCCCGATCCCCGGGGCTCGCCCTTCGGGCCGGCTTCGTTGTTCGCGCGCGCTTCCTGCGCGCGCAGTCGCCGGAATGGCGGATCGGCGAGAGGCCTTCTTCCCCCATTCCCTATTCTTGATTCCCCATTCCCGCTCCGCAGCCATTGACGCCGGCGACCCCGGATCGCTAGGCTTCGCGATCTTGCCTCGGGAGATCTCCCATGCCGCTCGCGATCACGATCGAACTCGATGACGCCGACCTCAAGCATTTCATCGACGCCATGCAGAAGGCGTACGACCAGGTCGACAGCCTGGATCCGCACAACATCACCGGTTCGGCCGCGAAGCTGCTGGAGCAGGATCCGGGCCGCAAATTGCCGGATTTCATCCGCGAGCGCCTGGAGAAACTCGGCCACCTGATCGCGATGGTCCATGACGAAGGCTTCGGCATGCCCGACGAGGATCGACGCCGGGTCCTCGCCTGCCTCGCCTACTTCGCGAACCCGGATGACCTGATTCCGGACCAGGTGCCGGTGCTCGGCTTCCTCGACGATGCGGTCATGATCGAACTCGCGGTGCGCGAACTCGCACCGGAGCTGGAGGCATACACCGAATTCGTCGCGTACCGGAACGCCGAGGCCGCGCGCCACGGCGTCGATCCGGCGAGCCTCAAGACCCAGCGCGTGGACTGGGCCGAAGCGCGCCGTGTCGAAATCATCGAACGCATGCGCCGTCGTCGCCGCGACTCCTACGCCGGCACCAACGCCGGCAAGTGGCAACCGACCCTGTTCCGCTTCGGCGGCTGATCGCGCCGCCGCCAGACGGATTCCGCGTGGCCCATCCGCACCCCCGGGTGCGGCCTTCGGCCTTACCCGGGCTACATGG